>JABDKT010000242.1 GCA_013002065.1 Flavobacteriaceae bacterium
TAGTCTGGGAATTTCCGGGATAGCTGTAGACCATACTTCTCCTAATACTGTGTATGTACTCACGGGTGACGGAGATGGAGCTAACACTTTCTCTATTGGAATTATGAAGTCTACCGATGGCGGGGCAACCTGGAACGCAACTGGATTAACCTGGGGAGTATCTAGCTTCGTGAGAGGGTATAAACTCTTAATGCACCCTACTAATAGTAACACCATGTTTGCCGTAACAAACGTGGGTATTTTAAAAACCATCGACGGCTGGAATACATGGTCTACCGTTCAGGGAGGTAGTTTTAGAGATATAGAATTTAAACCCGGTAGTCCGGCTACGATGTATGCCACAACTTCCAATAGTTTTTATAGGTCGACCAATACTGGTACCTCCTGGACATTGGTTACTTCCGGACTTCCTACGGGAGAAGATCGATCGGAAATTGCTGTTAGTCCTGCCAACGTCAACTACGTTTATTACTTATCCGGACCAGCAGGTTCAAGTAATTATAAAGGTCTTTATCGTTCAACGAATTCCGGAGCGAGCTTTTCTACCATGTCCACCACACCTAATATATTAGGATATAGCACGGCGGGAACCGATAATGCGAGTCAGTCGTGGTACGATTTGGCGATTGCCGTTAATCCGGGCGATGCTAACAATGTTATCACCGGAGGAATCAATGTTTGGAGATCGACCAATGGTGGAGCTACAATGAGCTGTATCACTAATTGGTTTGAACCACCCGGAGCATTTCAATATGTGCATGCCGACATTCATGAACTTGTATACAATCCATTGAACAATAATCTTTACTGCGGAAGTGATGGTGGAATATCGGTGAGCAGTAACGACGGACAAAGCTGGAGTAATATATGGAGCGGACTACAAATCATGCAATTTTATAAAATCGCAGGTGTTGAGGCCAACCAAAATCTAATCGTGGGTGGAACTCAAGACAATGGATCTAATCTATATACCGGTTCTACTACCATACAGCATATTTTAGGTGGTGATGGGATGGATTGCATGATCGATTACAATAACAATAATACCATGTACTATAGTTTTCAGAATGGTGGTTTACAGCGATCGACAAACGGAGGTTCGACAAATACCGGCATACAACCGGCAGGTTCTACCGGAGCATGGGTAACCCCTTATGCCATGGACGCCAGCAATCCAAATATTATTTATGGAGGGTATGACGATGTTTACCGAAGTACGAATCAAGGAACAAACTGGACCAATTTAGGGTCGGATGGTCGTGGAGCATTCGCAGTTGGAATTAATAATCCCGCACGGCTTTACGCGGCCAACAATAATGTACTACAAACCTCTTCCAATACCGGAGGAAGTTGGTCTACCATCTCAGGCCCATGGTCAACATTGACTGTCACAGATATAGCCGTAGATCCCGCGAACGCAAATCGGGTTTGGGTTACAGTAAGTGGTTATACTGCAGGTCAAAAAGTATATGAATCGACCAATGCCGGTGGATCTTGGACAAATATTTCGGGTACTTTGCCCAACGTGCCGGCATTGTGCATCGCTTATGAAAATACAGGCGGTTCTCCCATGGACGCCATCTATGTAGGTACCGACATTGGAGTATTTTATACGGACGATTCGACAGCATGGACAGGTTTCAACACTGGATTGCCCAATGTTCCTATTTATGATTTAGAGATTAATCATACCAATGCGAAAATAAGAGCAGGAACTTTTGGTCGTGGATTGTGGGAGTCACCCTTGTTTTCGGCGCCAGCCTGTGTCATTCAAATAATTAGTGTGACCACAAATCCGCCCTCCTGCCCTACATCCAATGACGGAACGTTGACGATTAATGCTAGCTGTTCTACTTGTACAACCATAGATTACACCATTACTCCTACAGCGCCTCCGGGTGCTCCTATAACTCAAACAGGTAATGGCGTATTCACTAATTTGGCACCGAACTCTTATAATGTAAGCATAGAAGATTCGAACAATTCGGCTTGTAATTCCACTTGGGGTAGTAATCCGGTTGTTTTACCTATGGGAACCGATAGTATTGCGCCGGCCATAGGCTGCCCTACGAACGCTACTGTAGAATGTGGAGGCGACACCTCACCAAGTGGGACGGGATTTGCGACTGCTTCCGATAATTGTGATCCGAATCCTTCGGTGACCTGGAGCGATAGTTCGGTGGCAAATTGTGGAAATACCGAAGTGATTACGAGATCTTGGACCGCTACAGATGCCAGTGGTAATGCATCCACTTGTGTACAAACCATTACCGTGGTTGATACGACTCCACCCACTTTTACGTGTTCCTCAAATATTACGGTTAATACGGATACCGGAAGTTGTGATGCTGTAGTGAATTATACAGCTCCTACTGGCAGTGATGGCTGCGGAGGGGTTACCATCAATCAAACGGGTGGTTTATCCTCCGGTTCAACTTTTCCTTTAGGAACAACCACCAATAGTTTCGATTTTATCGATGACTGCGGAAATACGGTGAGTTGTAGTTTCGATATTATAGTTGAGGACAACGAAGCTCCTGTTGTTAGTTGTCCGGCCGATCAAACCGTTGACATCCCTCAAGGAAATACGACCTATTCGTTGCCCGATTACTTCGGAAATGGAACTGCATCGGCAACCGATAATTGTACAAGTCCGGTGACTATTCTATCTCAAAGTCCTTCGGCAGGAACCTTGCTTTCCGAAGGAGTTTATACCATCACAATGACAGCGGAAGATTCCGAAGGAAATATTGGCACTTGCGACTTTGAACTTACGGTTCGTGATACCTTGGGGCAGGGAGATCAAGATTTAGATACTCAAATATTTTTGATTCCTAATCCGGCGAACTTTCAAGTGACTATCGTAAATCAATCCAATAGGATCTTGGATAAACTTCAAATTTTCGATTTAAATGGAAGGACATTGATGAATATGGCATTGGGATCTATAGAAGGAAATCCGCCGATTGATGTTTCAGAATTTGCCAACGGAGTTTACTTTGTAGTTGTAGAATCTGAAAACATTTCAGTCATAAAAAAATTGGTCAAAAAATAATACATCCAACCATTACAATTTAAAACCACCCTAGTCGGGTGGTTTTTTTGTGTCCTACGAAAAATACGTATTAATACCGATAGTGTATGTTGTTGTCTCGTAATAATTTAGCCTCAGTTATTCATATAAAACTATACAATATGTACACATTAACAGTAAAAAACAATTACGTATGGCAGATTACTGCCGATGCAGGCGCTGTGAGGATATCCGAAAGAGGTGGCTCGCACGTTTTTGAAAATCTAGGAAATGCATTCCTCGACATTCCCGGCATGGGACAAATGGCCTTTATTGATCTTGGAGAAAAAAAGATTCCCGGCTACGACGTAGCTTCAGAAACATGGGGAGTATTAGTAAGATCAAATACATCCGAAGCATATTATCGCTATGAAGGTGGTGGAATATTAACAGCAACCTTCGACGAATACGGAACCTGCACCTTAAGTGCCGGAAGAAATACATTAATACCTGTTTATTTAGACGAGCTCATCGTGGACGTAACAGGAATACCAACTTCTAACTAATAAAATAAAACATTATGGAGCCAATATTAGGACAAATACAAGCATTCGGATTTAATTTCGCACCCAGAGGATGGGCAAAATGCGAAGGACAATTATTACCCATTTCCCAATGGAGCGCATTATTCTCTCTGTTAGGAACCACCTTTGGAGGAGACGGGAGAACAACCTTTGGCTTACCCGATTTAAGAGGAAGATCTATGGTGGGAATTGGTAACGGACCGGGGCTAGATACTATCACTTGGGGTGAAAAAAGTGGTCAGTATCAAATCACATTACAAGGAAATAACGTTCCTGCGCATAGTCACCCCGTGGCAGTTCCGGTTAGTGGAATTAACGGCGAAGAGGCAACTGCTAATGGCCAGCATATCGCAAATCATGCCAGTGCGTTTAACGAAGACGCAACTGCCGGCCAAGCTTTAGCTTCTTTTAATACAGGGAATAATAGCGGAGGTAATCCATTTAATAGCAGAAATCCATTTTTAGGAATCAACATTTGTATAGCTTTAATGGGAACTTATCCTTCGAGAAGCTAATTACAAAAGCCTTTTTTTTAAAGCCCGTCTTATGCGATGGGCTTTATTTTTATATCTAGACGAGGATCTTCGTTTAGCAGATATTTCGATACAATCTTATCCCCAATTTTCAAACCGGGATTTTCTGCAATCGTCAAAGGGAGGGTAAGTCCGCTTTCATTGAAATTCAGGATTTCATCTTCGAATAATTGCATCTCTGTAAAAACAGCAATCTGATTGTATTCTTTATTAATTTCCGAATCGATCGTAAACATTTTTTCTGAAAGCAGGCTTTCGGGATTTGAACAAGATTCTTTATTAAGGGTAAAGACTTCGAATATAGATTCATAAAAAGATTCTCCTTCGGCGTCTAGATTTGTGAGAGACTCATATTGCAATCTCGAATTAACCAAACATAGATGAAGTGAAATTTTTTCAGGAATAAGTATGACACCGGGTTGGAGCTGAGGCACCAAGTTTAAAGTAATAGCTACCTGAGGTTCACGGAGCAAAGCGTGTTGTAAACATTCAATTAGGAGAATATCAATGTTCGGGTTTTCTACCACGTACTCTGTGGCATCGACCTTTTCGATGGTTTGGATATAGTCATTTAATTCTAACTTGTTCAAAAGAGAACACAAATTAGTAAAGCTAAATTCGTTTACCTCCAACAGTACTAATTGTAATTGTTGAGGGGAATAAAGAGATGTGAGAGGCAGCACCAAGGTAGCAAAGGGACCGGTTCCGGCATACAGTAAGGTAACTGGTTTGGAAGTGTCTTTATCCAATTTACGATCGATGGCTTTTTTTACTGCTGAAATGAACTTCTTGGTGCGAATGAGATCCTCGATGCACATGGCCGCCCATTTAGTTCCTATTGCCTTACCTTTTTTAAGTAAGACATTTTCCGAAGAATCTTCACTTTCCAAATTCAATTCACTCACCTCAATTAGAAGATTTTTAAAAGTATCGAGAGCGTCCTTCAATTCGATATACGATGTTTCAGAAGAAAAAAGTAATTGGGTAAATTCTTTTAAATGAAGTCGAACTTGCTGGGGCGTTTTGGTCATAAAGTTTAAATCCGAGTATTAAAATTACTAAAAATAACTTCGCGGTCAATATCTGTAGGTTATAACTTCCCAAAATAATCGGTGAATAACTTAAAGTGAACTTTTAATCGAAAAATTTAGAAAATCTGAAATATTAAACGTAGCTTTAAGGAACTAACTAATCAATTATGAGTCATTCAACTTCACGAAGGTTGTTTTTGGCAAAATCTGCCTTGGCAACAACCGGTTTAGCACTTCTATCCTCTAACACTCTTACTGCTTTTTCAACGGATACTCCGTTTGAAGGTTATAATTCTTTCGCGGAAGAAAAAACCGATTTGCGAACCGAGTTGCTTGGTAAGGAAGCCAAGGTTAGCGGCAAAATTTTCAGTAAAGAAGGTCTGCTACCTATCGCAGGAGCCCTTATCGAGGTTTGGCATCTATCTCCAAATTCTAAAAAATTTAGGCATAGAGCGAAATTCCGAACCAATCAATTTGGAGAGTATTCTTTCGTAACCGATTTCCCGGAACAAGATGGAAACCTCTGCCCAAGGATTTATTTTAAAGTGAGCAATAATGAGAAGTCAACCTTTTCAGAATTACTCATCAATAAACAAGGTTCTTTTATCACTTCCAAACACTGGGAACAACATTCGCAATTGGGCGATAAGTTGGAACCCGAATTCAGTAAAGCCTTTAACAGATTGAATGTAACGTTCAATTTATCACTATAATATTAACACCTAAAACTAACTAATCATGCAATTTTATATTGGACAAATCATTTTATTCGCGGGCAATTTTGCCATACGAGATCTAGCTTATTGTAACGGACAATTATTAGCAATTGCCCAAAACAGTGCACTCTTTTCAATTTTAGGAACTACTTACGGTGGGGACGGGAGAACCACCTTTGCGCTACCCGATTTAAGAGGTCGTGTGGTAGTACATTCTGGAGGAGGATCTGGCGGTCCCGGTTTAACTCCAAGGCAATTAGGATCGAGAGCAGGTCAAGAAACTGTAACCTTAACCACTAATCAAATACCAAACCACTCTCACCCTACGGCGGTGCAGGTTAATAATACGGACGGTGAAGAGGCAAATTCTGCCGGGCAATTTATCTCCAATCATGCCGGAGCCTTTAATGAAGAAGGTGTTAGCGGACAAAATTTGGGAGGGGTTACATCCGGAGCCGTTGGTGGAAGTCAGGCGCACGATAATATGCAACCTTGGTTGGCATTGAATTACGAAATTGCTCTTTTCGGAATATTTCCATCAAGAAACTAATATTAAGGTATGTCGTTAAAAATTGGGGTCATGGTGCCACGTTCGGATATGTATCCGGCCTTGGGTATGGATTTTCTAAATGGACTAAAGCTGTCCTTTAGTCAGTCTATGTTACCGGAACCTCAATTTATAATAGAGGGCATTGGCAATGCTACCGACAAATCATTAATGAAAACAGCCGAGAAATTAGTGCTGCAAGAAAATGTGGATATTACCATTTCTTTTTGCAGCGTTTTTTTTCTCGATGAGTTTGTTGCCCTTTTCAATAGTTATCGAAAGCTATTAATTCATGTGGATTTAGGAGGTTCTGTTCTGAAAAAAGAACACGTAAGTCCATATGTGTTTCACCTCAGTTTAAACTTATGCCAATCGGCATACACCTCTGGAGAATGGGCTGCAAAAAATTTGGGTAAAAAAGTATTTATGGCTTCCTCGTTTTACGATGGAGGTTACCAAATGACCGAAAGTTTTGTACAAGGATTTACAAAACACGGAGGTGAAGTTGTGGGGTATTACGTGGGCATCTCAGATTATAAATCGGATGACCCTCATCGCCTTATCGAAGGGCTGCAAGCCGAAGAATTCGATTTCTTGTTTGCACTATTTAGTTTTAATGAAGGGAAAAGAATCTTTGATACACTGGCCAATTCCGAATTTAACGGCAAGCTTCCCATTCTAGTCGTCCCAACGATGACCGATCCTACCATTGTTACTGAAAATTTAAACGTGGAGAATGTGCATTCCATTGCCTCATGGGCATTCGATGATGAGAGCGAAAAAATGAAAAACTTTAAAAGCTCTTACACTCAGGCTTTTGAAAACCAACCGAATATAATTTCTTTATTAGGCTATGAAGCGGGATTGACTGTAGAAAAATGTGTGAATTCTGAAGCCGGCACCTTAGCGAATTTCGATGATCTCAAAAGTGAATTTACCATAGACAGTCCAAGAGGCAAGCTTAGTTGTAATCATTTCATTGAGTCACATCCCTCCTCATTCAAACTTAGAAAATTTGAGTTTAATGAAACTCAATATCACAACCATATTAAAGAGGAAATAATTGTTGAAAAGCACGAAGACCTCTATAAAAATTTTGAAGAAATAACCTATACAGGATGGATGAATCCTTATATCTGCACCTAAGCATTAGGATAAAAATTACGTAGAATTACGTATAACAAGGCAGATGGGTATCATTTAAATTTGACATATTAGCTTAATTATCAAAATATTACATAATACGTTCAATAAACAAACCCGATTATGAAAAAAATTACTCTTTTAATTGCAGTACTGTTGGCTTGTTTCTCTATAGGAAACACCCAAGCACAAGATTTTGCGATTGTAGGCTACAATGGTTCGACTCCAGATGGATTTTCGATAGTGGCTCTTACCGCAATTACAGGTAGCTCAACTTATTATATTACCGATAACGAGTGGAGCAATGCCGGAAACGCTTTTAACACGGGCGAAGGAATTTGGACTTATACAGCGCCTGCAGCAGGTTTAGCAGCAGGTGATGTTATAACTTTTGCCGAAGTTACATCCAATACTTGGACGCTCGCTTGTGATGGAACAATTCCAGATTGCGGTTCTGCGACACCAATATTAGGCACAAGTATTACAATTTCTTCCTCAGGTACCGAGGCCTTGTACATCTACTCCGATTCAGATGGAGGAGATGGGACTACAGGTGTGACGGAAGTTCATAGTGCCATTTTTAGACTGGGTACCTTACCGGCAAATGAAGATCCTTCAGATGCTGGCATAGGAGTTTATCCGAATGCTATCGTGGTACAAGGATTTACAGCCGCTGGAGATCATAGAGAATATACAGCCGCTTTACGATCACCGGGCCCTACTTCAAGAGCTAATTTAGAAAACCCCGCGAATTACGATCAAACGACAACCGCTGGGAATGTATCTTTAAGCACAACGCGATTTGACAATATCAATCTCGCCGGTTCAAATCCCGTTTTAACTGTAACCGCATCTCCTGCGAGTGTAGCAGAAAATAGTGGATCGGGAATTACTTATACGTTTACTTTGGATGCTCCGGCTGCGGTCGCCACCACTGTGAACTTCAATGTGAGTGGTACAGCTACTTTTCCAACAGATTATGGCCAATCGGGTGCCGCTACATTTGGCGCCGCTTCTGGTACAGTTAACATAGCAATGGGTGGTACAACCGCAGCAGTTATTTTAACTCCTGTGGGAGATACAACCCTGGAAGGAAACGAAACGGCCATATTAACAGCAGTTTCAGGTACCGGATATGATGTGGGAGTTCCAAGTTCGGGAACCGGAACATTTACGAATGATGATACTTTAACAACAACACCTCTAACAGCTGTAGTTGGTCTCAATGAAAATAGTGCCAATACCACTGTCAATGAAGCTTTTTCTTTTGTTGCACTCGATGACATACCGGCGAATACTACCATTTATTTTACTGAAAATGAATGGTCGAACAATTTACTCGCCTTTAATACAGGTGAAGCTGTAATTATGTGGACTTCTACTGCTATTCTACCACGCGGTGAAGTTGTAGTTTCCACCGAAACCGCCGCCAATACTTTTACTACTAGCTGTAACGGTGGAAGTTGTGGAACAACTACCCATGTAGCTGGATCTGGCAATTTTGCCTTAACAAGTACCGGAGATGCATTATATTCCTATACCGATACAGATTCTGATCCATCAAATGGAGTTACCCAAGTGGATTCTGTATTGTTCTTGGGCCCTGGGCCCGGTGGACCCATACCATCTAATGACAACCCTGTTTCTGCTTATACCGGTGCAGTAGTTGTTGACGGATTTCCCGCAACAAACCCAGCTAAAACCGAATATACACCTGGACTGCGCGGTGTTACTGTGGATCAAGCTAATTTTACCAATACAGCGAACTGGGATCACGCAACCGCAACAGCGGCATTGTCGACAGTTCCATTCGCAGATATTATAATTGCTACCGGACCTACTTTGCCTCTGGCAACGGTTACCGTAGCACCGGCAAGCGTTGTGGAAGATTCGGGGACTCCCTTGGTCTATACATTTAGCTTAAACACCGCTGCCGTAGGAGATATTACAATTGACTTCAGTGTAATGGGGTCAGCAGCATTCACGACAGATTATACACAAACAGGAGCGGCAACTTTTAATGCCACAGCCGGTACGGTTGTAATTACCAATGGCAACACTTCAACCAATGTGACCGTCACTCCGGTCGTAGATACCATGGTGGAACCCACCGAAACTGTTGAACTTACTATAGTTTCTGGAACTGGGTATAATGCCGGTTCTCCGAATGACGCCACAGGAAGCATCACTAATGATGATTTAAGTTCCTCCGATCCCTTAGTGGGTGTGGTAGGTGTAAATCACTTGCCGAATGACGCACTTTCCTTTGTGGCTGTTCAAGACATTCCTGCAGGTTCAGTCATCTATTTCACGGACAACGAATTTGACAGTGCGAATGTTACTTTTAATACAGGTGAAATGATTCTTGCATGGACGGCTCCTGCTGTGGTTACTCCACGAGGCGATGTTATAGTTATTACTGAAACGGCGCCAAACACTCTTACAGTTACCTGTAGTGGTACCGGAGGTATAGCCTGTGGAACTG
>JABDKT010000261.1 GCA_013002065.1 Flavobacteriaceae bacterium
CCTCGGGTGTGTATGTAGTACACATCGTGGGTGAACAAGCCAGTACCGTAAAGAGACTCATCAAAGAGTAACTTTAATTTAACCAACCAAAAACCCCCTTCGAATTCGAAGGGGGTTTTTTTATTTAATTACTTTTTCTTTTTGGCTGCTTTTTTCGGAGGTTGGGGTTTTCTTTTCTTCTTAGGCCTGAGGACTCCCGAAGTTCCCATTATTATTTTTCCGCGTTTCGTTTTCTTGTCACCTTTTCCCATATATTCAGATTTAAAATTATTATATCTAAAGTTACGAAAAAACAAACACGAAAAAGTAGGGAGGTTACTTTCTGATAGATCTGATGAAATTGAAAATACCTGAAATTCCTTCAGAAGTAAGCATTTTAATGAAAGCACTTCCTATTATCGCTCCCTTCGAGAACTGAGTAGCAGCTTCAAAAGTTTCAGAATTACTAATTCCGAATCCAACTATTTGAGGATTGTTAAGGTTAAGCCCTGAAATTCGTTTAAAATATTCTTGCTGTTCCATACCGAAACCGGATTTTGCTCCAGTCGTACTTGCGCTACTTACCATATAAATAAAGCCCTTACTCGCTTTATCTATTTCATGAATACGCTCCGTAGAAGTTTGAGGAGTGATCAAAAACATATTAAGCAATCCATATTTTTCAAAAGTAGGTCGATAATGATTTTCGTATTCTGCCAAAGGCAAATCGGGTAAAATGAGTCCGTCGATTCCTATTTCAGCACATTTCGAACAAAATTCTTCCACGCCATATTGAAGAACGGGATTAAAATATCCCATTATAATTAAAGGGACAGAGACTGATTTGCGAATGTCTTTTAATTGATCGAAAAGTAAGTCGGTCGTCATACCATTTTTCAACGCCTTGGTAGAACTCTCCTGAATGGTAGGGCCATCGGCTAAAGGATCACTAAAAGGTAATCCAATTTCGATCATATCGACACCCGACTTTTCCAATTCAGAAATAATCTGAACTGTGTCATTCACATTTGGATACCCGGCTGTGAAATAAATCGACAGGAGCTTTTTATCTTCCTTTAACTTGGAAACTATTCTATTCATAATTCGAAATATTCTATATAGGTATTGAGGTCCTTATCTCCGCGACCACTCAAATTAATAACCACGACATCGTCCTTGTCGAATTTTCTATTTTCAAATATGGCCAAAGCATGACTGGTTTCAATGGCCGGAATAATCCCTTCCAATTTGCTTAGTTCGAGTCCGGCTCGCATGGCGGCTTCATCTGTAATTGAAATAAATTCTCCTCTACCGGTTTTGAATAGATGAGCATGCAAAGGACCCACTCCCGGATAATCCAAACCTGCAGAGATAGAATAGGGTTCGGTAATTTGTCCGTCGGGAGTTTGCATCAACAAAGTCTTACTTCCGTGAATAATTCCCATTTTTCCGAGTACAGATGTGGCCGCACTTTTCCCCGAATCAATACCCTTTCCGGCAGCCTCAACGGCAATAATACCAACATCGGGATTATTCAGAAAATGATAATAGGCACCTGCGGCGTTACTACCACCTCCTACACAAGCTACCACAAAATCGGGATTTTCTCTTCCTTCTTCCTCGATGAGTTGTTGTTTTATTTCTTCCGAAATTATACTTTGGAAACGAGCTACCATATCGGGATAGGGATGTGGTCCTACCACACTTCCAATAATGTAATGTGTATCGGTAGGATTGTTGATCCAATCGCGAATGGCTTCATTAGTGGCGTCTTTTAAAGTCATGCTTCCGCTGGTCGCTGGAATTACAGTGGCGCCCAACATTTTCATCCTAGCCACATTGGGTGCTTGTCTTTTAATATCAATCTCGCCCATATAAACAATACACTCCAATCCCATCAAGGCACACACAGTTGCAGTTGCCACTCCATGTTGGCCCGCACCCGTCTCGGCAATGATTCGTTTTTTACCCAAGTGTTGGGCGAGGAGTATTTGACCAATCGTATTGTTTACTTTGTGAGCGCCTGTATGACAAAGATCTTCTCTCTTTAAATATATTTTGGTATTGTATTTTTCTGAAAAACGCTTTGCATAGTATAAAGGTGTGGGGCGTCCTACATAAGACTTTAAAAGTGCATCAAATTCTTCTTTGAATTTAGAACTTGAAGTTATTTCAATATACTTTGTTCGCAATTCTTCCACATTAGGGTACAGCATTTCGGGTATGTAAGCACCTCCAAATTCTCCGTAATATCCCTTTGCGTCTACATTATAATTCATTCATAAAAAGTTTTAATTCATCAATTTTTTTTAATCCCGGTTTACTTTCAAATTGGCTGTTCACATCAATTACTTCTATCGGCAAATTGGTAGAAAGCACTGCTTTAATTTTAGGTAACTCTCTCAACCCAATGCCTCCGCTTAGAACGATAGGTTTTTTACTCGGATAGGCTTTTAGTAGTGACCAATCGAAAGTATATCCGTTACCTCCCTTGTTTTTACCTTTGGTATCGAATAAGAATTTATCCACGTAATTTTCATATTCTTTAAGTACAGAGAAATCGAACTTATCTTTTACACTGAAAACCTTCCATATTTCTTTTATATCGAGGCCTCTTAGCTCTCTACATAACTCGGGGGATTCTTCACCATGCAGTTGAATGATATCCAAACCGTGTTCTCTGACCATTTCAGAAATAAAGTCAATTTCAGCATCGACAAAAACCCCTACCTTTTTAATGGTTGAAGTTATCATAGGAATACTTTTTTCAATATGCCTTGGGCTTTTTTCATAAAAAATAAAACCTAGGTAATCGGGCATCAAGGAAGCAACTTCCTCAATATTATATTTCATCCCACATATTTTAATCTTCACTTTCACCTAGATACTTTTTATAAAATTTAAAGCCGATTCTCCTGGGTTGTTAGTTTTCATGAAATTTTCACCGATGAGAAAGCCTTTATATCCATAATTCTTCAATTCCCGTATAGCGACAACATCGCTAATTCCACTTTCCGAAATTTTTACAAACTGCTCCGGAATATGATCTGCCAAGACTTTACTTGTTTCAAGTGAAACCTCAAAGGTTTTTAGGTTTCTATTGTTTACGCCAATAAGATCTACCGTTTCTATCATTGAACGTTTTAATTCATCCAAAGAATGAACCTCTAAAAGAACGTCCAAGCCTAATTGTTTAGCTTTTGCTGAAAAGTCAACTAATTCCTCATGGCTTAAACAGGCAGCGATTAGTAAAATCGCATCGGCGCCGTAGGCCTTAGCCTCATAAATTTGATACGCATCTATGATAAAATCTTTTCGCAACAGAGGAATCGAAACCAATTGTCTCGCCAACAAAAGATCTTCGAGCGAACCTCCAAAAAATCGTGTGTCTGTCAAGACAGAAATTCCACTAACACCTGCGCTTTCGTAACCCTTGATCACTTCAGGCAATCCTATTTGATCATTAATCACCGATTTACTGGGTGACCGTCTTTTATGTTCGGCAATGATTCCGGTGGGAGCAGATCGAATGGCTTCTGCCAAGGATACAGGTTTTCTTTGAAAGAGTAATGAGTTCTCGAGTTGTTCAATTGGGAATGCCTCTTTTTTTGCTGAAACTTCCTGTTGTTTATAAGTCGTTATTTTATCGAGTATCGTCATTATTTTGATAGTTCTTGTAGCTTCTTCAAGCTATTTAATGCGGCTCCAGAACGTAATGATTCTTTGGCCTTTTCAAATCCGTCGATAATGGAACAGCCCTCAACGGTAGAAATGGCCAATCCCGCATTCGCACAAACCACGTTCCCTTGTGGTTGTGTTCCGTTTCCGTTTAAAATATTCATAAATATTTTTGCCGATTCTTCCACGGTTTCACCACCGTAAATATCCGATTGCGAAATTTGATTCAAATCGAAATCGGATGGAGTTAGCACCTTTTCCGAAGTATTTGAAATCATTTTAACCTCTCCAGTCAAGCTCACTTCATCATAACCGTCCATGGCATGTAATACCGTAAAGTTTTTATCTCCTTTTTGGTACAAATAACCGTACATTCTGGCTAGTTCCAGATTAAACACACCCACCAATTGGTTCTTAGGAAAGGCCGGATTCACCATGGGCCCCAGCATATTAAAGAAGGTTTTAACGCCTAATTCTCTACGGATAGGTGCCACATTTTTCATCGCAGGATGGAATAATGGCGCATGTAGGATGCAGATACCTGCTTTATCGAGGCACTTTAAAAGATGATCGGATTCATTACTGAATTTAATCCCTAATTGCTCCATCACGTTGCTACTTCCACTTATAGATGAAACACCATAATTTCCGTGTTTAGTGACCTGAACACCTGCTCCGGCAGTCACAAATGACGCCAAAGTGGAAATATTAAATGTATTTTTTCCATCACCACCAGTTCCACAAAGATCGATGGTGTTGTATGCTGAAACGTCTAACTTCACGCAAAGATCTAGCAATGCATCTCTAAAACCCTCCAGTTCTTCTAGACCGATACTTCGCATCATGTAAACGGTAATAAATGCGGCTATCTGACTCGAAT
>JABDKT010000274.1 GCA_013002065.1 Flavobacteriaceae bacterium
CTTATAGCTAAAACTAAGGTGGTTATAGCGACGGGGCTCACCTCTTACCTTTCCGAACAGAGAAGTTAAGCCCGTTTGCGCCGATGATACTACATTCGTGGGAAAGTAGGTCGCCGCCTTCTTTAAAGGTCCTTCATTTATTTGAGGGACCTTTTTTTATATCATCACCTGAACACCACGAATCTAGTGGCCAGAGGCTCGAAGCGTTTTATTTCCTCAAGCCAACTTCTTTGAATCCTCCATAACTTCACGCAATGGAGGGTTTTTTATTTATATGCAATTCTAATAGTAGTCTCCTATCACTTCTTTGACATCGTATCATCTCACATAACTTGAATACCATATTCAATTTTTATGTATCTTACTATTTCAGAAGGTAAATGTTAATCAATTAAAATCATTCCTATGAAATATAAGTACTTCACCCTTCTTCTTTGTATCACATTCACAACTAGTCTAGGTTTTCTTCACGCTCAAAATAGAATCGCTAGTTTACAGGAACCTTTAGTCGTATTACTTGACGATCATAATGGCAGTATTTTCAATCCGTCGTTTATCGACCTTACACCCTTATCCCAAGGAACACCAAAAGCGTTAATTCAAGTGGGAGAAGAATTATGGATCGCAGATCAAATTGAAGATAGAATCGACCGATTTGACTTAAGCGGTACTTATTTATCAACCATTAGCGGAGGATTGGATAATATAAAAGGCATGGCAGTGGTCAATGAGACCGAAGTTTGGGTGACCAATGCCGGCTCCAACAACGGAGCTCCTGGAGATGCCATTGTCCGATTTGATTTAAGCGGAAATAATCTAGGGTTTTTCGCTACCTCTGGAACCGATTCGGCCTTTGACATTATCGACGTGGGTGGTGAAGTTTATATTTCCTATATAAGTACGGAATCTAAAATTGAACGTCGTGATTATAATGGAAATGTATTAGGAAACATTGTGGAAGAAGGTGTAGTTCAATTCATTCAACAAATCGAATACAATCCGCTAAACGATTCGGTATATGCAGCCGTATTTAGTACTACCGGAACAAATTCTTCCGGCCTATACGAATTTGCAGTGAGCGATGGTAGTATTTTAAATTACTGGGATGTGGGGAACCTAAGAGGAGTTGCAGCGCTATCGAATAGCAATATTCTCGTATCAAGCTCGGCCGGAGTAACAATTTTAGATCCTGATACGAACGATACTACTGTAATTTCTACGGAATCAGGGCAATATTTCGGCCGAATCGATTTGTCACCATGTACGACTCCACCAACTCCTACGGGAGATGCGAATCAGTCGTTTAACGAGGGAGCTACGCTTGCTGATATTGTGATAACGCCAATCGATGTCACTTGGTTCGCCACGGAAACCGATGCCATGAACAATGAGAATCCGTTGGCAAATTCCACAGTACTTGTAAATGGAACTACGTATTATGCGGTGAATGTTGTGGATGATTGTCTTAGTGAACCTTTTGCGGTAACCGTGACGATTCTTTTGAATACCGAAGGATTTGATTCTAATGTACTCACGGTTTATCCCAACCCGACCCACGGAGCACTCTATTTGAATAGTAACTTGCCATTAGATCGATTGACTGTTTATAACATTTATGGTCAACGCGTTATGGAACTCAATGAACTAAAGGATATTGAATCCATCGATTTTTCTCAACATGCGGTAGGCATTTATTTGCTGAAAGCAGAACATGAAGAAGGTTCAGCAACGATCCGCGTGATTAAGAATTAGAAAAGGATGTTAACTTTTTCATTAATTCTTGAACTAATGGTATACTAATTCATTGAATGATGAATTCTGAGGAGAAAAAAATATTATATAACGAAGCTTCCAAACATATAGGGATTAATATTGCTGAATGGTTTGGAGCTATGTTGCGTTATGGTTGTTCTTTTGGTAAACGAGACTTTAAGACTTTGTACAATGCTGAAGAATTCGTTAAAAATGCCTGGATAGGAACTGTTTTTCAAATCCTGATGTTTGTATTATTCTTCGCTTTACTTTTTATCATTTTCTAAATCTCAATGTCGCAACAGCGATAGTAGCGGCATCCTTTTTATTTGTCAATGACCTTTCGACTGCCCGCCAGAACGTAGTCTTTCGGGCTGGAGTTCAAGGTGACAAAAAAAAAGATACAGCGGATAGCGCGGTCGCCACTGTAGGTGGCGAGTTGCCCTAAAAAATAGATTTCAGAATTAGCTTAATGCCGTGAAAAAGTAAATAAATCGTAGCTGCCATGGCCAGAATCCCCAAAATCATAAAAATATACAAGGGTAGTACTTCCTTGTTTAGAAATCCAAAGGTAAAAATATAGGTGGTGAGCACCAAGAGGGGTAAGGCCAGCGCCAGGCGTTTTAAGCCTTTAACAAGTAGTGCCTTGTCGGTGTATTTCTGATTAGTTTCTTTCATGATAAGCATCGATTGCTTTGCGAACACTGCCGTGTTTTTGAAGTAAATATTCGGCTTCATCTTCTTTAATTTCCAGTTCGTCCATAATCATTCTGGTACCTCGATCGACCAATTTATTATTGCTCAATTGCATGTCCACCATTTTATTGCCTTTCACTCGACCGTATTTAATCATCGCTGCCGTAGATATCATATTGAGTACCAATTTTTGAGCGGTTCCTGCTTTCATACGTGTACTCCCAGTGACAAATTCCGGGCCTACCACAACGACTACCGGAAGTTTAGCCGTTAGGGCTAAAGGACTTCCATCATTGCAGGTAATGCATCCTGTGGCGATATTGTTTTCATTGCATTTTTCTAATGCACCTATTACATAAGGTGTTGTTCCGGAGGCCGCTATTCCAATGACAATATCTTTTTCTGAAACGTGATGTGACAACAAGTCTTCCCAACCCTGATCTTTAGAATCTTCTGCAAATTCAACCGCTTTACGAATGGCCGAATCGCCTCCGGCAATCAATCCTATAACCAATCCGTGGGGAACTCCAAAGGTGGGAGGACATTCGCTGGCATCGACGATTCCCAGTCGGCCACTGGTCCCGGCGCCAATGTAAAAGAGTCGGCCGCCATCTTTGATCTTCTCTGCAACCTCTTTGGCTAATGTTTCAATTTGTGGTAAAACTTTTTCGACTGCCTTCGGTACCGTTTGGTCTTCGGCATTGATATTTTTGAGCAATGCGGAGATGGACATCTTTTCCAGATGATCGTAATTCGAGCTTTCTTCGGTGGTTTTTTTAAAGGTCAATGAGTGTACGTTTGTCAACTTCAAAAGTAATCATAAAACCCTATATTTATGAAAACTAATCAAATTTAAATGTCCCGATTGTTGGAATCGGCAGCAGCCGTGCTAACTTCAAACTGGAAGGATTCTTTCACGATTCCCTGTGAAGGATTATATCCTTTTCAGTGGAATTGGGATTCGGGATTTATTGCCATTGGCTGGGCGCACCTTAACATGGCACGGGCGCAATCTGAAATTAAGTCACTCCTAAAAGGGCAGTGGAAAAATGGTTTTCTACCACATATTATTTTTCACAACGAATCGGATTCTTATTATCCCGGGCCCGAAGTTCATGCAGCTCATTTAAGCGAACATAGTCCTGCTATTAAAACGTCCGGTATTACACAACCACCTGTTTTAGGATTTGTACTGGGAGAATTATACCAAATTGCAACCGATAAAGATTCAATGCTAGATTTTATTAGCGAGGTTTTCGATGCGGTTTATTTGAACCATCAATATTTCTACACTCACAGAGATCCTCAGAATGAAGGTTTAGTGTATATCTGTCATAATTGGGAAGCGGGCACCGATAATACTCCGGTGTGGGATTTTATTTGGGAGACCTTCGAGGTCCCTGATTATGACTTGCCCAGAAAAGACACACAACTCATTGATGCTTCACATAGGCCTACTAATGCGGAATATTGCTATTACATTCATTTAATAGAATTGTTTAAGGAATGGAGCTATGATGACCAACTAATTGCCCGGCGATCACCCTTTCTCATTCAGGACCCCTTGTTCAACAGTATGCTTATTGCTTCCAATGAAAGTTTAATTGAATTAGGCCAGTTGTTGGGAGAGGAGAAGAAGGTGGCCCAACTCAACTCGTGGAATTCTAAGGCCATCGCTTCCATGAATACCAAGCTATACGATATAAAGGAAAAAGCTTATGTCTATTACGATTTAAGGAATGAGCGAAAACTGTCTTTTGTTTCCTCTTCTTCGTTCACCCCCTTGTTTGCCGGAATTCCAGACGCTAGTAAGGCGGAAGCGTTGGTGTCTCATTTCCAAAAGGGAAGATTCAGCGGTCGAAACCATGAGAATTATCTCTGTGCCTCCTTCGATCCTGAAAGCGAGTACTTCAACTCAAAGAAATATTGGCGAGGTCCCATTTGGATCAATCTCAATTGGATTATTTATCGCGGCTTAATAAAATACGGATTTAAACAAGAAGCTGATACCATTAAAAATGATACACTAGAATTAATAACGAAGTACGGCTTTTATGAATACTTCGAACCTTCCAAAGCGGAAAACGAGCTGCTGCAAAAGGGCTATGGGGGAAATAATTTTTCATGGAGTGCCGCGCTCACTATTGATTTAATTAAAAACGACAAAACAAATGAATTGGCTTGATTTTACCATAGTTGGATTGTATATAGTTTTTTTCCTCGGAATGGGATACTTCTTTAAAAACAATAAAGATTCGAAGGACTATTTTCTGGGAGGGCGCAGTATGAGTTGGTTTCCGTTGAGTTTATCAACCATGGCTACTCAATTATCGGCCATCAGTTTTATATCGGCACCGGCCTTCGTCGGACTTAAATTAGGAGGCGGAATGAAATGGCTCACTTTCGAATTTGCTGTTCCTATTGCCATGGTGTTTATCATGCTGTTTATCATTCCACCCTTGTTTAGATCGGGTGTGGTGAGTATTTACGAGTTTGTCGAGAGACGTTTTTCGGCATCCACCCGACTTATTCTAAGTGTGGTCTTTCAAATAAGCAGAGCATTGGGTACAGGTGTTATGGTTTATACGATTGCAATTATTTTACAGGCTGTGTTGGACATCGATTACATTTATACCATCCTTATCATAAGCGTAATTACTATTATATACAGTTGGCAGGGAGGAATGAAAGCAGTTGTTTGGGGAGATGCCATCCAAATGATTCTATTGTTTGGAGGCTTGCTCGTTTGTCTTGTGTACGGTTGGCAATTGGTTCAAGATGCCGGTGGTCTTACCAACGGATTCCCAACAGAACGTCTTCAGGTGATCGACTTTAATCTTGGAATTGGAGAAGATGAGGAATACGGATTTTGGCCCATGATAATTGGAGGTTTCTTTTTGTATGTTTCTTACTACGGATGTGATCAAACGCAGGCACAAAGAATGCTGTCTGCCAAAAATGAAAAGACCATCCGACAATTATTACTCGCCAACGGACTGCTACGATTCCCGGTGGTACTGGTGTATTGTACAATGGGCTTGATTGTTGGATCGTTGGTGACCCTTGCGCCCGATTTTCTTGCTGAAATATCTGAAACCACTCAAAAATACTTTCCCGAAGCTGCTGCGAATGGCGGGTTAAAAGCCGACCTGATGATTCCGGTATTTATTACCAAATACTTACCGCACGGATTTATCGGCTTGTTAATGGTTGCAATCTTATCGGCCGCGATGTCATCGCTAAGTTCGACGGTAAACTCACTTTCAGCAGTAAGTGTTGAAGATTTTTTTAATCGAGGAAAGAAGAAACTTGAACAAGCTAAGTATATGCGTATTTCGAAGTTAGCCGTAGTATTTTGGGGAGTGGTTTGCATCGCTTTTTCATTTCTATTTGGCGGATCAAAGAGCGCTGTTATCGAAATCATCAACGCGATTGGTTCGGTGTTTTATGGGCCGGTTTTAGTGACCTTCCTGCTCGCAATTTTCTCTAAAAAGGTAAATCATGTTGGGATGAATGCAGGAATCATAAGCGCTGTGGCAATAAACTTAGTGTTTTCAAAAACCATTCAGGAAATATTTAATATCGACCTGGGATTTGACATATTTTGGATATGGTTGAATGCCACAGGGGTCATTATAGCACTAGTTGTGGCTTATGTGGTGTCTGCATTGTCGAAAGCTAAGGTTAAAACCGATACCGGGGTGTCTTTTAAAATTAGAAAAGAAGATTGGCAGACCAAAGAAGTTTATATTTTGGTGGCGTTTTTTATTGCAATCATCATATTTAGTTTTTACGTACCACAAATATTTGGCTAAAGATGAATATTCTTATTGCTCCAGATTCTTTTAAAGACAGCCTAACCGCAAAGGAAGTTGCAGAGGCAATGAAGATGGGCATCATGGAATTTGATTCCTCCGCCAACTGTGTTGAAATTTCTGCCTCAGATGGGGGAGAAGGATTTTTATCGGCCGTTCAAAAATACCATCCATCGCTCAGCACTATTTCTGTAGCTACTCAGGATCCCTTGGGAAGACCTATTACCGCTGCTTACTTATATGATGAAGAAGCAGAAACTGCTTATATAGAGCTGGCCAAAGCCTCGGGATTGGAATTACTAAATGCGTCGGAAAGAAATCCTATGGAGACTTCTACCTATGGGACCGGATTTCAAATAAAGGATGCGATTGATAGAGGTGCCCAATCTGTTTATTTAGGCATTGGAGGTAGTGCGACCAATGATGCAGGACTTGGGATCATGAAGGCATTAGGTTATGGGTTCTTGGATGGCGGTGGGAAGGAAGTTTTTGTAAAGGGATCAAATCTTATTTCGATCGAAAAAATAATCCTCCCGAATGAGGGTTTAGGTGAAGTAAAATTCTATGCCATTAACGATGTTTTGAATCCGCTATTTGGAGTCAAAGGTGCTGCTTATACTTATGGGAAACAGAAAGGAGCTTCACCAATGGAAATTAAAGAATTAGATGCCGGTTTACGACATATTAATCAAGTGATTCAAACCCAATTGAACAAATTTGAAAGTGAGACACCCGGATCGGGCGCTGCAGGGGGAACGGGCTACGGATTGAAATGTTTTTTACATGCCGAATACATTAGCGGCGCCTCCTTTATTCTGAAAATGGCAAAATTCCAAGAATTGGTGAAGAATAATAAAATCACGGCTATTTTAACTGGTGAAGGTTGTATAGACGAACAAACTGCTTATGGTAAGTTTGTGCATGGGATCATTCAGGAAGCTAATAAATTCGATATCCCAGTATTGGCGGTATGCGGAAAACTTAACTTGTCTGAAGATGAAGTAAAAAAATTGGGGCTTTACGCTGCGGCTCAATTATACGATCCTTTACAATCAAGGGAATACAGTTTTATTAATGCCGCGCAGTTGGTTACAGAAAGAACTATTGGTTTGTTAGGGCAACTTAAACTTTAGTTTTCTTCCGGCACCACAGCAATTTGTTTGTATTCCTGAACAATCGCAAAATATCCTAAGGCAAAGTTGTTTTCATTATCCACATTATTCTCTGTCTCGTCGTTATCAATGTCGGTAGCGTTGATCAAATTTCCACGAACTGTCAATGTTGGGGTTTCAAAGGGCCCTTGATTTCCTTCACTTTGGATAATTATTTGATCCATATACCTAAAGAAAGCCTCGTCGGCACCGAGTATGCTCACTTCAATTTCATCTCCCGGAGCTAAATCTTCGTCATAGAAATAGGAGAATTCAAATTCTTGACCCTGATAGAATTCATCGTCGGTAACCAGAAAATTTCCGAAGTCGAAATCGAATATATAATAGTCGATACGCTCATCCTCGTCGGTGAAGGTGACAATGAGTTCTGTATCGTCTTCATCAAATAAAATCTCGTTCCCAAACTCCAAATTATCGATAGGTACAGTGGGTACAAATTTCGCTTCGGCTACATAAAACTCATCTTCAAAGTCCACCTGAAGAAACCAGCGATCGGCAATGAGCTGTTCAGTTGGGAAAAGTTTCGCATAGATTCCGGGTTCAACCTCATCGAGTACCTGGTCTTGTAGACCACCTCCTGGATTATCTAAGTTACTCATAGTTATTTGCTGAAGGTTAGCGGGTGGCACATTTCCGAAGAAAGAATTGGTCTCACTTACTTTCACTGTCACCAGAGTTGATTCGGTGGAGGCATCCACACGAATTACCGCATCAATAATTAATCTCGGTTCTTCGGTAGGGAGATCGACCTCAATCACATCCTCACAGGACGAAAATCCTGCAAGTATTAAAACGCATATTATATTTTTTAGTAAGTGTCTCATATTAAAATTTGAAATTATAAGTTACCGACGGAATTATCCCAAAAATTGAGGTCCGAACGGCCTCATTGACACCTGTGTCTTCGTTTTGTCTGAAATTGATAGAAGCAGCATTTCTTCGGTTGTATAGATTATAAATACTGAAAACCCATTCCGAATACCAATCTCGGTCTTTATTTTTTCGAGGTTTTAGTGTTGCTGAAATATCAATGCGATGATAATCGGGAAGGCGTTCTACATTTCGCAATCCGTAGTAGGGGATAATTATATCCTGAAATTCAAATTGCCCGATTGGATAATTGGTGGGTCGCCCGGTTTGAAAGACAAAGTTGGTGTTAAAATTCCACTTGTCATTTAGTTCATAATTGGCATAAAGCGAAATATCATGCGGCTTGTCATAGGGTGTGTTATACCATGCCCCAGAGTTGATTCCTATTTCGTTTTCGTTTCTGGGAGGGGTGCGTTGTTCCGATTTAGACAAGGTGTATGCTAACCACCCTTGAAACTTTCCAGTGTTCTTCCGAAGTAAAAATTCCAGACCATAGGCGCGTGCTTCGCCATTTAAAATAACCTGTTCAATGGCATTGTTAGCGATTAAGTCGGCGCCATCTATATAATCAATCCTATTTTGAATATCCTTGTAATACACTTCGGTTTCTAAAGTAAAATCTCCATCCCTTAAGTTTTTAAAGAATCCAAAGGCGTATTGGTCCAAGAGCTGCGGTTCTACGAACGGTCCGCTTGGAGTCCATACGTCCAATGGGGTTGGTGAACTGGTGTTAGATAACAAATGAAGATACTGTGAAAGTCTTGTATAACTAGCTTTGATCGAATGGTCGTCGTCGAAAGAAAAGGCGGCCGAAATTCGAGGTTCGAAATTGGTAAAAGAGGCCAATTGATCACTTCGACTGGAAGCTATGGATTCCAATGGTTCGGCACCTTGATATATTAACAATAAAGGATCGAACTCCACCGGATTATCATTCGCATAGATGTTAATTTCATCCTGACCGAAACGAATAAAATGGCTCAATCGCAATCCGTATTCCACACTTAAATTTTCGGTGAGGTCGTGTTCGATATCCACGTAGGCGGCAAATTCGTTGGCATACTTTTTTATGAGTTGTTGTTCCAAAATTCCAGATTCGCTGCTGTTGGGTTCAATTTTTCCCGGATTGAAACTATAGTAGATATTGTTAAGGCCGTAATTAAGCTGAAGCTTATCGGTGAGATAGTGTTTAAAATCATACTTTAAGTTGAAATTCTGAATGCCCGAATTCCACTCAAATCCCACGAAGTCTAGTTCGAGTCCGTAGAAATAATCGGAATAGATTAAAGAAAGGTTGGAGAATAATTTTTCAGAAAAAATATGATTCCATCGAAAGTTCACCACCGCGTTTCCATAGGTATTAACAAAACTATCGTTAATGCTGAAAAGGTCCCTTCCGAAGTAACCGGAGAGAAACACATTGTTTCGCTCGTTTAAACGATAATTAATTTTGGTGTTTAAGTCGTAGAAATAGGCACTGTTGTCAATATCAAATAGTGGCAAGAATAAATGTGCATAAGATGCTCTTCCCGCTACTAAAAATGCGCCTCGGTCTTTAACAATAGGGCCTTCGGCGAGTAATCTACTGGAAACGGCGCCAATGCCTCCATTGATTTTTAATTCTTTACTGTTTCCTTCTTTCTGAAATATTTCGAGCACAGAAGAAACTCTACCACCATAGCGTGCAGGAATACCACCCTTAAATAGTTTAATGTCTTTGATCGCATCGGGATTGAAGACCGAGAAGAATCCGAAGAGGTGAGAAGAATTGAAGATGGTTGCCTCGTCTAACAAGATGAGATTTTGATCGGCTGCACCGCCTCTCACATTAAAGCCCGAAGCAGCTTCACCGGCATTTGTAACTCCCGGTAATAACAAAAGCGATTTGATGACATCGGCTTCACCTAATACAACCGGAATACTTTTAATCGTTCCAGCAGACAATGCATTTACACTCATTTGAGGAGCCTTAATATTCACCCGTTCCACGTCGGCACTTATTACGACTTCATCCAGCTGTTCTGTGTCATTGGATAGGGAAAGATCTTTTAAGATATCTTGATCCAACCTAATGGTTTCTTTCACAGAGGCGAAACCCAAACTACTGAATGTAAATTCGTAAGTGCCTTCCGGTAATGTGATCGAATAAAAACCGTATTCGTTTGTAGTAGTTCCGGTACGAAGTTCTTGAATAATTACATTAACTCCAATTAGGGTTTCACCCGTCTCAGTTTCACTTATAGTTCCACTGATGGTGAACTTTTCTTGAGCAATTGTAAATAGGGTAAAATGTAAAGCTAGAAAGAATAAAATTTTTTTCAAGGCAAGATTTTTATCAAAAATAGAGATAAATCCGCTTACAAATTAAATCTTCTGAACCCCTTAAGCATTATTTAACATTGGCTGTCGAGAGAAGAAACACGATTCCTACATTTAAGCTACTACGACCGTTTCGAATGGTTTCACCATCATTGACATCGAAAATTTCAGCAAAACCCGATTGCGCCTGATATTCGAAAAGAATTTTCGCCTTATCACTTACAGGAACTTTCACACCCATCCCGAGTGCGATCCCGAAGTCGGTTGAGTTGAATGCATCTTTAACTTCCACATCAACATCCAATGCCTTGGCATCGACCAAAAAGCCTACGTAAGGTCCAAAATTTATAAACCAGTTGTAATTTCTTCCGAAGTGAAAATTGGCCATCAAGGGAGTGGTAATATAATTTAGAGAATAGTCGGTATCGAACGTATTAAAATTCTCATCTTCGTAAAATCCATTGTTCCAGCCCTTTTCATCATATTGAGCTTTTAAAAGGATACTCCATTGCTCGTTAAAATAAAAGTCCAGAAATCCTCCGGTATTAAATGAAAATCTTGAAGAAGCCGAGTCGTAATTATCGAAGGTTGAAATAGTAGAAAGGTTTCCTCCTAGATGAAATCCAAATTCGAGATCTCCTTTGGTTTGCGCGGTTACATTCAATGAGAAAATAACAGCTAAAGAGAGAAATAAAACTTTTTTCATAATGATGTATTTTAAATTCGCTAGTCGATCGAATTTAGAATGCTATTAAAGGTTTCGCTTGGTCTCATTTCCTTGCTTACTAAGGAATCTTCAGGCTGATAATACCCTCCGATGTCCACCGGCTCACCTTGTGCGGCATTTAATTCGTCAATTATTTTAGATTCGTTCTGCAATAATTGAGCCGCAATAGGTGTAAAGCGATTTTTTAAGGTTTCATCTTTAGTTTGCTCTGCCAAAGCTTGCGCCCAGTATAACGCCAGATAAAAGTGGCTGCCTCGGTTGTCCAACTCATGGACCTTTCTCGACGGACCTTTTCTGTTTTCCAACAATTTTTCGGTGGCATCGTCTAAAGTTTCCGATAAAGAGATCGCTTTCTCATTATTATACTTATTTCCCAAATGTTCGAGAGAAACGGCTATCGCAAGGAATTCACCTAAAGAGTCCCAGCGAAGATGTCCTTCTTTGTTAAACTGTTGTACGTGCTTCGGAGCAGATCCACCGGCACCTGTTTCGAACAATCCGCCGCCCTTCATCAAAGGAACAATCGAAAGCATTTTTGCACTGGTTCCTAATTCTAGAATGGGGAAAAGATCGGTTAAGTAATCTCTTAACACATTTCCGGTTACAGAAATAGTATTGTTTCCTTCTTTTACTCGCTCCAGGGTATAATGTGTGGCTTCCACTGGAGATAGAATTTTTATTTCCAATCCTTTGGTGTCGTGATTGGGAAGGTATTGTTTTACTTTTTTAATAAGTTGCGCATCATGAGCACGAGCTTCATCAAGCCAAAAAACGGCTGGCCACCCCGTAGCTCTTGCTCGACTCACCGCCAATTTTACCCAATCTTGTATAGGTAGATCTTTCACCTGACACATTCTCCAGATATCACCTTCTTCAACTGCATGTTCGATGAGTGTGTGACCCATATCATCTACCACAGTCACAGTTCCCGCCGCCGGAATCTCAAATGTTTTATCATGAGAACCGTATTCCTCGGCCTTTTGAGCCATAAGCCCAACATTGGGTACTGTACCCATGGTCGTAGGATCAAAGGCTCCGTGTTTTTTACAGAAGTCGATGGTGGCTTGATACAGACCTGCATAGCTACTATCGGGAATCACTGCTTTTGTGTCCTGAGTATCTCCGTTCTTGTCCCACATTTGTCCGCTGTTTCGAATCATGGCAGGCATAGAGGCATCAATAATCACATCACTTGGTACATGTAAGTTAGTAATTCCTTTATCGCTATTTACCATGGCGATGTCCGGACCTTCGTTTAAAATTCTTTGAATATCACTCTCGATTACGTTTCTTTTATCTTCAGGTAATTCTGAAAGTTTAGAAACTAAATCTCCGAGGCCGTTGTTGACATCCACTCCAATTTCTTCGAACTCTGCTTGATACTTTTCGAAAAGATCGGCGAAAAATACTCGCACTGCATGACCGAAAATAATCGGATCACTAACCTTCATCATGGTGGCTTTCATGTGAAGAGAGAAAAGCACCTCTTTATCTTTTGCATCCTTCACTTGGGATCTTAAAAAGTCGAGTAGGGCGTTTTTACTTAAAAAAGTAGCATCTATAATTTCTCCTCGCAACACCGAAACTGATTCCTTCAAAATAATTTCGTTACCAGCATTATCATTCAAGATAATTTTTAAGCTGCCATCGTTGGCAATAGTGACCGACTTTTCATTGTTTCTGAAATCTCCATGGGACATGGTTGAAACATGTGATTTAGAATCGGGACTCCAGGCTCCCATACTGTGCGGATTTTTCTTCGCATAGTTCTTTACTGCCTTTGGTGCTCTACGATCGCTATTTCCTTCTCGCAAGACAGGATTCACAGCACTACCTTTTATTTTATCGTAGCGAGATTTGATATCTCGTTCTTCGTCGTTTGAAGGTTCCTCCGGATAATCGGGTAGAGCATAGCCCTTGGCCTGAAGTTCTGCGATTGCCGCAGTAAGCTGAGGTATAGAAGCACTTATATTGGGTAATTTAATGATATTGGCTTCAGGCTTTTTGGCGAGTTCGCCTAATTCGGATAAGGCATCACCTATACGTTGTTCTTCCTTTAAGAATTCCGGGAAGTTGGCAATAATTCTACCTGCCAAAGAGATATCTCTTGTTTCGATGGCGATGTTTGAGGGTCCGGTAAATGCTTTAACTATGGGAAGTAAAGATTGAGTAGCCAGCGCCGGAGCTTCATCGGTTTTGGTATAAATGATTTTAGCAATATCTGTCATATGGATAGGATTCAGCCGATTAAATTTTAAATTAAAATCTGTGGTTTGAAAATTCGTGACGAACTTACAAGCGGCTGCAAATATAAGGATTTGGGAAGGTTTAAAAAAGCAGGAAATGGAAGTGTAAAACTCCCAAAACCAAGAAAAGCCATAACATCGTGCGAACACTTTGTCATGGCTTCTTGTGAACCAAATCGTTACCGGTTATTCACCTAGGGCGAATCGAGGCCAGTTTATTAAAAGCCGGCAACCGTGATCTGCTTCAATGAACTTTGATTTTTCGGATTTATTGATTAGAAACCAATCTGCCCTAAAATCTCTGTTCAAACTTTCTGTCCTCTAGCGGTCTCCGCCCGAAGGCCGTTTTCCGTTTCAAACAATTTCAGAAAGCGATATAAAGAACGTTACTTTACAATCTCAACGTTTGTTTCACCGTTTCGATAGTGCTAATGTAATTCAAGATTCGAAATTTCCAAATTTTGTAAGCTCCTAAATACTAACATTTTGTCAACCTAGGTTATTAACAATTGTCAATAAAAAAAGCGATGCTCGAGAAGCACCGCTTTTGCTGGTATTGTGAGAAGGAGTTAGCTTCTTTTTTCACGAATTCTTGCCTTTTTACCGGTAAGACCTCTGAAATAATAAATTCTTTTTCTTCGAACACTACCTTTTTTGTTCACTTCAATTTTTTGAAGAGCCGGCATGTTTAGTGGGAAAATTCTTTCTACACCAATGGTTCCCGACATTTTACGAATGGTAAATGTTTGAGAAGATCCAGTTCCTTTTACTTGAATAACTACTCCTCTAAAGAACTGAGTTCTCTTTTTGTCCCCTTCACGGATTTCATAATACACGGTAATGGTATCACCGGCACCGAATTTTGGGAATTCTTTTTTGGTTACAAATTCGTCTTGAACAAATTTAACTAACGCTTCCATGTTTATCTGTTTGATATTGTTACGCTTACATCAACATTCACGGTTCTCGCCAGAGGTTGGAGTAAATCGATTGCAAAAATAATGGTTTTTAATGAGTTCGCAAGTGTTAATTCACTTTTTTTGGGCGTTTCCCTACGCCGCCAAAGGCTATGTAGGGTCGCGCTTTCCGCTATATCCCTCCGTAGCTGTAACACACCATAGGAGGGGATGCCGCTGCAATCGCTAACGCGAAGATCCCAACGAAGGAAATAATTTGATGAATTTTTTGGGAAAGGGAGCAACCACTTCAATACTCTCATGAGTGATGGGATGATCAAATTTTACGGCCGTTGCATGAAGGTATAAACGACCACCTCTTCTTTTATCCCTTTCTAACTTATAAACCGGATCGCCTAATATAGGATTCCCAATTTCCAACAAGTGTTTCCTTAATTGATGTCGCCGGCCCGTGTGGGGAATCAATTGAACCAAATTCAAGGCCGTATATTTTTCCGAAGAAATTATTTCCCTCAATATAAATTCAGATCGTGCTTGCTTGCCGTCAATCGCTGAGGTGATCTCACCATAGTTTTCCATATTACCTATGGTTACGGCATGGTACATTTTCTCCACTTTTCGCGTCTCGAACATCTTTTTTAACTTCATGGTTACATTAGCCGTCTTCCCAACCAATAATACGCCGGTGGTTGGATAATCCAGTCGATGCAGTGGTTGAGGCTTTAAAAGCGCGTCTATTTGTTTCGATTTACTCAAATTGGAACTCAACGCATTTTCGAGCGTATGACGTTTGTTTCCACTTACTAAAATCCCGGCAGGTTTGTAAACCGCAGCCATATATTCGTCTTCAAATAAAATTTCCAGTTTAAGTTCGGTGGATGGTAGATGTATTAATCTATCTTCAAGTAGAGAGATTTCTTCTCCGCCGTGAATCCAATCTCCCGTAAATGCAAGCTTGCCATTTATCGTTAACCTCCTTTTTTTAATGGCTTTTTTGGTGCCTTTTCGGCTCACTAAAGTTTTAAATATACCAACGGCGTAGTCCTGCAGCCGCACTTTTTCCCCTAGTTCAGGAACGGTATGCGTCTCAATTATATTTTGGGATGTATTTTCGATTAAGTAAAGTTTACTCCTCTTTCTTACTCTTTGTGATTTGCAGCACCACTAAGAATAATGTAATGGCAAACATTATTTGTGAGAGTCCACCTAACACATTTAATATGCCCTGTACCCTAAACATAGATTCGCTGCTTTCGGGCGTTGAAAAGTAAAACCAGAATAAATTGAACAAGGTAAAACCTAAAGAGGCAATTACAGATAATACCATAAGTCCGGATAACAAATCTTTACGTTTAAAAAACAGAACTATACTCGCAAATATTACAATGACTTGTGCCAAATTATATAATATTGGCCCGATATAATTAATTACGCCAAGTGAATCCATAGGTGTAGTTGTTATTTAGTTTATTCGTCTTCAAGAAGGTCGGGCCTTCTTTCTTGAGTTCTCTTTAAGGCTTCAGTTTCCCTCCACTCTTCAATCTTTGCTGTATTTCCGCTAAGTAGTACGTCCGGAACTTGCCAACCTTTGTAATTGGACGGACGCGTATAAATAGGTGGAGCTAATAGGTTGTCCTGAAAGGAATCTGTCAAGGCAGAGGTTTCATTACTCAACACCCCTGGAATTAATCTTATTACGGCATCGCATACAACAGCTGCCGCCAATTCTCCTCCGCTCAATACAAAATCACCTACCGAAATTTCCCGAGTAATGAATTGATCTCGTACTCTTTGATCCACTCCTTTATAATGTCCACAAAGCAAAATAATGTTTTCCTTCAGGGATAATTCATTGGCAATTCCCTGATTAAAAGTCGTACCATCGGGTGTGAGGTAAATTACCTCTGCGTATTCACGTTCCTGTTTTAGCTGCGATATACATTTATCAATCGGTTCGATCATCATTACCATTCCGGCTCCTCCTCCAAACTGGTAGTCATCAATTTGTTTGTAATTATTGGACGAATACTCCCTCAAATTGTGGAAATGAATCGAAACTAAGCCTTTATCTATGGCTCGTTTCAGAATAGAAGCTTCGAAGGGACTTCGAAGTAACTCTGGCAATACAGTGATGATATCGATACGCATCACAGTAAATCTTTCTTCAATTTACAACGCTCTATAGAACCTTTGGCTCGTTCCAAAACTCCCTTGTCCAATGTGCTAAGTGCACACTTTTTATAATATTCGATGGCCTCATCGATATTACCCTGCTGCTCGTTCATTATGGCATATTCGTTATAAATGGTGGATTTTGTTATACCGGGTATGTTTAGCGCTCTGTCCAATAGGTCTTTGAGTGCATCCCATTTTCCTAAGGTGGATAACAATATCGCGTAGTTATAATATACGCTGGGATACATTGGTGTTTTCTCAAGACAAAGCTTGTATAAAGTTTCTCCCTTTTCGTATTCCTTAAACTTTACTTCGTACAAGTATCCCAAATGGTTATATGCTTTCCCAAAGTTTGGGTCAATATCTATTATTTTCTCGAGTTTATTGGAGGCCTCTTCGTACAATCCGTTTTTTATGTCCAGATTCGCCTGGTCTAACATTTCTTCTAATTTGGTTAGGTGGTCCATGACTTCATATTTATCCTGTAAAAATACGAGAAATTGAATAGATTATGCCTTCCACGTATAATGAAATACCCGAGTGTCTTTCACCCATCCTAATCGTTCATAAAGATGCTGCGCCGGATTGTTGCTATCGGTTTCCAAAGTGAGGCCTTTGCTATCTGTTTTACGAGCAAAATCTTTTGCGTGCTCCAATAGCTTTTCACCAATTCCTTTCCCTCTGGCTGTTTCAGCAACGAAGAGATCGTTCAAAATGTAAACTCGCTGCATTGATACCGATGAGAAACTTGGATAGAGTTGAGTAAATCCCATTCCTTTATTTTCTTCGGAAATGGCCACAAAAATTACCGAATCATTCTCCTTTAATCGTTTTTCCAGAAAGTTTCTGCATGCTTCTAAATTGGATAGTTGCTTGTAGAACACTCTATAGCCGTCGAATAGCGGAATTAACAATTCTAAATGTTCTCGAGTAGCCTGAAGGATTTTCATAATAGTTCACTTCTTTCCATAAAAGTATAAAATATGCTACATCATTTATGCCTTCATTGGGATAAAATTCTTTCCTTATCTTTAAGGACCAATCAATTTATTTTTCTATGAAAAGACGATCTTTTATTAAGAAATCGGCCGCAGCGAGTGCGGCATTTACAATTGTCCCCAGTTTTGTTTTAGGAAAGCAACATATCGCTCCCAGCGATACCTTATATATGGCTGCCATTGGAGTGGGAGGTAGAGGTGGCGGAGTTGTATCCGAATTATTCGAATCGGCTAAGGTAAAGTTCGTCGCCCTGTGCGATGTTGATGATGTAAGAGCCGGCAATACATTTTTACTACATCCTAATGCTAAAAAGTATAAAGATTTCAGAAAAATATACGACAATCATTTAAGTGAAATTGATGCGGTTGCCGTCGCCACGCCAGATCATACGCATGCGTGCATTTCCATTCCCTTTATGAAAGCGGGGAAACATGCTTATGTGGAAAAGCCGTTGACTCATAATATTTATGAAGCTCGGATGATGGCCCAGGTAGCCAAAGATCAAGGGATAGTTACACAAATGGGAAATCAAGGAGCTTCGGGAGATGGAATACGTATAGCGCAAGAGTGGATCGATGCAGGAGTGATTGGTACAGTACATCGAGTAGATTGTTGGACCAATCGACCCGTTTGGCCACAAGGATTTAGAAGTTTAACCGAAGCACATCCCATACCCGAAACTTTGGATTGGGACTTATGGTTGGGTCCGGCAGCGATGCGAAATTTTAATGAAAACTATTTGCCATTTAAGTGGAGAGGATTCTGGGACTTTGGAACGGGTGCCATGGGCGATATGGGTTGTCATATAATGGAAACACCTTTTAAAACGCTCAAACTACAATTCCCATACGAAGCCGAAGCCAGTTGCACGACAGTCTGGTCGGGAGATTTTGTGGAAGCCGATTATAAAGGCACGTGTCCGCCATCTTCAGTAGTGCGTCTTAAATTCGACACCAAAGAACATGGAGATGTTTCTCTCAATTGGTATGATGGCGGAATCATGCCCGATTTACCCCCCGAATTAAAAGATGGCGAAGCACCTGGAGGAGGTGGTGGTGGAAGTATTTTCTACGGAAGTGATGGGATCATGATTACCGATACCTATTCCAGAAATCCGAGATTACTTCCTTCCGAAAGAATGCTGGACTTTACGCCACCAACCGAAACTATTCCAAGAGTCACAACGAGTCATGCTGGAGAATTTGTAGATGCTTGTATAAATGGAGGAAGCACTTCTTCACCTTTCTCTTATGGTGGCCCGCTTACCGAAGCGGTGCTTATGGGTAATCTTGCGATTCAATCGTATCAGTATAAAGTATTACAAGAAGGAAAAGGTCCAACCGATTGGGCACCTTATAACTATCCGGGTCGAAAAACTATCAAATGGGATGGTGATAATATGAAAGTGACCAATTACGACTTGGCCAATGATTGGGTGAAGCGCAATTACAGAGAAGGCTGGGAGATTAAGTAAAGATTAGTTATGATGACTATAAAAGAATTAGTGGATCGATGGTTCGAAATTTGGATCATTGGAGATTTCGAAAATCTTCCTTTGTCCGATACTTTTAAGCATACGAGTCCGTATGGCACATTTCAGAAAAACGAGTATCTCAAACTAATAGCGGCTAATAAGGATAAGTTTTTAGGAAATAAATTCGACTTTCACGATTTGATCATCGCTTCCAATAAGGCTTGTGTAAGATATACGGTAAGCAAAGATGACTTTTCGATGGAAGTCACCGAATGGCACTACGCTAAGGATGGTCTTTTAGATGAAATTATCGCCTACTACAATATAGAAGGTGAAATAAATACCGAACGACAACTCAATCAATAAAAAACCCATCACAGTGGATGGGTTTTTTAATTTCATAAAGGAACGTCTATTAATAATAGGCGTATCTTCTAACTTTCGAGATATACTTGGCCAATCGAATTACTTGATGGCTATACCCATATTCATTGTCATACCAAACATAGATTACGGCATTTTTACCATCTTCAGTCACGATGGTTGCATTACTATCGAAAATTGAGGGAGCTGAAGATCCCACGATGTCGCTAGATACAAGCTCATTGTTTAAACTATACTTAATTTGCTCTACCAAATCACCTTCAAGCGCATATTTCTTCATAATGGAATTTAATCCGTCCTTGGAGGTCGAATTTTCCAAATCCAAATTTAAAATAGCCAGCGAACCATTTGGTACTGGGACTCGGATGGCATTCGAAGTAAGCTTGCCTTCAAAAGTAGGGAGTGCTTTACTTACAGCGCTTCCGGCACCTGTTTCGGTAATAACCATATTCAAAGCTGCCGCACGGCCTCTTCGATATTTCTTGTGCATATTATCGACCAAGTTCTGATCGTTTGTATATGCGTGAATGGTTTCGAGATGTCCTCTCACAACCCCTAAACTATCCTCAATCGCTTTTAACACAGGAGTAATAGCATTTGTTGTACACGAAGCTGCAGAGAAAATATCAACCTCGTCTGGATCATATTCGGTGTGGTTCACACCGTGAACGATATTTGGAATTCCTTTTCCGGGTGCTGTCAATAAAACTTTTGAAACTCCCTTGGCGACCATATGACGACTTAGGGCTTCTTTGTCTCGAAAAGCTCCGGTATTGTCGATCACAAGTGCATCTTCAATTCCGTAGGGAGTATAATCGATTTCTTCGGGTGCGTTTGCTGAAATTATATGAACCGTAGTGCCGTTAATTACCAATGCACTGTTCTCCATGTCAATATCTACAGTTCCGGGAAAGTCTCCATGTACAGAATCGTACTGAAGCAAGGAAGCTCTTTTTTCCAAAACAGTTTGATCCACCTTACCACGAGTTACGATGGCTCGAAGTCGCATCTGATTCCCTTGTCCGGTGCGGGTCATCAATTCTCTGGCCAGGAGACGTCCAATACGTCCAAAACCATAAAGGATAACATCTTTTGGGACGATGTCTTTTTGATCTTTGGCATCCTTGAGTTTGTTCCCAACAAAGGCCAAAGCATCGGAGTATTTGTTGTCTTCCAGGTGGTATTCGTAGGTAAGTTTTCCAATGTCCAACTTTGCAGGAGGGAGATTGAGAGTCTTGATAGCCTGCGCAATTTCCACCGAATCAAAAATTGAAATAGGTTTTTGTACAAACTCTCCTGCATATTGATGCAGGTTGAGTATTTCGCTCACATTGCGATCTATCAATTGGTTTCTAAACAGTACCAATTCGATGGATTTATCGTACCATAAATCGCTTATAATCTTGATAAATTCAACGGTAGCTTTACGTCGGTCGGTTTGAAAGGAAAGTTCTTTTTCATAAACTTCATCAAAACTCATAGTTATGTTGTTTAAGGGGTTTGAAATTTGCTGCAAAAGTAAACAACTAAAACGTTTTCGTAAAGGATATTATGAAAAATAAATAGCCCGTTATTAATTAAAACAACGGGCTATTCCTTCAGAATAAAAACTACCTTATCTGAAGATGAACGAATTTAATTCGCCTCTTGAGTTTACAAACGTCATCTTTATAGGATCGTCGTAGTCTCGACGTGTCACAATACGCTTGACGTCATCAATATTTTCTACTTTCTCATCATTGATTTTTGTGATGATCACACCTTCCAAATTATAGCGCTGCATATCTCTGGTCAGAGCTCGGTTGATTTTAACTCCGCCGTCAATTCCCAGATTTCTCAATTCTGAAGCTGCTGCATTCTTAACTTCAAGCCCAAGTTCTTCGATTTCAAAAATTTCTAGCTTGATTAAGGTGACTGGAATCACTCTTTTTCTTCCGTTCCTCAGAATGGTGACATCTACCACATCGTTCGGTCTTTTGGAACCTAAATAACCTGCCAAATCGGAGAATTTGGTGATTTTTTGTCCGTCAATATTTTTAATGATATCCCCTTCTTTTATACCTCCTTTGTCTGCGCCACTTCCAATTTCAATTCCGGCGACATACACTCCTTCAGTTTCCGAAACACCGTAATATTCGGCTCTGGCCGAATTCAAACTTCCTCCTTGAATCCCTAAGATTCCTCTTTGAACATTTCCGTATTCCATAATATCCTCAACTACCTTACGAGCCGTATTGGACGGTACAGCAAACGAATAACCCACATAGGATCCTGTTTCACTCGTAATGGCCGTATTGATTCCAACGAGTTGACCTTGAGTGTTTACGAGGGCGCCTCCGCTATTTCCACGGTTTACGGCAGCATCGGTTTGGATAAACGATTGCGGATTGCTATCAAATTCATTTAAGTCTCTCGCTTTAGCACTTACAATTCCAGCCGTAACAGTAGAAGTAAGGTTAAACGGATTTCCGACCGCTAGTACCCACTCTCCAATTTTGACTGAGTTAGAATCGGCGAAAGGAACAAAAGGCAGCTGTCCGTCGGGCTCAATTTTAATAAGAGCGATATCGGTTTTAGGATCGGTTCCAATAAGTTCTGCCTCATAGGTTTTATTATTGTTTAAAGTTACCTCCAATTGAGTAGAATTGTCTATCACATGATTGTTGGTGATGATATAACCGTCCGGACTAATAATGACTCCACTACCAGTTCCTATCATAGGGCGTGAACTTCCTCCAAAGAAGAAATCTCGCATGTTTGAGGGTTGCTTGCCTTCGGTAGTATTTTTTACGTGAACCACCGCATGAACGGTTTTTTCGGCTGCTTCGGTAAAGTCAACCTTCGCGATATCGGAAGGTGTATTTGAGAAATTAGTAGGAATGAAGGAAGGAGATTCTTCCTGTTGAACAATTGCCACCGGGGTCTTCTCTTCAACAAAAAGTTTGTATCCTCCCAGCGTAACGGCGCCAGCAATAAGCGCAACTCCAAATAAACGAACTGTTTGTTTCATAGTAACTCAGATTAATTTTTAGATACTTAAATGTAACATATAAAAGACTTCTCTATTGTTAAAAGGTTTCAGTTTTAACTCGTATTTAACAGGAAAATAGAGTTTTCTACTGCCCTCACTATTTTATACCTTTACCAATCAAATGGCCATAGATTTTTACAAATATCAAGGAACGGGTAATGATTTTATTCTCATTGATAACCGCGACTTAAAATTCAACAAAAACGATACCAAACTGGTGTCACAAATGTGTGACCGAAAATTTGGCATAGGTGCCGATGGCCTTATTTTATTGGAACCTCATGCTACTGTTCAATTCACCATGACCTATTACAATGCCGATGGAAATTTAAGCAGTATGTGTGGAAATGGAGGAAGATGCATCACTCATTTTGCTCGTTTTTTAGGAATTATTGAGAGGGAAGCAAAGTTTGAGGCTGTTGACGGAATGCATACTGCTACAATAGAAGAGGATTTAGTTTCACTGGAGATGAATGATGTTTCTGAAATTTCTGAAACCGAAACCTTTGCTTTTTTAGACACCGGCTCTCCTCATCATGTGACAGAAGTAGAAAATCTTTCTCAATACGATGTCTACAATGAGGGTAAAAAAATTCGTGAAGAGGTGTATGGCAGCGAAGGGGCCAATGTGAACTTTGTGGAAGCTTTGGAAACTGACAAATTTGCTGTTCGCACGTACGAACGCGGGGTGGAAGATGAAACCTTGTCATGCGGAACGGGAGTAACTGCCGTGGCGATTGCGATGCATAAAAGTAAAAGGACCCTTTCAGAAGAAATAAAACTACTAACCCCGGGTGGGGAACTAACAGTAAAGTTTGATGCAGACGAAAGTGGTTATAAAAACGTTCAATTAATTGGGCCTGCCGTTCAGGTGTTTAAAGGGCAATGGATATGAATACACTTTCAGGCGCAGATGTTTATTTAAGAGCTTTGGAACCCGGCGATTTGGATTTTCTTTATGCATTAGAGAATGATGAAGCCATTTGGGAGGTGAGCAATACGACCACTCCTTACTCCAAATTTGTATTAAAACAATATTTAGAAAACGCGCATCGAGACATTTATGAAGTAAAACAGTTACGCTTGGTTATTTGTACATCGGAAAACGATCGCACCATCGGATTTGTAGATCTCTTCGATTTCGATCCCAAGCACAAAAGGGTAGGAGTGGGTATTATTATTCACGAGGATGCGAATAGAAATTCCGGATTTGCTACGCAAACACTCGAACTATTAAAAATCTACACCAAAGAACAGCTGGGAGTCCACCAAATGTTTGCGAATATAACAATGGATAATGAAGCTAGTTTGAGATTATTTGAGAAAGTAGGCTTTAAAGAATCGGGAGTTAAGAAAGACTGGATTTTAAGTTCCGGCACCTATAAAGACGAATTAATTTATCAATATATAAATGAGTAAACTGAAAAAAATTGTTCTCGTTGTAGTATTATTAGGCCTTGTTGGAATGGCAGCATTCGCCTATTTTGTTTATTCAAGTGTGTTTGTTTCGAACACTGCGTTTAACAATGAAGAGGCCCATGTTTATATAGCTACCGGTTCAAGGT
>JABDKT010000275.1 GCA_013002065.1 Flavobacteriaceae bacterium
CTTATAGCTAAAACTAAGGTGGTTATAGCGACGGGGCTCACCTCTTACCTTTCCGAACAGAGAAGTTAAGCCCGTTTGCGCCGATGATACTACATTCGTGGGAAAGTAGGTCGCCGCCTTCTTTAAACCCTCCATAGCTCTAAGCCACGGAGGGTTTTTTTATTTAAAGTAAACTCTACTCAATTAAATGTATAGCAAACGCGAAGAATTCTGGAATACCGTATCCCATGCCATTGGAATACTACTCGGAATTGCCGGACTTATACTTTTAATTATCAATGACAGCCATAAAACTGAATATAGCACGGCTAGTGTTATTGTATATGGAATTTCCATTATAGTATTGTACTTAGCTTCTACATTGTATCATGCGGTAAAAAATACAGATTGGAAAATACAACTTCGGAAATTAGATCATATAAGTATCTATCTTTTGATCGCCGGGACATATACCCCGGTGGCACTAATTTCTTTGTTAGATTCTTCAGGATGGTTCATTTTCTGGACGGTATGGGGCATCGCTGCCTTCGGAATCTTACTAAAGCTATTTTTTACCGGAAGATTTGAAGTATTTTCTCTTTTACTCTATCTGGTAATGGGTTGGTTGATCGTCATTGATATTACTAATGTGATCGATCTTCACTCGACGCTAGGATTGTCGCTATTAGCAATAGGAGGTGCCAGTTATACAATAGGAACCCTATTTTATGCCGTGGAACGTATTCCGTACAATCACGCCATTTGGCATTTATTCGTTTTAGCCGGTAGTGTATTCCATTTTTTCTTTATTCTACTTGACGTTATTTAAGAGTCAAAAAAACAGAAATAAATTTTAAACGAAATATGCAAATATAACTGCCAACACAATGGCAGTGAGCTTTGCTAGGTTGAATTTATGGTCCTTGCTACTTTCAAAAAGTATGGTAGTAGAAACATGTAGAAAAATACCTATTGCGACCGCATTTATCTCGTTTTGATAAAATTTCAGAAAGGACACTTCCGAAGACAAAAAACTGCCAATTGGTGTCATCAAAGCAAACATAAATAAAAAGGCAAAAGTCTTTAAGTTGCTATAGCCTGCGTTCAAGAAAAAGAAAGTTAGAATTAAGGCAATTGGGACCTTATGTACCAAAACACCTAAGAGAATACTGTCGTTAGCGGCAGCTGGCGCCCCTTCAATTAAGGAATGAATTGACAAACTCAAAAATAGTAGCCAAGGAAAATGAAGATTTCCTGAATCTAAGTGTACGTGCCCGTGTTCGGCGCCTTTTGAAAAGAAATCTAAAATAATTTGAAGCAAGATTCCAATCATCACAAGTAAACCTAACTCCTTGGAAGGCTGTTCAAACACTTCAGGAAGTAATTCGAATAAAGTAACCGACAACAGAAAAGCCCCACTGAAAGCAAGAATAATTGAAGTGTTTTTTATTTCTTTCTTTTGAAATAATAAACCCAATCCATAACCCGCAATCACCGAAAGAAACAACAATATTAAATTCATGTATTGGTAAACTTTTAAGATTGCCAAAATCTTTATGAAGGCAATAGGTTTGTGCCCGCTAAAATAATCTATTTTTGCACAATTGAAAGTACTATTTAATGGAGAAGAATTTTAAAATGCTGGCTAAAACACTCTATGGTTTGGAGGAGTTGCTTGCAGATGAATTAAGAAAACTCGGAGCTTCTCACGTAGAGAAGGGGACCAGAAATGTCACCTTTGAGGGCGATACCGGTTTTATGTATAAAGCAAATTTGTGTTGTAGAACCGCAATCAAAATTCTGAAGCCGATTTCTGCTTTCAATGTATTTACCGAGGAAGATTTATACAAAAAGGTGTACGCGATTCCATGGGAACAATATATGCAATCCAATGGTTCATTGGCAGTGGATGCCACTGTTTTCTCAAAACAATTTACCCATTCAAAGTTTATTGCCCTTAAGACTAAAGATGCTATTGTGGATCGGTTTAGAGATAACCAAGGTGAAAGGCCGGATGTTGATTTAGATCACCCCACCTTAAGAATCAATGTACATATAGATAGGAATATTTGTACGATTTCCTTGGATAGTTCCGGGCAGTCTTTGCATAAAAGAGGCTATAAAGTTGCTAGCACATATGCCCCAATCAATGAAGTACTTGCGGCTGGAATGATCATGTTATCCGGTTGGAACGGACAGTGTGATCTATTGGATCCCATGTGCGGTAGCGGAACCATTCTCACCGAAGCCGCTATGATCGCTTGCAATATTCCGCCGAATTTAAATCGAGATGAGTTCGGATTTGAAACCTGGCCCGATTTTGATGTTGATCTGTTCGAGCTTATAGAGGCAGCCGCTTTGAAAAAAATTAGAGATTTCCATTTTAAGGTTTACGGTTTTGATAAGGATCCTGTTGTTGTGAAAAAAGCTAAATCCAATGTGAAAAGTGCGAACCTACAAGAGTTTATAGAGATTAGAAACGAAGACTTTTTTCAGTCTAAAAAAGAAAATGATAAATATTTGTATCTGGTTTTTAATCCACCATACGACGAAAGATTGGCCATTGAAGATGTTGAACAATTCTATGGTTCCATTGGTACGACGTTAAAACATGGATATCCGGGTTCGCAAGCATGGATGATTACCTCTAATATGGAGGCCTTAAAAACAGTGGGATTGAAACCTTCAAAAAAGATCAAATTGTATAATGGAAAATTAGAAAGTAAATTTGTGAAGTATGATATGTATGAAGGAAGCAAGAAGACAAAGAAACAATCTATTTTTTGAAAATTGGGATCAAATAGGATAGGGTATAACCATATCCCACTCCAAACTGACTAAAATCGTAGGTTCGGTTAAAACCGGGTATTATAAGGTTATCGAAATTGTCGGGCTTTTCTTCGCTTACTTTCCGCTTCAATTGAACGTTGATGGAGAGAAACAAGTTACTAACCAGTTCAGTTTTTACACCCACTTGTAGTTCAATCCAACTGGCCGTTAATCCAGAAAATTCCTGACCACTTATAACTTCTTCGACGGGAAAAGTGGAGTCGGTCGTATAAATACCGTAACTATTTAACTCTTGCGAGAAGGTAGCAAAACCATAGCGCAGTCCTGCATAGATTGAATTGTTCATATTCAACCAATTATTGTAAGCATTGTAGTCGGCGCCTAACTTTATATAACTTCCTTTGGTGGTGGAACGCAAGTTTTCTTCGTCCCAATCCCTCGTTTCATTTCCTATTTCCGCTGCAGCGTAAAACTTTTCGGAAAATCTAAAATCACCTAAGATTTCGAATCCGCTGTATTTATCATCCAATGCCGTTCTTAAAATTTTTGACAAATCTCCTCCAACGCGGAGCCCATACTTATCTTTGGACTTGGGAAGTGTATCGTTAGTTGTCTCGTTTATTTCCTGACTGTAAAGGCCAAAAACAAACACAAAACAACTAGTGATAAATAGTAAGATGCGGACTTGTTTCATCTTCGATTGAGGGTTGTAAAATTTCAAAATCTAATATCCAATTGGTATTTATTTCTTCGGAAAGGTCTACAATAAAATCTCGGTAAACCGATTTGAAAGCGCAGGCTCGATTTATATAAATATCTTCACGTTCGTAATTGAATTGAATCACATCTGTATTAAAATTGAGGGTGTCACTTCCATTCAGTATAAAAGAATATTCGGTGGATGAGGCGTTCAAATCGAGCGGTAAATTAACTATTGTATCGTTCACCGATTGCTGAACAACGGTTTCTTCTGCATCGTTTAATCGTATTAATAGGTCGGAAACCTCTTTGGCATTAAGTCGGTTATTGATATCTCTAAACTCTATAACCAAAAGGGGAGTGGTTGGTGTATCTTCACTACAAATATCATCCTTTGTACAGGCAATAAGCCCAAGAAGCATAAATAAGAAAATAAATCCTACTCGCATACAGAATTATAGATTTCGATTTTCCAAAAGTACAACATTTTCCACGTGATGAGTTTGAGGGAACATATCTACTGGTTGTACTTTCGTAACTTTATAATAGGGATCTAAAATGGCCAAATCTCTTGCCTGGGTTGCGCTGTTACAACTTACATAGACAATTCTCTTAGGTGAAAGTCCTATCAATTGGTCTACCACATCTTTGTGCATGCCATCTCGTGGAGGATCGGTGATAACTACATCTGGTATGCCATGCTGTGCAATGAAATCTTGATTAAACACTTTTTTCATATCACCCACATAGAATTCGGTATTTTCAATGGCATTTAGTTGCGCATTTTCTTTTGCGGCTTCTATCGCTTCCGGAACGGCCTCGATACCCACAACTTTCTTAGCTTGCTTCGCTACAAATTGAGCGATGGTCCCAGTTCCCGTATACAGATCATACACAGTCTCGGTTCCCTTCAGGTTTGCGAATTCTCTGGTGACTTTATATAACTCGTAGGCTTGTTCACTGTTGGTTTGATAGAATGATTTGGCATTAATTTTAAATCTCAACCCTTCCATTTCTTCAAATATGTGATCCCTTCCGAAGTAACAATTTACCTCCTGGTCGTAAATGGTGTCATTTCCTTTAGAATTGATCACATATAGTAAAGAGGTAATTTCAGGAAAACTATTCTTTATTTCGTCCAACAGAAGTTTGATTTCTTTATTATCATTTCTGAAAAATTGCACCAACACCATTAGTTCACCAATACTCGAAGTTCTTATCATCAACGTTCGCAATAGCCCTTCTTGTTTTCGAGTGTTGAAAAAAGGTAATCCGAGTTCTTCCGATTTTGCCTTTACAAAATTCCTTATCGCATTGCTCGGGTCTCTCTGTAAGTGACATTTATTTAAGTCTAAGATTTTATCCCACATCCCCGGAATGTGAAAACCTAAGGCATTTCTATTTTCGATTTGAACATCACTTTCAATCTGTTCTTTGGTGAGCCACTTACTGTCACTAAAGGAAAATTCCATCTTATTGCGATAGAAATACTGTTCTTTAGAGCCTAAAATAGGCAGGACTTCAGGAACTTCTACACCGCCCAGTCTTTTTAAATTATTTTCGACTTCTTTCTGTTTAAAATGTAGTTGATGCTCATAACCCATATATTGCCATTTACATCCACCACAGGTTCCGAAATGCTCGCAAACAGGCTCCACACGTCTATCTGAAAGTTTTGAGAACGCAATCGCCGAGCCTTCATAGTATGATTTCCGCTTTTTAAAAGTTTGAATAGTTGCGACATCTCCCGGTACTGCGTTGTTGATAAAAACAACCCTTCCATCGGGTGCCTTTGCCACAGCTTTCCCTTTAGCACCTGCATCTATGACTTCAAGGTCCTCAAAAACTATTCTTTTATTTCGTCTCGACATAGCTGCAAAAATAGGTATAGCTGAAGAGAATTGGATAAAATAATAAAGCTATCTTTTAGAATGATTAAAAAAATGAACCTTTTCGCAAAAGTTGCGTCAACTAGGTAATTGTATTTATGTACAGACAAAAAGAAATATTCGATTCAATATTGGTAGATGAGATTAGGTCGGGCAACAAGAAGGCATTCTCACTACTGGTTAAAAGGTGGCAAGCACGATTCTTTGCTCAGGCCTTCTGGCTTACAAAGAATACTGAAATATCCAAGGATATAACACAAGAAAGCTGGGAAATCGTTTTATTAAAATTGAATCAATTGAAAGAATCTAGAAAATTTGGTAGTTGGGGATTGTCGATTGTAAGTAGAAAAGCTATGGACTGGCATCGATTGATGCAAAAAGAAAATCAGTTAAAAAGTGAATATTACAATCAGAGTAGCATAAGTAACCTGGAAGCGAACCCCGAAACTTCTGAAGATGTAATCGTATCACTTAGAAAATCGATAAATAAATTATCGGAGCAGCAACAAATTGTGCTCCGTTTATTCTACTTGGAAGGATTTGGTTTGAGACAGATAAGCCGCATTTTAGAAATTCCTGAAGGAACCGTTAAATCAAGGTTATTCAACGCAAGGGAAAAATTAAAGAAACAAATAAACAATAGAAATTATGGAAAACAACATGAAAAAGATCGATGAGTTGATCAAGGAGAGCCTTTCACAAGAGGAGGCAGAATTTTATAGCAAACTCGATGAACAAAATGCCTTCGAAATGATGGGCGGACTTTACAGAGGGAAAAATAAGTGGTTATTGATATTGATGAACGTTGTGATGTTTATCGCAATGGCCATACTCGTATATAGCGTGATTCAATTCTTAAATGCTGAAACATCGAAAGGACTTATTCAATGGGCATCTCTAGGTTTCGTCTGTTTTGGGATGGTGGGCATGCTCAAAATATTTGCCTGGTTGCAAATGGATAAGAATGCTTTAATAAGAGAATTGAAACGATTGGAGTTGCAAATTTCATCTTTGGCTACTAAAGAATAATCTGGATAATAATTTCGTTTGAAAAGTGATAAAAAATCCAGAGAAAATTTATTATTTTGCAATCAAGGATGATTTCTCTCCTCCGCTGAATTTCCGACTCCAAGGAAAAATAAAGGTATAGCAGGAATTTTTTATTTATTTACTATTTAAAATTTATGTTATGGCAGTTTTAGCAAAGACTCCGTCGCAACAAGCGATTGATTTAGAAAACAAATACGGTGCGCATAACTATCATCCATTACCGGTTGTACTCAATCGTGGTGAAGGAGTGTATGTGTGGGACGTAGAAGGTAAAAAATATTATGATTTTTTGTCGGCATATTCGGCAGTAAATCAGGGTCATTGTCACCCAAAGATTGTGAATGCACTGGTTGACCAAGCGCAAACCCTAGCGCTAACGTCAAGAGCATTTTACAATGACGTGCTGGGTAAATATGAAAAATTTGCTACCGAGTATTTTAAGTTTGACAAACTTCTTCCAATGAATACGGGAGCAGAAGCTGTAGAAACAGCAATTAAAATATGCAGACGATGGGCGTATGAGAAAAAAGGGATTCCTGAAGATAAAGCCGAAATCATTGTATGTAATAATAATTTCCACGGAAGGACGACAACCATAATATCGTTCTCCAACGATCATACAGCCAGAGAGCATTTTGGACCATATACAAGCGGATTTATTAAAGTGGCCTATGATGATCTGGAAGCTTTGGAAACAGCGCTTCAGAATAACAAAAATATTGCAGGTTTCTTAGTGGAGCCCATTCAAGGAGAAGCTGGAGTTTATGTACCATCTGAGGATTACTTGATAGAAGCGAAGAAATTGTGTGAAGCTCATAATGTTTTGTTTATTGCAGATGAAGTGCAAACAGGAATTGCCAGAACGGGACGACTGTTAGCCACTTGTGGTAACTGTAGCTGTGAAAATAAGGACTGTAGTGGCACTCCCGATGTAAAACCAGACATTCTTATTCTAGGTAAAGCCATGAGTGGAGGAGCTTATCCAGTTTCCGCAGTGTTAGCTAACGATCCAATTATGGAAGTAATCACACCTGGTTCACATGGATCAACGTTTGGTGGTAATCCCACGGCAGCGGCTGTGGCAATAGCGGCATTAGAAGTGGTTAAAGATGAACGTCTGGCAGAAAATGCAGACAGACTTGGTAAATTATTTAGAGCAGAGCTGAACAAATATATTACCCATAGCACTATTTGTAAATTAGTGAGAGGAAAAGGCCTTCTGAACGCCATTGTTATTGACGATCATGAAGAAGGAGATACCGCTTGGAACATTTGCCTAAGGTTAAGAGATAATGGTCTGTTAGCAAAACCCACACACGGTAATATTATTCGTTTTGCACCTCCATTAGTGATGAACGAAGAGCAGCTCATAGACTGTGTAAGAATCATAACAGAAACTTTAAAAGAATTTGAAGAGTAATATAAAGAGGGATATAACAAAAAAAGCGGCTCCATAGCCGCTTTTTTTGTTTCAATATATCAATGATTTACATACCAAACTGATTCTGCCAATCTTGACTCATGTTCATCACACCATCCATTCCAAGGGTTGCAAATAACCAGATTACATAGATTAGGTATAAGACGTTTAATACTATACCAATTATAGCAAGTATTTTTCCTGTTTTCACATTTTGATAACCAGTGTATAACTCCGGATTCTCCATATAGGTTGCCGTAGCTTTCTTAGCCATAACCATGGCGACGATTCCGAAAATAAGTCCAAGAATACCATAGCAACAGCAAGTCACTATTGATATGATACCGAAAACTAAGATTAAGGTTGAGTTTGGTAATTTTTGTTGTTCCATAATGATTAGTAGTTAGTAATTAGAATTTAAATTTAAGTTAAATAAGTGAAAATTGCTATCAAATAAAGCCCTTTTTTAGAGGATTATAGATATGTATTCATCTTTATTACGTAGCTAATCACTATAATTAATACATTGATTACAATGAGAAAGATTTTAATCTGCTTCTCAAATTTGAACTTTACAAAAAGCGTAGTCAATAAAAAAAGGACAAGTAGGAGTAGGGTGTATATGGCTGGATACATTTTAAAGGCAGCGACAAATTCTCCTTTAAAAAGTAAGGCTGCAGCACGTTGGATGCCACAGCCTAAACATTCGATTCCGAATAATTTTTTATTTAGGCATGGTAACATATAATCGTCCATGCCTCAAATATAGTTTCTATTTGTTAAAAATAGAAACTTTGTAATCCATTGTTAAGTCGTCTTCGGTAGTTACTTTAACTAAGTAAATACCATCACTAACGTGAGCTGTAGGGAAGCTAATTCTGTCAATAGTTCCTACATTTCTTCTCATCAATACCATCTTACCGGCCATGTCATAAACCAACACTTGTTTGATGTTGTGTTCATCCGGATTGATTAATTCTAATTGAGACGACGGGTTGTTTTGAAGAACATCCACATTAGTTATCTCTCTTGTATTATTTACGTTATCTGCAAAATCGCCAATAGTGTCATCATCGTTAAAGTTACCTCTAAATGCAATGAAGAAACGATCTTCATACGTTCCAGCAGGAAGTAGAGTAGTCGCTTCTTTACCACCTGTAATTGGTTTATAGGTATCGTTTAAACTATCATATAGGTATGCATTATCAAATGGAGTGATAATTTCTTCTACTGCCTTTACCGAAAACTTAGTTTGTTGTTCTAGTGTGAATGCAATTGGCACTAATTTGGTTGGTGTAAAAGGTACCGTTTGAATTACTAAGTTTGTGTAGTCATCCGGTGCATCGCCTATCGTAAAATAAGCCTCTGCTAAAACACCGTCCATTGGGTGCGTAGCATCAAGTCCACTATCGTAACCATCTGTAGCACTGTCATGGAACAATAATAACATATCTCTAAAGTGAGTTCCTTCTCCAAAATACGTATGAATTCTTATTTGCGGAGTAATCTCTAAATTTCCACCGCCACCAACAGTGTTGGCTAAGCTATTTGCTTGATTTCTAAATTCCGAATAATTACCAGAACCTTCTTTTTGGTAGGCCCTGTGACTGTTTTTTATAGTAATAGATCCGGTCGAGTTTGCTACGATCATAAAACCTTGCCCTACTGGAGCGAACAATCTCTCCGTATCTGCACCCGTTCCGTACATACCTCCAATTGGATTTCCAGCATTATCATAAGCGATAAAGGTAGGTTGAGTATAATTACCACCATCTGCATAAGGAGTTAAACCAGGAATCCAAGTACCGTACCCTCCTTTATTATCTACATAATAATGAGAGTTGATGGTTCTGTCTTCATCCCAAAAACGAAAAGAATCAATTTCGGAGTTAGCCGGATCACTCATTACTAGATTCAAATCTAATGCAGAAGGATATGGGTTACCGGCAAAAGTAAAGTTGTATACATTTCCATCTACAAATGGAACACCTGTTTGAGTAGGAAGTGTAATATCTCCATTGTTGGGGCGACCTCTAAAATCATATCGCTGATTTTGAGTCTCCGGCACTCCACCTGAAGTAACATCTGTCCCTTTCATGGTAAATCCATACCCAGGTGGTATACTACTCCCGCCACCGGTTGGTTGCCAGTTTTGGTTAGCAATATCCCATTTGTAGGTCCATCTTTTAGAAACAGTAAGAGGAGAGGAGGAACCGTTGACATTATTTGTGGTCAATGATCGCGTCGCATTTGTTACTGACAGTGAATCATATAATCGAATTAATCCCGCAGCTCGATTTCCTGTATTATTAGGATTTCCAACTGGAGAACACCAATAGTTATAGTCATAGGAATCGGAATTGCTTTCTTGAAATACAGAAATATAACCTGTTCCAGTGTTGGTATCACCAACTCCTGAAACTCCATCTCCTTGTATTAATTGAGATTCATTTCTCAAATAAATACTAGCCTCGGTAGTAGGATCGAAACTGTTTTCAGTTAAATTTACATCTTGTTCAACATAAAGAACTTGATCACTTACATAAATATAGGTGTCATTCGATGCAGTTGGCTTAACAGTTAACTGCGCATAAATACTAACTGTTGAAAGCAACATCGCTAGTGAAAGTAGTAGGTTTTTCATACTTATTATGTTTTAATTTGAGTGTTCAAGGGGGGTAAAACACTCCTTTTCATATGGTAAAAATAGAATTTTTTTTGAAATATCAACTAATATGTACGAAAAATCCTCTATTAAATATCATTTTTTTCGTTATTCGGTAGATATTTATCGATAAAGTTCGTTCAATAGATCAAAAAAATAGATGAAAGTAGGTGAAAAAGTTGCAGTACTAGATGATGCTATTACAGGTGTAATTCGCCGAATCGAAGGTGATACGGTATTTATTATGAGTGACTTAGATTTTGAGATGTCATTTTCTAAATCTGAACTAGTAGTGGTCGATAAGGAAATGGCGATTGAATCGATGGACAGCAAAAATATCAATGAAATTCTTGCTGAAAAGGAACCAAAAACCAAATCTAAGCCGAAATCTAAAGAAAAGTCAAAAAAATCCCCACCTTTCGAAGTAGATCTTCACATTCAGCAGCTTACAAATAATGACAAGAGAATGTCTAATTACGAAATGCTAAATCTTCAGTTGGATACGGCCAAAAGACAGCTAGAATTCGCATTTCAGAAGAAAATTCAGCGAATAATTTTTATTCACGGGGTAGGCCAAGGTGTGCTGAGGGCCGAATTGGAATTTCTACTAAAACGATACGATAATTTAAAATTTCAAGATGCCGACTATCAGAAGTACGGTAATGGAGCGTTAGAAGTGTATATATTTCAGAATAAACGCCCTAATTACCCGTAAAAACCGGCGTTATTATTACGGTCCCTACTGCGATATTATCAATATTCCCCATGTTAAAGGTCTCACGGGTTATTTGTTCGTTACCATCGGTCAACACCAAATTGTTCAAAATAATTACCACAGAGCTCTGAAAATCGTAGGTGTGTTCACGATATTCGTTAATATCTGTGGTGTTCGACACGGCTGGATTTAGATAATCTGCTCCAACATTTACATCGGTCACATCATCGGTCGGGTCTAGATTCATGTTGCTGTCCTCATCAATAGTTAAAACACCATCACCGTCGTCATCATTATCCAAATAGTCCGGAATTGAATCACCATCGGTGTCTTTCGGATTGGTAAGTGGATTGTTGTCTTTATCGGCATTTTCGGTATCAAGCTCCAATAGGGTTGGAACATTATCGCCATCATCATCAAAATCATAGAAATCTAGCAAGCCATCCATGTCGGTATCGGCTGTGGTTCCTTCATCTTCCACACTTAAATTGTCATTATCACTAAAAATTGAAGTGGTAATTAGCGTTGCTACCCCGGAATTTGCCAAATATTCAATATCGACCTCAGGACTGGTAGGCGGTACTTCATTACAAAAGTAATCGCTGGTTACTTCAGAATTAAAAATTCGATAATTAACAAAGTTCGTATTTCCATCCAAATTAGTTACCAAAGTATCTGAGGTTGTAAAAAGCTCGTCGGTTGTGCCAAGTCGTAAAGTTAAACTTTCAGTGTTAGCACCGTTTAAATTAAAGAACAAATAGCCTCCGGGACCACCGCAATTCTGGAGATTTTCTTCTTCAAAGTCAAAAGAAGTCAAAATGATGTCACCATCATCGCAAGAGACCATTAAAAAAGCACATAAAATAGCTAGAATATTTACCTTCATTGATGTTCTATTTCAGAAATAACAAAGTAAAGCATTTCTAGAGCGAATACCTACCACATAAATATTATAATTGCGTATTTTTGCCCAAAAATTTGGCTATACCACTTACTCCCTAATAACTAATGAAGAAAGTATATTTTGATAGTGCTGCGACTACCAAACTGAGAAGTGAGGTTATTTATTGTATGTCAGATGCCCTAAAAACAGAATACGGAAATCCTTCATCTACACATTCTTATGGTAGATCATCTAAATCATTACTTGAAAATTGTAGAAAAGATATTGCCAAGCTTTTTAATGTGAATGCTTCCGAGATAATCTTCACATCGGGAGGGACTGAAGCCGATAATCTTGTACTTAACGGGTGTGTTAAAAACCTGGGAGTAACGCGAATTATTTCAAGCAAAATAGAACATCATGCTGTTCTACATACCATAGCGGAACTAAAAGCCCTCCATAACATCGATGTTGATTATGTTAATTTGGACGACTGTGGTCATGTGGATTACAAGCATCTGGAGTCTTTATTAAAGTCCAATGGAGCTAAAACATTAGTGAGCCTTATGCATGTGAACAATGAGATTGGTAATATGTTGGACTTAAAGCGTGTTGCTGAAATGTGCAAGGAGTATGACGCTATGTTTCACAGCGATACGGTGCAATCTGTTGGACATTTTGAATTGGATTTTTCTGAAATACCTATCGATTTCGCTGCTGTGGCTGCTCATAAATTTCATGGACCTAAAGGAGCCGGCTTTGCTTTTATTCGCAAAGACAAACCCTTAAAGCCGTTAATTCATGGTGGAGCACAGGAAAGAGGTCTAAGAGCGGGTACAGAGGCTGTTTATGCCATAGCCGGTATGACTGAAGCCTTGAAGATTGCCTACAGAAATTTAGAAAAGGAACGTGCTTACATCACAGAGTTAAAGGATTATTTCAAAAACCGCCTATCCTCGGAAATTGACGGCATATCTTTCAATGGCGGCTGTGACGATAACGAAAACAGCACTTATACTTTATTGAATGTTTGCCTTCCTATTTCAGATGAAAAAGCCATGATGTTGTTGTTTCAACTCGATTTAAAGGGAATTGCCTGTTCGCAAGGAAGTGCTTGTCAGAGTGGGAGTTCGGCAGGATCACATGTGTTAAAAGAAGTGCTTTCTGAAGAAGACAACAAAAAGCCTTCGGTACGTTTCTCTTTTTCCAGTTTCAATACGAAAGATGAAATTGATTATGTCGTAGAAGTTCTTAAAGATTTTATTGAGAATTAAGCTCCCTAAAACTTCGATGTGATTCTCACATTAAACACCCGAGGAGTTAGGAAATTCGGAATGGCATACTGAGTTTTCGTGTAAACATCCCTTACAAACGTATTCGTAATCGAATTTCTCACGTCGAAAATGTTAAAAATTTCTGCACCAATAGTAAGTTCTTTAAATGGCCTTAACCAGCCACTCTTTCTACGATTTTCCTCATTAACCAGTACATAAGAAATCCCTAAATCGGCTCTCTTGTAGTCGGGTAAGCGAGTTTGAAAGTCGTAAGGATCGGCATAACTAGGTGATCCGCCCGGCAATCCTGTATTATATACTAAATTCAAATAGCCTTTTAAATTTGGGATAACGGGAACATAATCCTGGAAAAGTACTGCAAATTTTAAGCGCTGATCTGTGGGTCTGAAAATATAGCCTCGATCATCGATGTTCTCTTCAGTTCTCAAGTACCCAAAACTCACCCAACTTTCCGTGCCCACTACGAATTCACCCGAAAGTCGCAAGTCGACTCCCGCAGCATAGGCTTCCGCATTATTGCGAGCCCTATATCGAATTCTAACATTCTCAAGGGTATAGGGGTTTACATCCGTGAGTTTCTTGTAATATACTTCCGAATTTAACGTAAACGGCCGATCCCAAAGGTCGAAACTATAATCATTACCCAAAACAATGTGTATCGACTGCTGTGCCTTCACTCCAGGCTGGACAGTTCCGGTAGAATCGCGTAATTCTCTGTAGAAAGGAGGTTGATGATATAATCCTCCCGACAATCGGAACAACATATCCATGTCCCAGTTGGGTTTTAAGGATATTTGTCCTCTTGGACTCACAACGGTTTGAGAGGTGCTTTCTATTCCAACACCCGATACGTTCCAGTTTTGTGCTCGAACACCTGCATTTAACCATACTTCGCTATCTCCCCAATTGGTAAGCTTACTCCATTGCGCAAAGCCTGAAACTCGATTTATTTGTACATCGTTTTGTCCGCGAATTTCAGTAAACGGTACAATTGGTGCGTCGAAAGGGTCGTAAGGCTGTGTATTTGCGAAATCGGAAATAGGGGGGCGGATAGAAAATCCGGCCGAATCAATGATTTCGTATTCCTGAACACGGTCTCTTATATCTTCTCGAGTATATTTTATACCGTATTCAATACTATTATCGTCAATTTTGATGTTTCCTTTGTGTTGTGCGTTGATTATGAGTGCATCCAAATCGTTACGAGCGTGCGTAAGCTGCGCTCCAATTCCTTCGGAAAATTCAACTTCACCTAAATTTTCATCACCAATGTTGGTATTTACCTCACCCAAACGATATTGAGCCAGAATGTCGAAATATTCTTGTTCTGTAGTTTGATAAACTGACGCAATAAACTTGGCAGTATAGTTTTCCGAAGCAACATAAGTCCCCTTCATGGCTCCGAAATAAGTGTTATAACGATCTTGCTCTTGACCTTCATAAAAAACCAACAAAGCCACAGGATCTGCCAAGGTACCAAAGTTCGTCTGGCGCGTCAAAGGCTCATATTCATAATCGTTGATGGACAAATTTCCTAAGAATCCTAATTCGAATTTATTGCTCACTTTATAGGTAAGATAAGTTTGAGCATCTGCGAAACGGGGTCTGAAATTGGTTTCGGTTTGTTTCGCATCGACGAAAAGACTATTATCTCTATATCGTAAACCTACTATTCCTGAGAGTCGGCCGTTCTTTGATTTTCCTCCTACAGAAATACTAGCGCCTAATAAACTTAAATCAACCGAAGCATCGAAACTAGTCGGGCGGCGGTAAGTAATATCGAGCACAGAGGATAACTTATCACCATATTTGGCTTGAAATCCTCCTGCTGAAAAATCAACACTTGAAGTAAGATCGCTGTTCACAAAACTCGACCCTTCCTGCTGTCCCGACCGAATTAAAAACGGCCGATACACTTCAATTTCGTTGACATAGACCAAGTTTTCATCATAATTACCACCTCGAACGGCATACTGGGTACTTAATTCGTTATTATTGCTTACTCCCGGTAAGGAGGTCAGTACGTTTTCAACACCTGCATTAGCTCCAGGGATTTTACGAATGGCTTCCGGACTTAGAGAAGTGATCCCCTCAACACGTTTTCTCTTTTTGGCATCTATAATTACTGTACCTATTTGAGCTACATCTACTTTCAAGGTAGGATTAAACTCGTAATCTTCGTTAGGTAATAAGGTTAGCGTAAGTTGAGCATTTTCGAGTCCGACGTATGAAAAATTAATAACAACCGCCTGATTTGCAGGAATTTCCAGGGCATAGGTTCCGTCTAGGTTTGAAAGGGCGCCTTCCGAATCATATTGAATAGTTACCCCAGAGA
>JABDKT010000273.1 GCA_013002065.1 Flavobacteriaceae bacterium
ATGCTACCCATTTCTTTGCCGATGCGCTAAAATTAAGAGGATACCCCAGTTTGGTATTTTTTGAGGAGGATGGTAAGCTAATACAGGCGGTTCCTGGATATAAAACTCCACAGCAATTGGAGATTTACTTAAAAATGATAGCCAACGATGATTATAAGCAACTAACAACTATGGAAGCCTGGCAGGATTATCAAGATAATTTCAAAGGCACATTTTAATATAGATTTATTCATTACTAATAATATAGGCTCCCTTTTCACCCGTATAGTGAAAGGGGAGTTTTCTTTTTAAGGCGGTAAGCATCCATCGCTGCACATAGGATTTGTAGTTACTACCATCTGCGATAATGAGTCGTGGTTCAAGACTGTCAATCGCACGATCGAGATTGATTTTAGGACTATTCACCAAAAGTAAGCTATGCACTTTTATACGGGGATAAACACTCGCGCTGTCGATTAAAAGTGTTTTGTGACCATTTTGCACGAAATAGTTGGGCACCTTAGTAATGCTAATTTCTTTAATTTTTCTTTGCTGAATAAAACTCTTTAGAGGATATTCAGTAGTAATAGCCATAGAGTCATTACTGAAAAGTTGCAGCTTGGATCCCGATTGTTTCACTAAAATGGTTTTAGCGGTTCGGTGAAACAAAATCAGCTTTTCCTTTTGAAAGTTGCGGGTTTCGTATAGTTTAGTTCCATAAAATAGAACTAGCACTCCTCCACAATAAAATAGATATTTTTTACATCTGTGAGTCGACATCTTCATTCCAAAAAAAAGTAGGACATACAAAAGCAAAAGCTGAATTGTGGAAAGAGTTAGGTTCTTCAATAAAAATGATTCTTGCTCTGCGACCCAGGCGATGAAATTGTTTAGCCACAAAAGAATCTCATTATAGTAGAATGCAATACTATCGGGTAACATCTCCATGGCTGCGAGAAGGATGATAATAAGACCTCCAAGGAGTAAAAAAGACAGAACCGGAAGGATTACCAGATTGGTGAGTAGAAATAAACCGGGAAACTGATTAAAATAGAAAATACTCAATGGTGCGATGCCAATTTGAGCCGCTAAGCTTACCGAAACGATACTCCAAAACAGTTGGTCTAGATAAAATTTAGGACGGTACCATTTATAAATCTTGGGTTGCAGCCAAAGAATAAAAAAGACCGCCAAATAGCTCATTTGAAATCCGACATGAAAAATCCAACGTGGCTCTAGTATAATAAGTAGGAAAAAAGAAAGAAATAGCGTGTTGAAGCTATTGGTGGGTCGATCTAACATTTCAGCAAGTGCAAAAAAGGAAAACATAGTCACGGCACGAACCACAGATGGTGACCCGCCTGCAATAAAAGCATAACACCATAAGAGAATTACCACTATAATTGCCCTTAGTACCTTACCCTTTCTCAAAACAGTGATAGGCGATAGAACTTTGCTGAATATTATAAACAGAATCCCCACGTGAAGCCCAGAAACGGCCAGAATATGAATGGCACCTGCTGCTGCATAATTTTGATAAGTTTCTTCTGAAATATCATTTCGGTAACCCAAAACCAAAGCTTGCAAAATGGACCGTTCGTTCAAGTCGATTGAAGCTTTTTGTAGCTTTTGGATAAGAAACATTCGAAATCCGTGAGCGATACCCTTAATACTTGAGGCACCACTTCCGCAGAAAATTAATTCGTTTTCCGATAACCGAACTTGAGCAAAAATACCTTGATGCTCCAAATACCGTTTGTAATCAAACTGATACGGATTCAAAGCCTTAGGAATTAATTGTATCTCCGAATAGACATATAATTCGTCGTCCACCGAAAGGGTTTGGGTCATTTTTTCCTTTGGTATCAAGAGCAGAATCTTACCCGAAGTTGGACGCCCATCGATCGAGGCTACTTTGGCGACGAACTTATCTTGATACACATTAGATTTTAATACTTCGGTAATTTTAAGGTTAATGTGCTGAGTGGTTTCTTCGGAAGGGGCATGTGTAAAATGATGAGTTGTAAACCGTGGCTCTGTTTTCTGAAAGTTGATCATCCCAATAAGGAAAAACAGCGTGATTGTTATTAATCCGAAGTAGGGCTTTGGTGATATGCGCTTAAACAAGACGATCCTCGTAAATAATAACAAGAACCAAATGGGAAGTGCCCATTTCAGAAGAAAACTAAAAGAATCTGACAATTGGGAAGCCACTATGATCCCTAAGGCCATTGCCAACGATATTCTTACGATAATTAGATTAAGGAATTTCATCTCCCACGGGCTCTCGAACTAGTCAAGATTTACGGGAGGTATGCAATTTTAAAATTAAATAATACGCCGCACTTCTACAAATGCATTTTTCCAATACTTTTCATCCAAAGACGAAACTATGACGCCCTTCGATGAGGTGGCGTGTATAAATCGGATATCGCCTTTCTTCTTTTCAACCACCAACCCCACGTGATTGATAACCCTTCTATTTTTATTGGTTTGAAAGAAAACGAGATCCCCCTTTTCGGTCTCACTCAATCTAATTCGTATCCCCTTTTTCGCCATGTCGCGAGATATTCTGGGCAGCGCAATTTTTTCTTGTTTAAAAGATACATAGACCAAACCGGAGCAGTCCATACCTTTTTTTGAAGTCCCACCAAATTTATAGCGAGTCCCTTCGAAAGACTGAGCATGTTTTATAATTTTGGAGATTTTCTTGGTCGAAACCGAAGCGTTGGTGTTGCCAATGATCACTGTTTCGGTAGGTTTTCGGGTGGAACCGCATGAAATGAGCAATAACGACAAGAAGGTGAGCAGCAGGACTTTTTTCATAAAAGAAAGAAGATTTGGTTCTGCTAAAATTATAAAATTTTCGGAAACTTGTATAGAAAGTTCAGTTTTCCATGGATCCCACAATAAGTTTTGCGGTTTTCTCACTGGCACCTTTTCCGCCGAGAAGATTTTCCAGATCGTAGTAATCCAGAAATAAAACGGCTCTGTGATATTCGTCCAAGATTTTATACAATTCTTCGGAAAGACGCTTGGTGTTTAGTTCGGCTTGAATTAATTCGGTTACAGCAGGTTTGTCCAAAATGAGATTCACCAATGAGATATATTTTAACTTGATAACACGCTTGGCAATTTCATAGGAAACTCGATTGCCTTTATAGCAAACCACCTGAGGCACTTTATAAAGGGCAGTTTCAAGCGTAGCCGTTCCCGAAGTGACTAATGCCGCTGTCGATAGACTCAAAAGGTCGTATGTTTTATTCAGAATTAAGTGAACATTGTTTATATCCGTAAACTGGTCGTAAAACTCTTTTTCCAAACTAGGCGCTCCGGCTATCACAAACTGATAGTTCTCAAATTCAGATGTAACAGAAAGCATTATCTCCAGCATTTTAGAAACCTCTTGTTTTCTACTTCCCGGCAACAATGCAATAATGGGTCGATTATCCAACCTATTTTCCTTTCTGAAATTTTCAGGATCGACTTGATCTCTTTTGGAAATGGCATCGATAAGTGGGTGGCCTACAAAACTTACGGGGAAGCCGTGTTTTTTTTCGTAAAAATCCTTCTCGAAAGGAAGAATTACGTACATAGCGTCAACATCCCGTTTTATCGCCTTAATTCTACCTTCTTTCCACGCCCAGATTTGAGGAGAGATATAATAATGAGTTGGAATTCCCTTTGGCTTAGCCCATTTCGCAATTCTTAGATTAAAACCCGGGTAATCGATAAAGATGATGATGTCGGGTTGGTATTCTAAGATATCCCTTTTGCAAAGGGAAATATTTTTGAGGATGGTTCGTAGATTGAATAAAACCTCAATAAACCCCATAAATGCCAACTCGCGGTAGTGTTTCACCATGGTACCTCCTTCTGTAGCCATAAGATCCCCGCCCCAAAATCGGAAAGAAGCTGAAGCATCTTCTTTTTTGAGTGCTGCCATAAGATTGGCGCCGTGCAGATCGCCGGAAGCTTCTCCGGCTATGAGGTAATACTTCATTTTAGAAGAAATAAATTAAATAGGAGGTGATCGCAGCTCCAAAGGTTGCTAGCAACACACCTCTCGCCCTGTAATCTCTGTTGAGTCTAATAAAACCGAAAAATGCCGCTAAATTGGGCAATGCACCCAAGGTAATTAGCATCCAAAAGTTACTCGAATAATAATACCTTTTAAAGGTATCGACAAATTCGGTGTCCTTCACTTGAGATATTATAAAAGTACAAACAATTACACCTAATGTGTTGGTGATGATTCCAACGATAAAGCCAATGAGTATTTCTTTTTTCATAAATCCCAGGTATTTATATCCTTGATGGCGTGATGTGCTGTTAGGTCAAATTGCACAGGTACCACCGAAACATAACCATTTTTTAGGGCCCATTCGTCGGTGTCTTCGCCTTTATCTTCATTTACAAATTCGCCGGTAAGCCAGTAATATTCACGTCCCAACGGATTTACTCGTTTGTCGAAGCTTTCAATCCAATGAGCGTTTGCTTGACGGCAAACTTTGATGCCTTTTATTTCATTTTCTGATAACTTCGGAAAGTTTACATTCAAAACAATTCCTTTTGGTAACCCTTTGCTCAAACATTCTTGAGCGATGGTCTTTACAAAATTCCTTACCGGGTCGAAATTCGCCTCTAATGAATAATCCAATAGTGAAAATCCGATGGACGGAATGCCCAGAGTTCCGGCTTCCACGGCAGCACTCATGGTCCCGCTGTATATTACATTAATGGAAGAATTACTCCCATGATTAATCCCACTCACACATAAATCTGGCTTGCGTTTAAGAATTTCGTTCACGGCCAGTTTCACGCAGTCCACAGGAGTTCCACTACAGCTGTATTCATTCTGGTCGCTGTCTTTATCCACTACCACTTTATCGCAATACAAGGTATCGTTGATGGTAATGGCATGTCCCATGCCGCTTTGGGGAGAATCGGGGGCCACCACGCAGATGTCGCCTAATTCTTTCATAACATCGATGAGAGTTCGAATACCCGGAGCGGTAATTCCATCGTCATTCGTGATAAGGATTAATGGTTTTTGGTTTGTCATAGGAGCTGCTATAGAAAGCGTAAAAATACACATTTATCAACGTTTACGCCATTATGTTGTTTAACAAAAAATTAGTATCATTACACCTAATTGGCACGGTTTTTTATATAATTTAGAAGTTCCTAAAAAATGACGACATGCGATTAATGAAAAAGAACTTTAAAGTACTATTACTTTCAGTTTTTGTAGCTGCAGCTTCTTGCAGTTTTACTTCCAAAGAATTTAATGATCCAAACAAAGATAAACTCCTTATCGATCTAATTACTTATGTGTTAGACAAAGGGCATTATGATCCAAAAGAGATGGATAATGCTTTTTCAGCAGGAGTGTATAAAGACTTCATAGAGGCGGTCGATCCGTTGAAGCGATATTTCCTTGCTTCCGATTTAAAAGATTTCAGTATTTATGAAACGGAAATTGACGATCAAATTAGAAATAAAGATTTAAGCTTCTTCAATCTTGTACATGAAAGGTATTTGGAGAGAATGGAGGACGCCAAAAAATACTATTCAGAAATATTAAGTGAGCCCTTCGATTTCGACAAGGATGAGACTATTGAGGTAGATTATGAAAAGATCCCTTATGCAAAAAACAAAAAGGAATTAAAAGAACGTTGGAGATTACAATTAAAGTTTACGACCATTTCAAATTATTATGATTTGGTAGAAGAGGAGAAGGCGAAGCAGGAAAATGAGGAAGGATACGTTCCGGCTGCCAAAAGTGACTTGGAAGAGAAAGCACGTGAAAGTTCTATGACAAGTTTGGACGACTTTTATGAATTCCGTGAGGACTTGGAGCGCAAAGATTATTTTGCGGTTTTCCTCAATACGGTCGTCGAAGAATTTGATCCGCATACCAACTATTTCGCACCACCCGATAGAGATCGTTTCGATCTTCGTATGAGTGGGAAGCTAGAAGGGATAGGAGCGCGACTTCAGAAGAAAAATGATTATATCAAAGTAGTTGAAGTAATAAGCGGTGGTCCTGTATGGCGTGGTGAGCATCTAGAAGTGGGTGATCTTATCATGAAAGTGCGACAAGAAGATGAGCAGGAAGCCATTAGTCTCATTGGGATGCGTGTGGACGATGCCGTTAAATTGATAAAAGGTCCCAAAGGGACAAAAGTTACACTCACAGTGAAGCGTGTGGATGGAACCACTGGCGAAGAAACAATTACTCGCGATGTGGTTGAATTGGATGAAACCTATGCTAAATCCACTATTATTGAGCAGGAAGATAAGAAATACGGATTGGTAAACTTACCGGCCTTCTATTTTGATATGAAGGATTATGGAGAGCGCAATGCAGCCAGCGATGTGAAACGCGAAATTGAGAACCTGAAGAAAGAAGGTATGGAAGGATTGGTCTTGGATCTTCGTGACAATGGAGGAGGTTCATTGAGGACCGCTGTCGATATTGCCGGATTGTTTATAAAAGAAGGTCCTGTAGTTCAAGTCGCTTCCGGAGGATCTCGTAAAGAGGTGTTGAAGGACGAAGATAAAAGCGTCATTTGGGATGGTCCTTTAGTGATTTTAGTGAATGAATTGTCTGCTTCTGCTTCGGAAATATTAGCAGCCGCAATGCAGGATTATAAAAGAGCCATCATTATTGGTAGCGAGCAGTCTTACGGAAAAGGAACCGTTCAAAACATGATTGATCTGAATCAGTGGCTTCGGAAAAACGATATGGGAGATATGGGAGCCTTAAAACTCACTACTCAGAAGTTTTACCGAGTAAACGGAGGATCTACGCAGTTGGAAGGCGTAAAAAGTGATGTGGTGATGCCCGATCGTTATAGTTATATTGAAATTGGAGAAAGGGATTATGACAATCCGTTGCCATACGATAAAATTTCCCCGGCAAAATACGATGCTTGGGATGGTTATATAGATTATGAAGGAACCATTAGTCGCAGTAAAGAAAGAATGGCAAAAAGTGACCAATTGCGTCTTATCGAAGAGAATGCGCGTTGGATAAAGAAAACACGGGACGAAGATAAAGTCACGTTGAATTTCGATAAATACATGGCCGATATTGAACGTAGAAAGTCTGAAACCAAAAAATTTGACGTTATAAAGGATTACGATAACAAATTAAATTACCGTTCGTTGCCTTATGAAATGGCTTTAATGGAGAAGGACACAACACTTCGTGAAAAGCGAAAAAGATGGCATAAAAACCTAGCAGGAGATATTTATGTGGAAGAAGCGGTTAATGTACTTCAGGATTTAAAAATGAGTAATATTCGAAGAGGAAAAGTGGCCGAAATAAAAAATTAAATTAGCTACATTTACGATGTGAAAGCATCGTCCTCATTAAGCAAAATAGCGCTCCATAAGTTCAAGCGGAACTTTTGGGGCGTTTTTAGTTTCACTTTTCTCGTGATCTGCACTTTGGTGGCGATTTTCGCTTACGCATTGGCGCCGGACAATTCCAAGAATGCGAATCAGATGCACTTATCGGTTCATTCCAAACCTCCCGGATTTACCGTTAAAATGTTGACTATTCCTTCGGGAGAAGATGTGCAAAGTGGTGTTTCTGTTTTTTTCTTCTGAAGGAAGAGTACTGTTTCTGAAATACCTATTTCCAATTACAATTTAACTCAAAATGGTATTGAAATTACCGAATACACTCCCGACGGTTCTGACGGATTATCTAAAGAGTACGATTTGGCCCTTTTCAGCAACGCAAATAGTCCTTCGGAAATAGAATCGAATTATATTTCAGAAAAGAAGTTCATACTAGGTACCGATAAATATGGAAGGGATTTACTAAGTAGAATGCTTATTGGTATACGAATTTCGTTAGCCATCGGTTTCGTAGCGGTTTTTATATCCCTTATCATTGGGATAACTTTGGGTGCGATTAGCGGATTTTACGGAGGAAAAATTGATGCAGCCATTATGTGGTTGATTAATGTAACCTGGTCGATTCCAACTTTGCTGCTGGTTATCGCAATAACACTTGCGCTGGGGAAGGGCTTTTGGCAAGTATTTATAGCCGTGGGGCTCACCATGTGGGTGGAAGTTGCCAGAGTAGTGCGCGGACAAGTATTAAGCGTTAAAGAAATGCAATTTGTGACAGCAGCCAGGGCATTGGGTTACAACAATTGGCGAATCATTACCAAGCATATTTTGCCTAATAGTTTGGCCCCGGTGATCATTATTTCGGCGGCTAATTTTGCAGGAGCTATTTTGATTGAAAGCGGTCTTAGTTTCTTGGGGATAGGAGCACAACCACCCATGCCCAGTTGGGGCGGAATCATTAAAGATCACTATGCCTATATCATTCTTGGAAAACCGTATTTAGCGGTGATTCCGGGTGTGGCCATCATGAGTTTAGTGACTGCTTTTATGTTGATGGGGAATGCACTTCGGGATGTTTTGGATGTGAGGAATTGAAAAACCGCTCTATTAACCTCAGATTTACTGTGATTAATTTTGTAGTAACGGTCATTTCGTTCTTATATGGAAGCAGATTTAGAGAATGCAACAAGCGTTGAAGCAAGAGATTCCGCAATCGCTTCAAGAAGCTTCGGCGGATGATGAGGTTTAAAGTCCAAAGTCCAAAGTCGAAAGTAAGGTCACTGCGAGTGGTTTTGTGAACGAACTGAACGAAATTGTATCTAGAAGTAATTAAATAGAATTAATGAATAGAAAATATACCTACATCCTAATAGTAATTTTGGTTACAGCCGTACTTTTTTATGCTGAAAAATACCTGGATAGACAAAACGAACACTA
>JABDKT010000022.1 GCA_013002065.1 Flavobacteriaceae bacterium
GATTAGACCTATTGAAGCCTTAAGAGACGAATAAAGATGTTTAGTAAAGATCGTTGGAGCGAAATATTGGAAGCATTGAGCAGTAATTGGTTTAGGACCGTGCTTACTGCCTTTGGTGTGATATGGGGAATCTTTATACTCGTAATTTTGCTGGCAGCCGGTAAAGGTTTGGAGAATGGGGTAAAAGCCGACTTCGGAAATATCGCCACCAACACCATGTTTATGTGGAGTCAAACTATTTCCAAACCCTACAAAGGATTGCCCAAAGGACGTCGTTTTCGATATCGAATAGGAGACGTTCAAGCCATAAAGGATAATGTGCCAAACATGAGGTTTGTCTCACCCCGAAATCAGTTGGGAGGTTTTGGAGGAAGTAATAATGTAGTGCGCGGACTCAACACTGGAGCCTTTAATGTGTATGGCGATTATCCGGAGATCATTCAGCAACAACCCATGGATATTACCAGCGGACGTTTTATCAATTACGGAGACATTAACGAAAAGCGAAAAGTTGCGGTAATAGGTGAAGGTGTTAAAACTTCCATGTACGATCGTGGAGAGGATCCCATAGGCACCTATTTAAAAATTAATGGAGTCAACTTTATTGTGGTTGGGACTTACAAAAAGAAATCTCAGGGCGGAGACAGTGAAGAAGACCAAAAAGAAATTTATGTACCGTTTACCTCTTTCTCTCAGGCCTTTAATCAAGGAGACAAGGTAGGTTGGATGGCTATTACTGCGGAAGACGGTTCGTCCATTACGCAATTGAAAACTCAAATCTTCGATGTGATCAAACAACGTCATTCCATTCACCCCGAAGACGATAGAGCCATCGGGAATTTTGATCTGTACGAGCAATACAGTCGTATAGAAGGACTGTTCTTTGCACTTAAATTGATCGCCTATTTTGTAGGTTCACTAGTACTTATTTCAGGAATAATCGGGATTAGTAACATCATGCTCATTGTAGTAAAAGAACGCACCAAAGAAATTGGAATACGAAGGGCGTTGGGAGCAACTCCTTGGTCGATTCGTGGTCAGGTATTGCTTGAATCTATTTTCTTGACCATCATATCGGGAATGGTAGGAATCTCTTTTGGAGCATTCATTATTTATATCATCAATTTAGTACTCGATGCGAATGGTCCGGTGGATATGTTCGCCAATCCGAGTGTTGACATCAAAGTTGTGCTTATTGCATTGACCATATTAGTAATATCAGGTTTATTGGCCGGTTTAATTCCGGCACAAAACGCTATAAAAGTAAAACCGGTAGACGCGCTGCGTACCGAATAATATTTAACTAAATCACCAATGAAAAAAACGGTTACCATCATCATCTTAGCAGTTATTGTCATATTCTTTGTAGCTGCACTTTATTATCTATTTCAGAAAAACCAAGAAGATCCTGTGGTGTATACTACCGAAGAACCTGCCATTAATAATGTTATAAAAAAGACCGTGGCAACCGGTAGTATTGTTCCAAAAGAAGAGATTCTAATCAAACCGAACATTTCAGGAATTATTGATGAAATTTTCGTAGAAGCAGGAGATGTAATCGAAACTGGTGATTTAATCGCTAAGGTTAAGGTTGTGCCCAATGTAAACTCATTAAGCAGTGCTCAAAATAGCATCAACAGTGCTCGAACCGAACTCGAAACAGCTCGTTTGGCTCTTGAAAGTGAACGTAATATATACGAACGCCAAAAAGGATTGTTTGAAAAAGGAGTCATCTCGGCAAACGAATTCGACAATGCACAGCTGGCTTTTAATCAGGCGCAGCAACGATTTAATAGGGAAAAAGTGAACTTAAGCGGTGCTCAACAAACCTATGATATTGTCAAAACAGGAACTTCCAGAGGATTGGGAGCGACAGCCAACACCGAAATTAGAGCCACCGTTTCAGGGATGGTTCTCGACGTTCCTGTGAAAGTTGGAAACCAGGTGATTGAAGCAAATAATTTCAATGATGGAACTACTATTGCGACTTTGGCCGATGTGGACAAAATGATTTTCGAAGGTAAGGTAGATGAAAGTGAAGTAGGTAAGATTGAAGAAAATTTACCGCTGGAAATTACAGTGGGAGCCATAGAGAACAAAAAATTTGATGCGGTTTTGGATTATATCGCACCCAAAGGAGTTGAGGAAAACGGGGCCATCCAATTTGAAATAAAAGGAACACTCAGTAAAAAAGATACAACGTTTATCCGGGCAGGTTTAAGTGCAAACGCCTCCATTATTCTGGCCCGAGCCGACAGCGTGCTCACCCTCAAAGAAGGGCTGGTTCAATACGATCCCAAGACCCAAGCACCTTTCGTTGAAATAGAAACCGGAGATCAGGAATTTGAAAGAAAAGAAGTGGAACTTGGAATTAGCGACGGGATCAACGTGGAAATAAAAAGTGGAATTTCGAAAGACGATAAAATCAAAGTTTGGAACCAGATAAAACCCGCCACCGATTTTAGAGGCGGCGGTTCCTAAAAGGACGACTATTTTTTCGATCTTTGTAACACTTTCATCAATCAAAAGACAAATTCATCAACTACATTCGATTATGAAGAAAATTGGACTTATTGCCCTTATATTTTGTTTCTCGATAGGAATTCAGGCTCAAACCAAAAAATGGACCTTGAAGGAATGTGTGGAACACGCCTTAGAGAATAATATTTCCGTAAAGCAAAGTGAATTGGACGTAGAGCTCACAGAAATTGCTAAATCTGAAGCGCTAGGAAACTTTTTACCCTCGCTGAACGGTTCGGCATCCAACACTTGGAACACAGGGCTTACTCAAAATATCGTGACGGGAATACTGGAAAATCAGACTTCTCGTAACTCTTCCTATAGTGTGACCGCGGGAGTCACTGTTTTTCAGGGAATGAGAAATATTAGGACCATGCAAAGAGCTAAGTTGTCTCAACTTTCAGCAGAATATGGTCTCTCCAAAATGAAGGATGATATTTCTCTTTTTGTGGCCAATGCCTATCTACAGGTTTTAACAAATAAGGCCAATTTAGAAGTGATTAAGTCACAAAATGTAGTAACTCAAGAACAGATTCAGCGCACCAACGATTTGGTAGAAGCAGGAGTATTACCTCGAGGAGACCTTTTGGAGATTCAGGCGACCGATGCTACCGAAAAGCAAAATATTGCGGTTAATGAAAATTTGGTTCAGATATCTTTAATTAGTCTTGCCCAACTTCTTCTTATCAAAGATTATGAAAATTTCGACATCGAAGATGAAGGATATGATATTATTGATGAGGGAATTTCAGCAAAGAGTATTTCAGAAATAATTGAATCCGCAAAAGAAAACAGAAGTGAAGTAAAGATTGCTGAAAAAAATGTGGAACTGGCCGAGAAGGATTTGCAAATCGCTCGTAGTTTTTACTACCCAACCCTCAATGCTTTCTTTAATTACAACACTCGTGAATCTGATGCTAACCGATTCGCACAAATAATCGATCCCGATAATCCAACGATCACTCAGGAGATAGGCTTTGTCCAAGGGACGGGCGAAACTGTATTAAACACATCGCCTAACTTTACGCTGCAGGAATTGAATCCGTTGCCATTCGAAGAACAGTTGTACCTGAATGATGGTATCTCCTATGGCTTTCAGTTAAATGTACCAATATTCAATGGCTTCGCCACGAGAAATAGTGTGAAGAGAAGCAAGGTAAATTTAAAGCGTCAGGAATTCTTCTTGGAACAGGCAGAATTGGATTTAGAATCTACGGTTTATCAAGCCTATGTGGATGCCAAAGGAGCCTTAAAATCCTTCGAAGCAGCTCAAGTAGCCCTCGAGTCTCAAGAATTGGCGTACCAATATGCCAAAGATAGATATGATGTGGGATTGACCAATGCCTTCGATTTTAGCCAATCTAAATTACGATACGACAATGCCAATATAGAAGCGAATAGAGCGAAATACGACTATATTTTTAAATTGAAAGTATTAGAATTGTATTTTGGCATTCCCGCAACCGACCTAAAGTTTTAATTATGAAGAGAAAAACTCTTATTTGGATACTAGTTATAGTTGGAATTATTGTGCTAGTGGCATTAGTAGCCACCGGTAAAAACAAAAACCGAAACGTAAAAGAGGTTGAGATTGCCAAAATCGAACCTATTACGATCGTGGAAACCGTTGCTGCTACCGGGAAAATTCAACCCGAAGTAGAAGTAATGCTTTCTTCGGAAGTATCCGGTGAAATTATTGAGCTTCCTATTAAGGAAGGACAACAAGTGGAAAAAGGGGATTTGCTCGTTCGAATTAATCCAGACCTTATCCAGTCGGCTTTGAGCCAGTCGCAGGCCGGACTTCAAAACGTAAGAGCGCTTTTGGCTCAATCGGAAGCAAGTTTGAAAAATGCTGAACTCAATTACAATCGCAATAAATCCCTATTTGAAAAAGGAGTGATTTCTAAGGCAACTTGGGATCAATCCATTGCCGATTACGAAATGGCCAAGGCCAATAGAGAATCTGCTTATTACAACGTGCAAAGTGCGGCTGCGAATGTAAAGCAATCACAGGACAACCTATCGCGTACTTCGATATATGCACCCATGAGTGGTACAATATCAAAGCTTTCTGTAGAATTAGGTGAGAGAGTAGTGGGAACAGCGCAGATGGCCGGTACCGAAATTGTGCGCGTTGCCGATTTGTCGAATATGGAGGTTGAGGTAGATGTAAATGAGAACGATATTGTAAAAGTTGCCATAGGCGATTCCACAATTGTTGAAGTTGATGCCTATTTGAAGCGGGAATTTAAAGGGATAGTGACCGAAATTGCGAATTCGGCAGAAACGGCTCTCTCGGTAGATCAGGTTACAAATTTCAAGGTAAAAGTGAGAATCGTTCCTGAATCCTATCAGGACCTTACCGAAGGTAAACCAGAATACTTTTCGCCTTTCCGTCCGGGAATGACAGCGACGGTAGATATTATTACCAACAAGAAAGAAGATATTATTGGTATTCCTATTAGTTCCATCGTTATAAAAACCCCATCCGATACAATTTCGAAGAAATCGGATAAGCCAAAAGATATTGCTTCCGAAGAGGAAAAATTCGAGGCTGTGTTTGTGATGATCGATGGTAAGGCGCAACTTAAAAAAGTTGAAACTGGAATACAAGATGATAGTAATATTGAAATTACTTCAGGATTAAGTACCGATGATACGGTGATTACCGGTCCCTATAATATGGTGACTAAAAGATTGGATCCGGGAGATAAAGTAGAGGAGCAATCCGATTCTTCAGAAAAGGAAGAAGAGGAAAGCGAAGATTAATATGGCAAATATACTTTGTATAGAGACGGCAACAACAAATTGCTCGGTAGCGCTTTCAGTAGACGGAAGCGTTATTGCATTTAGGGAAGATAACAGCAAGAGTTATTCTCATGCCGAACGTTTGCATGTTTTTATTTCTGAAATATTAGAGGAAGCCAAAAAGCGAGACACCGATATTCAGGCTGTAGCGGTTAGTAAAGGCCCAGGTTCTTATACCGGATTAAGAATTGGAGTTTCTGCGGCCAAAGGGTTGTGCTTTGCCTGGGATTTACCATTAATTTCTGTAGCGACGCTTCATACCTTAGCCTTGCAGGTTGAAGACAAAGTAGATTTTAAGGTACCTATGTTAGATGCCAGAAGAATGGAAGTGTACTCGGCAGTTTTTTCTTCGGAAATGGAAGTGGTGAGAGAAACCCTAGCGGAAATAGTTGACTCGCAATCGTTTTCAGAATTTCTTGAAAAAGGAAAAGTGACTTTTATCGGTAGTGGTGTAGAAAAATTTCAATCCGTTTGTGAGCACCCCAATGCACGATTTATTCCTGACGCATTGCCTTCAGCAAAACAGATGGCAGCACTTGCTGAAAACTCGTTCAACACATCAAATTTTGAGGATGTGGCTTATTTCGAACCTTACTACTTAAAAGATTTTATTGCCGGTTCTTAGAGCGAGTTGTAATAACGAATCAACCTAATTAAATCGGTCTCTTTATTCGTATTCAGTCTATTCTTTTTAATCGCCGATTTCATTTCTGATTCCTTCCCCGGGAAAATTTTTACAATTTTACTTTTCGACTTCGGAACTTCGGTCATTTTTCCGTCGGGATCGGCTACGAAATAAGTGGAATAATCTTTAAACATGGCCGGAACGTCTCTGGTTAATGAAGAGGTCGCAGCAATTTTCTCTTTATAGGTTTTTCCGTGTTTTTTATACAAGCTGTACTTAGGACCTACCATTAAAATTTGATAATACTGCAAAGCATATCCGTTAGAAACATCCGGTAAAGCGACAAATGTATCATTCCCTACTTTGATTTGATATTCTCCAGATTTGGAAACTTTTAAGGCTTCACTATCTGGTGCCGTCAACGAACTTTTCCCTACAAATTCGTCGTTATATGCATTGTAATTGAGGGCCACATTCGAAACTAGCATTTCGCCGTCTTTTACCAATGCTCCCAATTTGTAGTCTTCAAATAAATAAGGGGAACCTTTGGTGTCTTCATTGAGAATAATTACATCTCCGTCCTGCATATTAAAATAGGAATCCATGTTAGCGTAATTGTTGGACGAATTTAGAGTTCCTTCTTTAACAGTTACATAACCCTGTGAAATAACAGTGGTTCCAATTAATAACATGGCGGTGAGTGAGATCCAAATTTTCATAATAATGATGTGTTTGCAATAAGTCTTAGATGATAAATTCGATTTTTTTATAATCAATTTCCATTCCGAAAATTACAAAAAGAAAACCGTTGTCAAATAAAATGGCAACGGTTCTTTATAAATTCAGACAAAAATATTCGTCTTATAGGGTATCGAAGTATTTCACCATTTTTACCAAGGCGTGCTTCTTATTGATATTGATTTTCTTTTCAGCAGCGTAACGCTTCATCTCCTTTTTCTTTTGACCAAAGAGATTCAATCTTCCCGATCTTGAATTAGGGAAAGCCGCGATCTTAGAAGTTTGCTTATTCAATAAGTAATTTACTTCCTTTTGCTTATACATGGCAGGGATATCTCTGGTCATACCCGTCATAGATTCTGCACCGTCGATATATTCTTTATTAATTTTCTTCAAGAGGTCATATTTATCGCCTTCATATACCACAACAAAGTATCCCGCTTTATCTAAACCTTCTTGTTTCGGTAGGTAAACGAAAGTTTTGTTCATAATTTTTGCGTAAACATCGGGAGATTTTACCATTACTCTTCCGGTACGGTTATGATCTTCTACACTGCTTTTTACTTCCATTTCGTCCTTCAGGGCGTTGAAGCGCAAAGCCACATTAGTAGCTAATATTTTACCGTTCTTCATGATTTTTCCGTTGGCAAAATCTTCATCTTCGTATGGAGAACCAGAAATTCTCTCATTTACAGGGTAAGGGGTAATAGGTTTGTTAGTTACATATTGAGTTGTCGATTGTTCTGCAGGTGCCATTTGAGCATAAGTCAAATTGGTAAAAACTGAACAACTAATTAAAGCGACAATGGCTATGATACTTCTCATTGATAAATATGATTTATTGGTTATAAAATTCAAAATTACACTTAAAAAGTTCGAGAAGAAAAGGCTCCCGGTCTTGTTTTATGAAAGTAGAGAGAGACGGCGTTAGTTTCGTCTAGTTATTTTTTTCTTCTAAACAGCTGCGAATATATAAAATATACGGCTTCCTTCATGTTAAAATAATCGTTAAAAAGTGAATACTCTATATTTTTGTAGGATAATGGAGGCAAATTAAGGACGCATTAGGTCAAGTGCTTGCTGGGTTTCGGTAACGGGTAGTTTGCAAGTATTGTTTACACAAACGTAAATAAAGGTTTTTCCTTTCTGAAATCGTCCCTTAAGTAAGGGCAGTTCGCCGCTTTCCGTACTTCCGGCGATGAGTTTTCCTGGAAAGTAGT
>JABDKT010000037.1 GCA_013002065.1 Flavobacteriaceae bacterium
GGATCGGACGCATTTTATTATAAGAATCGTCCCGAGAAATTTGATAAACTATTGAGTGGAGGTAATGTCGTAGTGCACGACCATGTGGATATTGGTGCTTTGTGTACTATCGATAGTGGTGTAAGCGCTTCAACTATCATTGGCGAAGGGAGCAAGTTGGACAATCAGGTGCATGTGGGCCACGATACGGTAATTGGAAAACGCTGCCTAATCGCATCTCAGGTTGGAATTGCCGGTTGTGTTTTAATTGAGGATTTTGTTACCATTTGGGGACAGGTTGGCATCACCAGCGGGATAACCATTGGTGAAAAGGCTGTGATTTCTGCACAAAGTGGTGTTAGCAAGTCCTTACCCGGGCATAAATCATATTTTGGGACTCCTGCAGATGACTTCAGAAAGAAATACAAAGAAATCGCTTCGATTCGATTAATCCCTGATATTATTGAAAAATTAGACAAACTCAAATGAACAAAGCTGCAAAGGAAGTGGTAAGAGAATTTTACCACGCGGATATTTTAAATGATAATTCCGTCTTAAATCGATTTTTTCATCCTGAAATGGTACTTATTTGGAATAGTGCCGACGGACTTACCATCATGAATCGGGATGATTTGGTCGAATTCTTCTTAGAAATAAAACGCACCTACCACGACCTACGAATAGAAGTAAGCCATCTCCTAGAGGACGATGGACATGTCACGGTTCGTTACAAGTACTACGTAAAAACTATCGAAAATCCCGATGAGGAGTTGGGAATTGCACATTTTATTGCGATTTGGGAAATTAAGGATGGAAAAATGTATCGCGGATACCAGGTGAGTCAGCCGGTGACCGATAAAGACGACACCAACGAATCTTACCACAAGGTTAAGGTATAATTTCTTTTCAGAAATAGTACAAAAGATTACCTTTGCGCATCTTTTAAATCAACAAAAAAAAGCAAGACTTCATGAGTGTATTAGTAAATAAAGACTCAAAAATAATAGTTCAGGGATTCACCGGAAGTGAAGGTACCTTTCACGCGGGACAGATGATCGAATACGGAACCAACGTAGTTGGAGGTGTAACTCCCGGAAAAGGAGGACAAACGCATTTGGACAAGCCTGTTTTCAATACTGTGGAAGAAGCAGTAAAAGAAGTGGGTGCCGATACAACCATTATTTTTGTGCCTCCTGCCTTTGCTGCAGATGCGATCATGGAAGCCGCAGATGCCGGTATTAAAGTGATCATAACTATTACTGAAGGAATTCCTGTAGCCGATATGATTAAGGCGGCCGATTATATAAAAGACAGAGACTGTAGACTGGTAGGTCCTAACTGCCCCGGAGTAATTACTCCCGATGAAGCGAAAGTGGGAATCATGCCCGGCTTTGTTTTTAAAAAGGGTAGAGTAGGGATTGTATCAAAATCCGGGACACTTACTTATGAAGCTGCAGATCAGGTAGTAAAGCAAGGACTTGGAATTACAACAGCTATTGGAATTGGAGGAGATCCTATTATTGGGACGACCACCAAAGAAGCAGTAGAATTATTAATCAATGATGAGGAGACGGAGGCAGTTGTGATGATTGGTGAAATTGGCGGACAGTTAGAAGCCGATGCTGCACATTGGTACAAGAATAGCGGTAGTAAAAAGCCAATCGTAGGGTTTATTGCTGGTGAAACCGCACCTGCCGGGCGAACTATGGGACATGCGGGAGCTATTGTAGGAGGTAGTGACGATACTGCTCAGGCCAAAAAGAAAATTATGAGAGCTTGTGGAATTCACGTGGTGGATTCTCCTGCCGAAATAGGAAAAAAAGTAGCTGAAGTACTAGGCTAACTTTATCATATAATTAACGAAAAGCCCTGTTATTTACGGGGCTTTTTTTATGGGAAAGCCGAAGCGATTTCCTATATTTGAAATTCATCAAAACAACCAATCTATGAAGTTATTAGAAGGAAAAACTGCTATTATCACTGGCGGAAGTCGAGGGATAGGAAAGGGAATAGTGGAGACTTTTGCTAAGCATGGAGCAAACGTTGCTTTTACCTATAATTCATCTGCCGAAGCTGCCGAAGCGATTGCTGCCGAAGCTGCAAAAGAAGGTGTAAAAGTCAAAGCTTATAAAAGCAATGCTGCAAATTTTGATGAGTCGCAGGAATTGGCAACTAAAGTCTTAGAGGAGTTTGGAAGTATTGATGTCCTCATCAACAATGCGGGAATCACGAAAGACAATTTGTTAATGCGTATTTCAGAAGAAGATTTTGACAAGGTGATTGAAGTAAACTTGAAGTCGGTTTTTAATATGACCAAAGCGGTACAACGCGCTATGCTTAAACAAAGAAATGGCTCGATTATAAATATGAGTTCGGTTGTAGGTGTGAAAGGTAATGCGGGACAAACTAATTATGCCGCGTCCAAAGCCGGGATCCTTGGCTTTACCAAGTCGGTGGCGCTAGAATTAGGCTCGCGAAATATAAGATGCAATGCCATCGCTCCGGGTTTTATTGAAACTGAAATGACCGGTAAACTGGATGAGGCTGTTGTGCAGGGATGGCGAGATGCTATTCCCCTTAAGCGAGGCGGTTCACCCGAAGACATTGCCAATGCTTGTGTTTATTTGGCAAGTGATTTATCCTCTTATGTTACAGGACAGGTATTAAACGTAGATGGAGGAATGCTCACCTAATTCATGACTGCACAAACCATACTTTTTATAATAATCGCGGCAGTTGTGGCTCTCACAATCGTGATTTTTATGTATGGATATAAAACCAAATACACGGGTAAATTCCGTTGGTTATTTGGTTCCTTGCGCTTTATCTCCTTGTTGGCTTTATTCATTCTTCTTATTAATCCTAAATTAAGAACAGAAGAAATTCTCACCGAAAAACCCAAGCTTATACTTTTGGCTGATAATTCGAATTCGATTGCCTCTCTGGAGGAAGAAGAAACATTGAAAAATATTGTCGCGCAATTAAGCAATAATGAAGATCTGCAAGATAAATTTGAATTGCGTGATTTTAAGTTTGGTGATGCCTTTGCACCACTTGATTCGATTGACTTTTCAGCACGACAAACCAATATAGCCCAGGCGTTTTCCGCAACTAATGAACTGTTTAAAGATGAGGTGGCACCTACTATTCTCATATCAGATGGGAATCAAACCTATGGAAACGACTATGAGTTTTCATCTAGATCTTTCAGCAACAAAATTTACCCACTAGTTATTGGGGACTCTACTCAATATGTCGATCTAAAAATTGAGCAACTCAATACCAACCGATATTCATTTTTGAAAAATGAATTTCCGGTGGAGGTGATTTTGGTGTATAGTGGGAAGGACAATATCAATTCCCGATTTTCCATTCAACAGGGAGGAAGTACTTTATACTCTCAGAATGTAAGTTTTTCTGAAGGTGATAATACCCAGACATTGTCATTTACCATTCCCTCCACTAAGGTAGGATTGCAACGCTATTTGGCCTATTTAGCACCACTGGAAGAGGAAAAGAACAAGAGTAATAATGCCAAGAATTTTGCAGTGGAAGTAATTGACGAAGCCACCAATATTTTAGTGGTTAGCGATATTCTCCATCCCGATATGGGCGCTATTAAGAAGTCGATAGAAACCAACGAACAAAGACGGGTAAGTTTCATGAAACCTTCGGAAGCCGCTAAAGTGGTGAATGATTATCAACTGCTGATTTTAAATCAGCCGGACCGCAGCTTTTCTTCCGTTTATACTGAAATAGAAAAACTCAAAAAGAACACCCTAACCCTAACGGGATTGCAAACCGATTGGCGTTTTCTGAATACAGTTCAGAATAATTTCGAAAAATTAGCCAGCAACCAATCTGAAGATGTTTCAGGAAAAATAAATCTCAATTACACTGCTTTTTCTCTCGAGCCTGTTGGTTTTGACGAGTATTCTCCTTTGGCCACCGATTTCGGTGAATTGACGCTCTCGGTTCCGCACGACATCATTCTGAACCAATTCGTTGACGGATTTTCAACCGGATCGCCTATGTTAGCTACTTGGGAACTAAACGGTAAGCGAGATGCTATTTGGGATGGCGAAGGAATTTGGAAATGGAGGGCTCAGTCCTTTTTAGAAACCGATAGCTTCGAAACCTTCGATGAGTTTTTAGGTAAATTGATTCAATATTTGGCGTCCAATAAACGTCGCAGCCGACTAGATGTTTCCTTCGAAACTTTTTACTACAACAATAATCCGGTGGTGGTTTCGGCACAGTACTTTGATAAAAACTTTGTCTTTGATAATCGAGCTCAATTAGTGATAAGAGTTCAGAATAAAGAGACCGAAGAACTCTCTGAATTTCCATTACTATTAAAAAACAACTTCTATTTAGTCGATCTCAATAGTTTACCGGCCGGAGATTACAGCTTTACCGTTTCAGTTGAAGGAGAAGCAGTAGCGAGAAGTGGAAATTTTACGATTCTCGAATTTAACGTCGAGCAACAATTTTTAAATGCGAACGTAACGAAACTTAGCAGGGTGGCGACTCATAGTGGTGGAGAACTATTTTTTGCCGATCAAATCGAGGAACTCATAAGTTCTTTAACTGAAAATGAAAGCTTTAAACCAATTCAAAAAACCAATCAAAAAGTTGTACCTTTAATCGACTGGAAATACCTGTTAGGGCTTATTGTACTTACCTTATCTTTAGAGTGGTTTATTCGAAAATACAACGGACTTATATAAAAAAATAAAAAATCATCATTATGGAGCGATTACCAAAAATAGGCGTGCCTATTATTATCATTTTAATTATACTCATTATTGTCTTGGCAAAGTCTGCTATTACGATTGGATCCGGGGAGGCCGGAGTACTTTATAGAACCTTTGGAGGTGGTGTGGTCACCGATAAACCCCCGTTAGATGAAGGTTTTCACATTGTAGCACCTTGGAACAAGGTTTATATTTATGAAATAAGGCAGCAAGAACTGTTTGAAGAAATGAAGGTGCTTTCTTCTAACGGACTTGAAATTCAAATCGATGCCTCAGCGTGGTACCAGCCCGTGAGTGACGATCTGGGTAAGTTGCACCAAGAGAAGGGGGAGAATTATTTACAACGAATTATACAGCCGGCGATTCGATCTGCCGCACGTTCTGTTGTGGGTCGATACACTCCAGAACAATTGTACTCAAGTAAAAGGGATGCTATTCAGGATGAGATATTCGCAGAAACGAAGAAGATTCTAGAAGAGCAATATGTTCAATTGAACGAAGTTCTAGTGCGAGATGTCACCCTTCCGAATACTATTAAAGATGCGATCGAGCGTAAACTGAAGCAAGAACAGGAATCTTTGGAATATGAATTTAGATTGGTGACTGCGGCCAAAGAAGCTGAAAAAGTGATTATTGAGGCAGAAGGAAAGGCAGAATCAAACCGAATTCTAAGTGCGTCTTTAACCGATAAAATTCTTCAGGACAAAGGAATTGAAGCCACTTTGAAATTAGCCGAATCACCTAACACCAAAGTAGTGGTAGTTGGCGCCGGTGATTCCGGATTACCATTGATACTGGGCAATAATTAAAAACTTATATATTATTTAAAAGCGGAAGTAAAATTCCGCTTTTTTTTATTTCTATATTTGAAGCATGAAGATTATTATCATCAATGGACCTAACCTGAATTTACTTGGCAAGCGGGAAACCGATATTTATGGATCACTTTCATTTGAAGAGTTTTTTCAGAAACTAAAAACAGAACACCCCGACATTGAATTGACTTATTTTCAATCGAATATCGAAGGAGAATTGATCGATAAGATTCAGGAGGTAGGCTTTTCCCATGACGGCATCATATTAAATGCAGCGGCTTACACTCACACATCTGTGGGAATAGGGGATGCGGTTAAAGCCGTTGAGACTCCGGTAATTGAAGTGCATATTTCAAATACCTTTGCCAGAGAGGAATTCAGGCATCAATCCTACATTTCGGAAGGTGCTAAAGGCGTTATTCTTGGCTTTGGTTTGAAGAGCTACGAATTGGCTCTACAAAGTTTTATTATTCCATAAAAAAACGCCTCCCGAAGGAAGCGTTCTCATTATTATTTCTGAAATCTTATAAATGGATTACCTCGTCGTAAGCATCGGCAACGGCTTCCATTACGGCCTCACTCATGGTTGGATGAGGATGAATCGCTTTTAATACTTCGTGTCCGGTGGTTTCCAATTTACGGGCAACGACTGCTTCGGCGATCATATCGGTTACGCCGGCACCAATCATATGACATCCTAACCATTCGCCATATTTAGCATCGAAAATAACTTTTACAAAACCATCCTTGGTTCCTGCCGCACTCGCTTTTCCACTTGCCGAGAATGGAAACTTACCTACTTTAATATCAAATCCGGCATCCTTTGCTTGCTGTTCGGTCATTCCAACACTGGCAATTTCGGGTGAGGTATAAGTACATCCAGGGATGTTTCCGTAGTCGATAGGCTCCACATGTAATCCCGCAATTTTTTCTACGCAAGTAATTCCTTCCGCAGAAGCAACATGCGCTAAAGCAGGGCCGGGTACTATATCACCAATGGCGTAATAACCGGGGATATTAGTTTGATAC
>JABDKT010000083.1 GCA_013002065.1 Flavobacteriaceae bacterium
TCGCTCGAATAGGTTGGCACGTGTTTAAGTCCGACCTTGTCCTTATAATTTTCACAATCAAACACATAGACAGGCTCATCTAAAGTGGTATCGTACAGCATAAATAGCTCGGCACCTGGGTGTAAATGCGCTGCCATGGCGTGTATGGTGGTATCTTCCTGTAGGTAAAGTTGATAGGTAACGTCGAATTCGTAGCGAGTTTTTCCTTCCGGGAGTTGCCAATGAGCCGAAAGCGGGACACCGTCTTCTCCGGGACCCGAATGATTCTTTAAATCAATGGGCGAACAAAGATTGGGATCGTTCTTTTTGGAATTATAAGGATTCTCCAAATCGTAAGGAAGCATCAAAACCAATCCTTTGGGCATCAAGGGTTTTAAGGTATCGTTTACTTCCGTTTTTACTTCGATTTTATGTTTTACTTTAAAAAATGCGTCGGGTAGATTGTGATTCAAAGTTCTTGAGGCGACCACCAAGGCATCTTCCCCTGCGATTGGAAATCCGAAACCCTTTGGAAAATTAAGTTCATTTATTCCGTTGGACAAGGTACCTAATCGTGGGTATTGAGTATTGATTCGCTTCGGAAGTTTGAGGTTCTTGTAATGAACAGCATCCGAGTAATCGAAATTCGTATGACATAAAAAATCGTTATTATGAACAGTGGTTCCTTCTCTGAAAACTTCAGCCTTAAAACCTGTAATCCATTTCAATTTTTCTACTCCCGAATTTACATTGAGATTTAGCACCGCCTGAGGACCATCCATCGATTGATAAATATTATCCACCAGTAATTCGGGGGATTCTAGAATAATTTCATTTTCACCTTCCGAAATTTCCCAATCGTGATCTATAATCCTGAACGTGTGTAAAAGTTTGGTCTTCACAATGGCTTTATGTCTGTTGGACAACTGAGCATACCAAATTCCGAACCCTACTAGCCCAATTAGAGCAAGTAATAGTAAATTTTTAAGCCGAAAAAGTTTTCTAATTTTCATGCTGAAATCTTACAGAATTTAAAATTACGATTTTTATCGCCTATCAACCATACACAGGAGCGCGAATCGTTCATAAATGTTCACTTTCTGTTAACAAAATTCATTTTCTATCCACATAATTAATCGTATTTTTAGCTCTTAAAATTGTAGGAATTTAATGGGGAAAATAATAGCGATTGCCAACCAAAAAGGAGGAGTAGGTAAGACCACGACTTCAGTGAATCTAGCAGCTTCATTAGGGGTTTTAGAAAAGAAAGTCTTACTAATTGATGCAGATCCGCAGGCAAATGCTACGTCCGGACTTGGAATTGAAGTTGAAAATGTAGAGTTAGGCACCTATCAGTTATTAGAACATACGGTTTCAGCAAAGGATGCCATTGTAGCTACAAATTCACCCAATTTAGATGTAATTCCGGCACATATCGATCTGGTTGCTATAGAAATTGAATTGGTCGATAAAGAAAATAGGGAATCGATGATGCTTAGAGCTATCGAAGGGCTTAAATCGGAATACGACTTTATTCTTATCGATTGTGCTCCTTCTCTTGGTTTATTGACCCTAAATGCGTTAACTGCTGCCGATTCGGTGATGATTCCCATTCAGTGTGAATATTTTGCACTAGAAGGGCTTGGAAAATTACTAAACACCATAAAAAGTGTTCAGAAGATACACAACGAGAATCTCGATATCGAAGGCCTTTTATTAACCATGTACGACTCTCGTTTACGATTGTCCAACCAAGTGGTTGAGGAAGTTAAAAAACACTTCGATGAAATGGTTTTTGAAACAATCATTCAACGGAACGTTCGTTTAAGTGAAGCACCCAGTTATGGTGAGAGCATTATTAGTTACGATGCGGGTAGTAAAGGTGCCAATAATTACTTAAGTTTGGCAAACGAATTAATTGAGAAAAACGAATAGGATTTATGGCGAAAGCGACGAAAAAACAGGCATTAGGACGCGGACTCTCGGCCCTGCTCAAAGATCCGGCAAATGATATTAAATCGGTTGAAGACAAAAACGCCGATCAAGTCGTTGGGAATATAGTGGAACTCGAGCTAGATGCCATTGAAGTAAATCCTTTTCAGCCCAGAACAAGCTTTAACGAAGAAACTTTAAGAGAATTGGCGTCATCCATTCGTGAATTAGGCGTCATTCAACCTATTACCGTTCGAAAACTAGCCTTTAATAAGTATCAACTAGTAAGTGGTGAACGTAGATTCCGTGCGTCAAAATTAATTGGTCTAAAGACTATCCCGTCATACATTCGAATTGCCAACGATCAAGAATCCTTAGAGATGGCATTGGTTGAGAATATTCAAAGGCAGGATTTGGATCCTATTGAAATCGCCTTGTCTTATCAGCGATTGATCGAAGAAATTCAAGTAACACAGGAAGAGCTAAGCGATAGAGTTGGAAAAAATCGCTCGACAGTAACCAACTATCTACGCTTATTAAAGTTAGATCCCATTATTCAAACGGGGATGCGCGATGGTTTTATTAGTATGGGTCACGGTAGGGCTTTAATCAATGTGGATGATTCGACCACGCAATTGGATATTTACGAAAAGGTCTTAGGTAATTCACTTTCCGTAAGGGAAACTGAGGCATTGGTGCGTAAATACCGAAATCCGGAAGCTCCAAAAAACACTTCCAAACCCAGTATTCCACATTTTGCCAATAAGGGAAGTAGAGAACTTTCAGATTTGCTGCATACGAAGATTACGGTGAAGGCGAGCAAAGCCGGAAAAGGCCAGATTACGGTTCCGTTTAAAGACGAAGCCGACTTCCAACGTATTTTGAACCTCATCAAAAGTGAAAAGTAAACTTTTCTATATCTTTTTATGTTTTGGCACTGCTTTGTACGCTCAAACTACAGATAGTTTATCGGTTAGGGAAGAAAGAGTTCTTATTGTAAAAGACACGGTTCCCGCTCAGCAATACGATCCTCTGGCTCCATCTAGAGCCGCTTTTTATTCGGCGGTACTTCCTGGACTGGGACAAGCCTACAATAAAAAATACCGGAAAATCCCTTTGGTTTATGC
>JABDKT010000086.1 GCA_013002065.1 Flavobacteriaceae bacterium
ATCACGAAAATTGGAGGCGACGGCGGACTCATTGCTGTAGATGCCAAAGGAAATATTACCATGCCCTTTAATACAGAAGGAATGTATCGGGCGAGTAAAAATTCAGAAGGAAAAATAGAGATCGGGATTTATAAATAATTATCAGTCGTGCCGAAGGACGCATTAAATAAAAGGAGCATCCACAGGGAGTATCTCCACTTTCTTTTTCTTAATATTGAATCGATCGCTGTTTGCTAAAACATGGGTCTTTAGATTCGTAAGTGACATAGGTGTGCCTTCATCCAATATTTTTTCATTGTTGTGTTTCAGTTTTCTGGGATCAAAAATGATAACCATTCCGGAACCGATCACTTCAAACGTTTTGCCGTTTTTAATAATGAGCCCTGTGTCTTCGGCGAGTCCAATTCCGATTAATTTTGGGAATTTAGCGACTGCCTCGGCGAGACGACCAAACCTACCACGACGGATAAAGTGTGAATCAATCACCAGCTCTTTGATAAAGCCCATACCATCACTCATGCCAACAGCGCCTTTAATAAAAGCTTCCGTACTGCTTCCTCCGGTAATCATTTCCTTGGACATACACATGGCACCTGCACTCGTTCCTGCAATCACAAAATCTTCATTTTTATAACGATCCATCATGATCTTGTGCAAAGTCGTTCCACTTATTTTTTCAGTAATTTTCGACTGATTTCCACCAGAAAACATTACACAAGCCGCCGATTTCATCAAAGCAATATTCTCGGGAGATTCAGATTGTTCTCTTTCTCGAATATCCATCACATGAAGATCGGTACAACCTAGTTTTTGAAAAGCTTCAATATAATTAGCGCCCACTTCATCCGGAATACTTGATGCCGTTGGAATAATGAGGATTTTAGAGCTAGTTCCTCCCGCTTCTTTCACCACGTGATATAGAATTCCTTCACTAATAAATTCTAGTGATGAATATTCATTTTCTTCGTTCCCTTTATCTTCATTTCCACCAATAGGAATAAGCGTTCCTCTTATTTTCATTCTCAATTATTTATCGGTTGCAAAAATAGGAGTTTTGTACTTAAAAAATTATATATTTATAATCTTTCGCATTACTTAAAAGAAAACACCAGCCAAATGAAAATACGAGAAATTAATGCCATGCGCGGCCCAAATTATTGGTCTGTTAGACGCCATAAATTAATAGTGATGGTTCTTGATCTGGAAGAAATGGAAGAGCGACCTTCCAATTCTATAGATGGTTTCAGAGAAAGATTGGAAGCGATGTTTCCTACCATGATCGAACATCGATGTTCGGTCGGAACTAGGGGTGGTTTTTTTCAGAGAGTAGAGGAAGGAACCTGGATGGGGCACATCATTGAACACATTGCACTGGAGATTCAAACACTGGCCGGTATGGATACCGGATTTGGACGCACTCGAGGTTATGGTGAAGAAGGGGTATATAACGTAGTATTTTCATATATAGAAGAAAATGTAGGTCGCTACGCAGCCAAAGCTTCCGTTCAAATATGTGAAGCGTTAATTTCAGGAGAGGATTACGATTTGGAGCCGGATATTCAGGAAATGCGCGAGCTTAGGGAGGCGGAACGTTTAGGTCCAAGTACGGGCTCTATTGTAGAAGAAGCTACAAGCAGAGGAATACCTTGGATACGTTTGAATAAATACTCTTTATGTCAGCTGGGTTATGGTGCCAACCAGAAAAGAATTCAAGCCACCGTAACTAGTGAAACCAGTAGTATAGGCGTAGAATTGGCTTGTGATAAGGAGGATACGAAGTATTTATTGGAACAAGCAGAAGTGGAAGTTCCAAGAGGAGATATTATTAGTAGAGAGAGTAGCTTGGAGGATGCTTGCGACTATGTTGGTTATCCGCTGGTGATAAAACCTATTGATGGTAATCACGGTCGTGGAATTACAGTTGACATTCAGAATTACGAAGATGCTGTGGTTGCTTTTCACGCAGCTAAAGAGGTGTCCCGAAGAGTCATAGTTGAAAAGTTTATTACAGGTGAAGATTATCGGCTACTTGTGATTAATAATGTTTTGGTTGCTGCGGCATTGAGGACCCCTGCCCACGTAATTGGTGATGGGAAATCGACGGTCAAGGAACTAGTGGATAAGGTAAACGAAGATCCTCGTCGAGGCTACGGTCATGAGAATGTACTTACTATGATTACCATTAACGATCTTACTAGAACCATTC
>JABDKT010000112.1 GCA_013002065.1 Flavobacteriaceae bacterium
AGGGTATTTTTACGATTTTCTAACCAATATTTCTTCGGAAAAATTCAATCTCAATCTAGCGGCGGGTTGGCAAAATAATCTGGAAGACAAACCACTTTATCCCTCCCGAGTCGACGCTTCCGAAGCAGCACTAATAGACGAACTTGCCCCTCAACTTATCGCCCACTTTTATAAGATGAAAGAACTGCTTCCGCAATTATGGCTTTATGAGAACATTGCGAAAAATATCATCCCATTGGCTACTATACATGTGGTGAATCAAGAATTACAACAAATAAAAGAGGACGAAAATATACTTCCTATTCACGAATTTAATGCGCTTATTCACGAAGAAATAAAAGACCAACCCGTACCCTTTATTTATGAACGATTGGGAGATCGCTACAGGCATTTCTTTATCGATGAATTTCAGGATACTTCCAAGTTGCAATGGAAAAATCTAATCCCATTGGTTGATAACGCTTTGTCCCAGCAGTACACCAACCATCGAAATGGCAGTCTTTTGCTTGTGGGCGACGCTAAACAATCGATTTACCGTTTCAGAGGGGGTTTGCCCGAGCAATTTATCAACCTATATCAAGGTCATAGTCCGTTTTCTATTTCAGAAGAAAATATCAATATTGAAAATTTAGACACCAATTTTAGGAGCTTTTCCGAAATCATTATATTCAACAACGACTTCTTCTCTTGGTTATCCAATTATTTTGGCGAACCTGTGCATACCGGATTATACAAGCTGGGGAACGAGCAAAAAACTACCCAGAAGCTAGGGGGTTACGTGAAAATCGAATTTATCGAAGACGATAAAGAAACCTTTGAATCGACCTATGCCGAAAAGACTCTAGCCACGATACATTCGGTAATAGCTCTAGGTTTTCGGAAACGCGACATCTGCATACTAACCCGAAAGAAAAAAGAGGGAATTGCCATCAGTAAATTTCTGCTTGAAAATAATGTGGAAGTAATTTCAGAAGAAACTCTGCTGCTACAACATTCGGAAATTGTACAAGGAATTATATATACCTTCCAATTGGCCATTCAACCCAATAACGAAGAAATAAAGGTTCAATGGTTGCAATTTGTACATCAACTTCAGACTGTTCCGAATAATCTACATGATTTTTTGTCTGCGAATCTGAGCAAAACTACTGAAGAATTCACCGAAGTTCTCAAAGCATTAAATATCGAATTTGAGTTTTCTAAAGTAAGACATCTGCCTCTTTATCAGGCTGGTGAATATATCATCAACCAACTCAAATTAAATTCAAATGCAGATGCTTTTCTGGTGGGCATAAGTGATTTAATTTTCAACTTTTCAAACAAACAAAAAGGTGGAATTCCCGAATTTCTTGAGTATTGGGAGGTCGAAAAAGAGAAGGCTAATATTTCAGAAAATAAAAATGCCGATGCCGTTCAAATCATGACGGTTCACAAAGCTAAAGGGCTCGAATTTCCCGTGGTTATATTTCCTTATGCCGATTTGGACATCTATAGAGAAATTGATCCTGTGTCCTGGTATCCCTTTGGGGACTCCGGATTCGAAGAACTGCTGGTCAATTTTAAAAAAGAACTAAAAGAATATGGTTCTGACGGAGAATTCATTTACAACCTTAGACGAAACACCCTAGAGTTGGACAACATCAATTTGCTTTATGTTGCCCTTACAAGAGCCATTCAACATTTGTATATTTTTGCCAAGGATACCAAAATAAACGAACAACCTTCTACCTACAATTCCTTCTTTAAAACTTTCTTTGAGGCCGACGATTCCCTTGTTTTTGAGCGTGGTGATGCGAATTTTTTTAATGCTGAAATGGATACTTCGGAAATTCTTGCGGAACAAATTACCTATCCTGTTTCTATGTTGGGCGATCGCAACATTCGTTATGTAAGCAAAGAAATTCTCGATGCTACTGAAGAACGCGCACAAGCCGTTCGTTTAGGGAATCTGGTTCATGATGCTATGGCTTTAATCATTGAGATTTCGGATAAGGAAAATGTTCTCACCGATTTAAAAGTCTCATTGGCAGACGATCCGACCACCTTCGCTTTGGTGAATTCCGCCATAGAGTCCATCCTAAACCACGAAGAACTTTCTGCTTTGTTTGACGGTAGTGACGATGTTTATGCGGAAAAGGATATTATTAGTTCGTTTGGGGTCTTGCGCCCGGATAGAATCAACATTTCTGAAAATAGAGTGACCCTCTTGGATTATAAAACGGGTGTCCAACGTCTTGAACATGAAGATCAAATTAGTGGCTATGCCGCCGCACTACAAGACATGGGTTTTGAAGTAGAAAAAAAGCTTTTAGTTTATACCAATGCTGAAGAGATTTTGATAAATAAAGTATAAATTTGAAGTCCAAAAAAGCAACAAAATGTACGGAAAAATAAAGGAGCATTTACAAGCCGAATTGCAAGAGATAAAAGAGGCCGGATTATTCAAGAAAGAACGAATTATCACTTCCCCACAAGGTGCAGAAATCACCATTTCTACCGGAGAAAAGGTACTCAACTTTTGTGCAAACAATTATTTAGGTTTATCCAACGATAAAGAAGTGGTACAAGCGGCTAAGGACACCTTAGACTCTCATGGTTTCGGGATGTCGTCTGTGAGATTTATTTGTGGAACTCAAAACATTCACAAAGAGTTGGAACAAAAGATTGCCGATTATTATGGTACAGAAGACACTATTTTGTATGCAGCAGCATTCGATGCTAATGGAGGAGTTTTTGAGCCCTTACTTGGACCCGAAGATGCTATTATTTCCGATTCGCTAAATCACGCTTCTATTATCGATGGTGTAAGGCTCTGTAAAGCTGCTCGTTATCGATACCAAAATAACGATATGGCCGATCTGGAAAAACAATTGATTGAAGCCAACAAAAATGGTGCTCGATTTAAAATAATCGTGACCGACGGAGTGTTCTCTATGGACGGATTGGTTGCTCCTTTAGATAAAATTTGTGATTTAGCCGATAAATACGACGCGCTCGTAATGATAGACGAATGCCATGCCACTGGATTTATTGGAGAAACAGGTAGAGGTACTTTGGAAGATAAAGGAGTTATGGGCCGAATTGATATCATCACTGGTACATTAGGCAAAGCCATGGGAGGTGCCATGGGTGGTTATACCACCGGGAAAAAGGAAATTATTGAAATACTTAGGCAAAGATCACGGCCCTATTTATTTTCTAATTCACTAGCACCGGCTATAGTTGGCGCCTCTATCAAGGTATTCGACATGCTAGCCAATAATACAGAGTTAAGAGATAAATTGGAAGCCAACACAGCCTACTTTAAAAAGGGAATAAAAGATGCAGGATTCGATATTATTGATGGTGACTCTGCAATCGTTCCTGTAATGCTCTACGACGCCAAACTATCTCAAAATATGGCAGATATGCTTTTAGAAGAAGGAATATACGTGATCGGATTCTTCTATCCGGTGGTTCCAAAAGGCAAAGCAAGGATACGAGTTCAGTTGTCGGCAGCTCATACAAAAGAACACCTCGATAAGGCTATAAATGCCTTCATAAAAGTGAAGGAAAAATTGGGTATTTAGGTATGCAATAATCCTTAATTCTCCCTGTATTATCAGTGATTTATAAAAAATTTAATAGATTTGCTTTTGTTAATAAATTTTAACAACTTACTTTTGCTCTATTAACACTTAAAAATTAAACAATCGAATATGAAACATCTTAACAGTTTTTTAGCTGCTGCTCTATTTATTTTTGCCATTGGGGTAGCAAATGCGCAAGACGAAAACAACCCTTGGGCTATTGAAGTTGGTGTTAACGCCGTTGATGTTTACCCTGTTGGGGTTACCGACAATGGAAGACTACCTGCTTTAGTTGGTGACGTTGAGATTAAAGGTGATCTTTTTACAGAGTACTTTAATCAAAATGATCACTGGAATATCTTACCATCAGTTTCCAAAGTTGCTGTAAGTAGATATGTAGGAAGTGGATTTACTTTCACTGCCGCTGGTACAATCAACAGAATCGATAAATTAGGTGATCTAGGCGCAGACGATTTAAACTATTACGGTGCCGATGGTCAAATTACGTATAGCTTTAGAGACATCGTTGGCGGTCCAGGTGGATGGTTTGATCCTTCCCTTGGTGTTGGTGGTGGTTACTCTTGGGTTGACGATATAGGATTCGGAACAGCTAACGCAATAGCGGGTGTTCGTTTCTGGATTGCTGAGAATATCGCTCTTAACTTCCAAAGTACTTATAAGCACGCATTCGAAGATGACTACGGAATCATTCACTTCCAACATTCGGCTGGTATCCAGTTTAAGTTTGGTGGAAAAGATACGGACGGTGACGGAATCTACGATCAAGATGATGAGTGCCCTGAAACTCCAGGTTTAGCCGAATTTAACGGTTGTCCTGATAGTGACGGTGACGGAATCGAAGATAGAAACGATGCTTGTCCTAACACTCCAGGTCTTGCCGAATTCAACGGTTGTCCAGATAGTGACGGTGACGGAATCGCAGATCCACAAGATGCTTGTCCTACAGTTCCTGGGTTAGCTTCAATGAACGGTTGTCCTGATGCAGACGGTGATGGTATCACTGATGCTGAAGACGGATGTCCAAACGAAGCAGGTCCTGCAGCTAACAACGGTTGTCCTTACCAAGACCGTGATGGTGACGGAGTATTAGACAAAGACGATCAGTGTCCTGACGTTCCTGGTACAGTTGCAAACAACGGTTGTCCAGAAGTAACTGTTGAGATTATCAACCAATTGAACGAGTACTCTAGAACGATCTTGTTCGATACTGGTAAATCAACTATCCGTACAGAATCATACGCTGTGTTACAGAGTATTGTTGACATCATGAACGAGTACCCAACTGCGGAATTCGTAATCGAAGGTCACACAGATAGCGTTGGTAGAGATTCTTCTAACCAAACATTATCCGATAACAGAGCTGCTTCTGTAAGACAATACCTAACTACAATTGGTATGGACGGTAGTAGATTGACTTCTGTTGGTTATGGTGAAACTAGACCTATTGCACCAAACAATACCAAAGCTGGAAGACAACAAAACAGACGTGTAGAGATTTCTCTTAAGAACTAAGAGACTCACAAAATAAATATTGAAAAGCGCCTCCATCACGGAGGCGTTTTTTATTTTTGAATATGCGTGCATTCCTCGAAGAGTCCATTGAGAAAATACAGTCGGAATACTCGGATATTTCTAAATTAATTATTGTCCTCCCCAGCAAAAGAGCCGGTGGGTTCCTAAAAAACTACCTTCGCAAACAAACTTCTACACCATTTTTCGCACCTCAAATAATCAGTATTGAAGAATTTATTCAAGAACTGGCGAACCTAAAAATTATTTCTTCCGAAGAATTATTGCTGAAATGTTATAAGGCATACAGCAGTATTACTGAAATAGAAAATAAAGAAACCTTTGAAAATTTTACAGCTTGGGCAACAACACTATTGAACGACTTTAACGAGATTGATCGATATCTAATTGACCCAAAATCGTTTTTCAGCTATCTCTCAAGTATAAAAACATTAGAAAAATGGGGCGCCGAAAAAGAGCAAACTCCCTTAATTGACGACTTTTTAAAATTTTGGAATCATATACATCTTATTTACGACAACCTAAATCATGAGCTTCTTTCCGAAGGAATTGGCTATCAGGGAATGGTGTATAGAAAGGCTTCAGAGGACATTGAGCATTACCTTCACAATAAAGGAAATCTAACCCACATTTTTATTGGATTTAATGCTTTAAATAAAGCCGAAGAACATATCATTCAGGAGCTATTGGAAGTTGGAAACTCTCAAATATTCTGGGATATTGATGCCTACTTCTACAACGATCCGGAACACAGTAGCTCTATATTTATTCGTAATTACCTTCAGCATTGGAAATACTACGACACTCAATCGACTCCAACATTTTCAGAGATTTATCAACGTCCCAAGACGATTCAAATAGTTGAGGCTCAGAACAACATTCAACAAGCCAAATATCTCGGAGCCCTGTTAGAATCACTTTCCGAAGAGACACTCGATGAAACTGCTATTGTACTGGCCGATGAATCATTGCTCATGCCCGTATTATATTCTCTTCCTTCAAACGTGAAGAGTGCAAACATCACCATGGGAGCGCCGCTGGAATCCTTCAACATTGTGCATTTTTTTAACACTCTATTTAAGTTGCAATTGAAAAAAGGGAGTTATTATTATTCGAACGTTGCCGCTCTACTCAATCATCCCTTTTCCGATATCCTTTTAAAGTCTGCCAAACACATTCTTTCTGAAATGAACCGACTCAATATCAGTCATATTTCAGCAAAGAAAATTAAAAGTCTGGCTCCCGAAGAGGAAAAGGGTATTTTAGAATTACTATTCGATCCTTGGAACCAACAATCGACACAAGCGCTTCAAAGCTGTCTCAAACTTATCGAATTAGCTCAAATAGAAGAGTTGTCTTCACAGGCCGAGAAAATTGCACTACGAAAACTAGAGGGCTTGTTTCTCAAAATTCAAACACTCATCGAACGGAATGATTATCTAAAAGAGTTGGTGTCATTTCAAAGTTTGTTTGCCCAGTTAATTGCACAAGATTCATTGGACTTTGAGGGAGATGCTTACGACGGACTGCAAATAATGGGTGTGCTGGAAACTAGGGTGTTGGATTTTAAAAATGTGATTTTCCTATCGGTAAATGAAGGGTTCTTACCGGCGGGGCGTTCGAATGCATCTTATATCACATCCGATCTCAAAAAACAATTCGAGCTTCCTTTTTATACTGAAAAGGACGCGATCTATGCCTATCATTTTTATCGACTACTGCAAAGGGCAGAAAATATCACACTGTTGTACAACGGACAAGGCAAAGGGCTTTCGGCCAGTGAGAAGAGCCGCTTTATCATGCAAATCGAAGTGGATAATTTGAAGCAGCATCAAATTTCTCATAAATCATTGTCCGCCTCTTTTGAAGCTCGGGAATCCGGTCCGAGAGAAATTGAAAAATCGGA
>JABDKT010000194.1 GCA_013002065.1 Flavobacteriaceae bacterium
GGATAGTCGGATCAGTAAACTCATCATGTACCATAATTACTTTGGCAGTAGCAGGCGCAAAGTTTACTTTTAAGTTATCGCTTTTCTTCCACATCATACCCGGGCCAAACTGAAAATATGCTGGTGAAAAGAAGTGAGTAGTTTTAAACTCATTTCCGTTTTCATCGGTTTGGAAGGCAGAGTCCATTTGTGTTTTAAAGTTGAAAAAAGCAGAGTAATACCAAAGTCCGCTGGCTTTTCTTCCTGCCAATGAGTTGATTTCTAAACGGTCATCGGTTTTTTGAAGATCGGAGTCTTCAATTTTCGTAAGTCCGTAGGAAACAATCAACTTATTGTCCCAGGACCAGTCGCCTTTGGCATAGTTAAGATCGTAATTGATCCCCACATTACCAGCGATGTTATTTTGTCCACCGGCAAGCCAGTTATCGAAAGCCGACTGGTTGAACAATAAAGTGAAGGTACCTCCACGGGTCCAACCTTCTTTGGGTGCATCGGCTTCGGCGTCTGCATCCTGAGCTGTTAAGGTGAATGAGCCGGCTACAAGTAGGAGCAGGCAAAATAAATTCTTCATAGTATTCGATTTTTGCTTAAGCGGCAAAATTAATATTTCTAAATGTGAATGTGAATAAAAATGGTACATCCGAATATCACTTTCGCTCAAATTCGTCAAATTTTAGATAAAATGTTACTTCTTTTTGTACAGAGGAACAGAAGAACAGGCCTCTCCGAAGAAAATACTTTTTGCGACAGGTTGTAACTTTTGAGCCAAAAGAACCATGGCGTTTTCAGGTATGGGTTTATTTGCACATCCTTTAATGATTATTGGCTTGTTTTCGTATGCTGAAATATCTAGGGTCACTAATATTTCAGAAAAAATAAGACTCTCTAAATCTTCGGAATTACCGATCACTACTTTTTTTGCTACCTCCGAAAGTCGCAGCACCACCAAAAGGTAAGCCCAAGAGGGAATAATGGCATCGGTACTGCAATGAAGAGATACGTAGGAATCTTGAAACTCATGCAAGTCGAGTTCTTTTACGTATTGTCGAAACTCTTTTTCGATCAACACCAAACCATCTCGCAACCATTCAGAAATATCTAGAGAAAGCCGAGGACCTTCCGGATAAAAATCTTCGAGGTCGAGGGTAACTAATTTGCTGTTTGCAACTCTATTTACAATTTCACCTTCCATTATAACATTCCCAATTCTAACTTTGCTTCTTCGCTCATTAAATCCTGACTCCACGGTGGATCAAAGGTAATTTCTACCACCGCGTCTTTCACCAACTTGATACTTTTCACCTTGTCTTCCACCTCCACAGGCAATGTCTCGGCTACAGGGCAATTGGGTGTTGTAAGCGTCATCAATATCTTTACTTCATGGTCTTCATTAACAAATACGTCGTAAATAAGACCGAGTTCATAAATATCCACAGGAATTTCAGGATCGTAAATGGTTTTTAAAACCTTTACAATTTTTTCACCCAATTCGGTTGTATCAATTTCAGCAGTGCTCATAGTTAATTTTTTAATTGTGCTTGAAAGGCAACGGCATATAATTTCATTTGCTTAATCATTGCCAATAATCCATTAGCACGTGTTGGGGATAAATGTTCTTTTAGACCTATTTCGTCGATAAAATCGGTTTTAGCTTGCACAATATCTTCCGGACTTTGATTCGAAAACACACGAATTAAAACGGCGATAATCCCTTTGGTAATAATCGCGTCACTATCGGCCGTGAACACTACCTTACCATCGATTAATTCTGAATGCAGCCAAACCTTACTTTGACAACCTTTTATAATGCGATCATCGGTTTTTAAAGATGCATCGATTAACGGAAGTGATTTTCCCAACTCTATGAGATGTTCATATTTATCCATCCAGTCATCGAAGAGGGAAAATTCGTCTATAAGGTCATCTTGTAATTCGGCAATATTCATTTAATTTCCTGAGTTTCGTTCTTTAATGGCAATCAACAATATACTTCTGTCGACTTTGGAATATAAAGTTAACGCAGAATTTTCCAGATCGTAAGAGCCGGTGTTATTCAGTGCGTTCATAAATGCATTTTCGGTATCCATAATAGTGCTGTCGCAGGCCATTTCGGTGGAAGCGATATCGGCAAATGATAAGGCGTATAAATCGAGATTGTATTTTCCGAAGTAATTATTGCAACCTGTATTACCGCGTATGGACTTATCCAATGCGACAAAGTTTAGGGTGGGATTATTTTCAGAAATCTGATTGTTATCAATCGAAGTCACTTTATACAACCCCGAGAGTTGTACATTACCTGCTACATCGATCACTTTTTTGGTCTCATCGCAGGCTACTAAAAGGAGCGAAGCTAAAATAATGGAGAATACTGTTTTCATTGTATTGAGGTTATGGTTAATGTATTAGAAAGATACTATATTTCTAACGCTTTCTCGACAATCACCCAAGCTAGCTAAGCATCATTTGAGCTTTCTTCACCGCTGCTACCAAACGATCTACTTCTTCTTTGGTATTGTAAAAAGAAAAAGAAGCTCGCACAGTTCCCGGGATTTTGTAAAAATCCATGATGGGCTGTGCACAGTGATGTCCAGTTCTAACCGCAATTCCTAATTTATCAACGATGGTTCCAATGTCGTATGGGTGAATCCCTTCAATATTGAAAGAAATTACTGAAGTCTTTTCGGTAGCCGTTCCATATATTTTAAGCCCTTCAATGGAAAGAAGTTGATCTGTGGCGTATTCTAGTAATTCCGCTTCGTAGGCAGCAATAGCGTCGAAACCAACTTCATTGAGATAATCTATGGCCACTCCAAAAGCGATCCCACCAGCAACATTAGGTGTTCCGGCTTCAAATTTATGAGGTAGATCTGCGTAAGTAGTCTCTTCAAAGGTTACTTCTTTAATCATTTCACCGCCTCCTTGATAGGGCGGAAGTTTATCCAACCATTTCTTTTTCCCATAAAGCATACCAATTCCGGTTGGACCACACATTTTATGGGCAGAGGTTACGTAGAAGTCGGCATCCAGAGCTTGTAAATCTGGTTTGATGTGTGAACAGGATTGGGCTCCGTCTATAAGCACTGCCGCGCCAACGCCATGTGCCTTTTCGATGATGTACTCGATGGGATTGATCGTCCCTAATGCATTTGAGATATGATTTACGAATACCAATTTTGTTTTTTCTGAAAGTAGCTGCTCGTATTCAGAAAGAATTAAAACACCCTCCTCGTTCATTGGGATCACTTTCAAAATGGCTCCTGTTCGTTCGCAAAGCATTTGCCAGGGTACGATGTTGGAGTGATGCTCCAGGGCCGAAACCAACACTTCGTCACCTTTTTTTAGAAATTGGGAAAATCCATTCGCCACAATATTGATGGAATGAGTGGTTCCTGAAGTAAAAATTACCTCATTGGATTGTGCAATATTAAAATGTTGCTGAATCTTCTTACGCGCTCCTTCATAGGCGTCGGTCGCTTCTTGTGAAAGCGAGTGTACTCCCCTGTGGATATTTGCATTGTAATTACTGTAATAATCGACTATAGAGTCAATTACCACCTGAGGTTTTTGCGAGGTAGCCGCATTGTCAAAATACACCAAGGGGTAGCCGTTTACTTCCCTTTTCAGAATAGGAAAATCCCTTCTAATTTTTTCAACATTAAAAGTCATCTGCATTGTTTTGGTTTGTGGCATGCTATAGATTGAATCCTACACTTACGCCTATTTTTTTGGCGATAAGTTTATTGACTCGTTTTTTCAGTTCAGGAATTTTTACACTTTCTAAAACATTATTGGCAAAGGCATACATTAATAAAGCTCTGGCTTCTTTCTGTCCAATACCTCTGGAACGCAGATAGAACATAGCTTCTTCATCTAATTGTCCAATGGTACAACCGTGAGAACACTTTACATCGTCTGCAAAAATCTCTAATTGAGGCTTCGCATTGATGGTAGCTTTATCGCTTATAAGTATGTTGTTGTTTTGCTGAAAGGCATCTATTTTCTGGGCTTCTTTCTCAACCAAAACTTTACCGTTAAAGACTCCGGTGGACTTATCGTCGAAGATGCCCTTATAATCCTGATGGCTTTCGCAATTAGGGGAAATATGATGTACCAATGTATTGTGATCCACATGTTGGTTATCCTCTAGGATGGTCACTCCATTTAGGACAGAATCACAATGTTCTCCATTCTGGTAGAAATTTAAGTTATTTCTTGTCAATTTACCACCAAAAGCAAAGGTGTGAACTTTACAGATTGAGTCGCGCTCCTGATTGATATAGGTGTGGTCGATCAAAGAAGCAGTGTGTTGATCATTCTGAATCTTATAATAATCACAGTGTGCTCTCTTTTCAGCAAAAATTTCTGTTACCGAATTGGTAAGCACTGGGTTTTCGGATAAGCTTTGATGACGCTCGATAATTTGAACATGGGCATTTTCTCCAACAACGATCAAATTCCTTGGTTGGAGTAGCGCAGCAGCTTCATTCCCGGTTGAGAAATTAATGATCTCGATCGGTTTATCAGATTCCACGTGCTTAGGAACAAAAATATAAGCTCCTTCTTTGGCAAAGGCCGTATTCAAAGAAGTAAGGCTGTCTGTTTTGGCAACCTTATTAAAGTAGGTTTCGATTACCGGTTTGTATTTGTCCTTACTCAAGGCAGCCGATAACAAACAAACATCCAGTTTGTCGTGAGTTGTTTCTGAAAGGAATGAACTGTAAACACCATCTACAAATACCACCTTGTACGTATCTACCTCATGTAAAAAGTATCTCTTTACATCCTTAAACTCAACGGCACTTTCTTTTTGAGGCGTGAGGCTATAGTCTTCCTTTAAAAGTGATTTTAGGGAAGTATATTTCCAGGCCTCTTCTTTTTTTGAGGGGAATCCTTGTTCTTCAAATTGCTTTATCGCTTTGTTTCGAACATCGTGAATGGGAGAGTCATCTTCCAAATAGTCTTCGAAAGCAATAAATGAAGAAAGTAATTTATCTTTTAAGCTCATTTTTTTAATTCGAAGGTTAAACCAACTCTTCTTTTATCCAGTCGTATCCTTTTTCTTCCAGCTCATAGGCCAATTCTTTGGATCCCGACTTTACAATTTTACCGTCCATCAAAACATGGACGTAATCTGGAACGATATAATCCAATAAACGTTGATAATGAGTAATAACAATTACCGCATTATCGTCGCTTTTCAACTTGTTGACTCCGTGGGCTACCACTTTTAAGGCATCAATATCCAACCCGGAATCGGTCTCATCCAAGATGGCCAATTTTGGTTCCATCATTGCCATTTGGAAAATCTCGTTTCTCTTTTTCTCTCCTCCCGAAAATCCTTCGTTCAAAGATCTGGATAGGAATTTACGGTCGATTTCAAGTAAGTCGGCCTTAGCCTTTATCTTTTTCAGCATCTCACCGGCCGGCATGTCTTCCATACCCTGTGCCTTGCGCGTTTCGTTGATAGCGGTTTTGATGAAGTTGGTCACCGAAACTCCGGGAATTTCCACCGGGTATTGAAATGAAAGGAACACACCTTTGTGCGCTCTTTCTTCAGGATCTAGTTCGGAAATATCTTCACCATGCAACAAAAGGTCTCCTTGAGTGACTTCGAATTCTTCCTTTCCGGCTACTACTGCTGCCAAAGTACTCTTTCCGGAACCATTGGGTCCCATGATAGCATGTACCTCTCCGGGGTTCACAGTTAGGTCAATCCCGTTTAAAATATTTTTATCCTCAACACTTGCGTGAAGGTTTTTTATCTGTAGCATAATTAACTTTTCTTGTCTTCAATTTTTATATCGGCTTCTGCAGGCTTATCGCTCACAGCAACAATTTCGGTTATGGTAATAATTTCATCCCAGCCTTCGGCTCCTTCTTCTTTTTTACTAATGATTCCTTTCACAACCACAGGAACCATATCAAATTCTTCTTTCTTTACCGGCGCTACGCGATCTGCAAGCTCGGAAGCCATATCATCCAAAGTAACTCCGTAGATAAAATTGGTTCCTTTTAAAACAGCGCCATCGGCTAGATATATAAATTCTCCTTTGTAAGTAACATCGGTTTGATCGGCGAGAACGGTAGTAGTTTCCTCTGTGGTTTCAGTTTCAGAATTTTCCGCAGAGTTTTTACACCCAACGAAGGTTGTAGTCAAAGCAATGGCAAAAAGAAAAAATGTAATTCTCATAGTTTTAATCAATTTTTTATCCAACAGAGCCTTCCAGGCTTATTTCTAATAATTTTTGCGCCTCCACGGCAAATTCCATTGGGAGCTTATTTAATACTTCTTTACTAAATCCATTCACGATTAGTGCAATCGCCTTTTCTGTATCAATACCTCGCTGATTGCAATAAAATATTTGATCTTCTCCAATTTTACTCGTGGTCGCCTCATGTTCTACTTGGGCTGTTTTATTGTTGACTTCTATATATGGGAAAGTATGTGCCCCACATTTATTCCCCATCAATAGCGAATCACACTGAGAAAAGTTTCGAGCATTTTCGGCTCTTGGACTAATTTTCACCAAGCCACGGTAACTATTTTGAGACTTTCCTGC
>JABDKT010000202.1 GCA_013002065.1 Flavobacteriaceae bacterium
CTTCACTCATATCCAATTCTACATCAAATTCTTCAGCTTCGGGAAGTACAATGACTGTGGCGGCACTCGTATGCACCCGCCCTTGGGTTTCGGTTTGTGGTACACGCTGCACCCGGTGTACTCCTGCTTCATATTTCAACGTTCCGTAAACATCTTCCCCATTTATTTCAAAAATGATTTCTTTAAATCCGCCGCTGGTACCTTCATTATAATCAACCACACTTACACTCCAACCTTTGCCTTCGCAATATTTGGTGTACATTCGGTATAAATCTCCCGCAAAAATACTTGCTTCGTCACCCCCCGTTCCAGCTCGGATTTCCATTACGGCATTTTTAGCATCCTCAGGGTCTTTTGGGATTAAAAGAAACTTAATTTCCTCCTCCAATTGTGGTAAGCGCTCCTCGGCAGTCTCCAATTCCATTTTTGCCATTTCAACCATTTCGGCATCGCTCCCGTCATTGATGATTTCTTCGGCTTCATTAATAGAATTGGTCAAAGTGGTATATTCCTCACGCTTGTCCATAAGCACACGCAAGTCTTTATACTCCTTATTTAATTGAATGTATCTTTTTTGATCGCTAATGATATCAGGCTGAATGATTAAATCACTCACCTCATCAAAACGATTCTTAATAATTTGAAGTTTTTCTTCCATAGGTCAACAGATTGCCTTTCCTTTTGGCTGTGCAAATTTACGATAAAATACGAATGTTTGTACTAATGATACTCAAACGTTCCTTTAGAACTTTTTATGGTTAGTTTCTTTTCTGAAGATGCTTCTACCCTACCAATTACCTGAGCTTTTACATTAAAACTTTCTGAAATTTTTATAATGTCATTAGCGATTTCTGCGGAAACATATAGCTCCATTCGATGTCCCATATTAAAGACTTGGTACATCTCTTTCCAATCGGTTTTGCTTTCCTCCTGAATTAATTTAAACAGCGGTGGAACTTCAAATAAGTTATCTTTTACAATTTGAAGGTTCTCCACAAAATGAAGAATTTTTGTCTGTGCTCCACCACTGCAATGCACCATCCCGTGTAATTGCTTTTTATCTACTTCGGAAAGTATTTTCTGAATAATAGGCGCATAGGTTCGAGTAGGTGACAACACCAATTTACCAGCATCGACTGGGCTACCTTCAACAGAATCCGTCAACTTTTTTGAACCTGAATAGACTAAATCTTCGGGTACTGAAGTATCAAAACTTTCAGGGTATTTCTTAGCTAATTCTTTATCGAAAACATCGTGCCTTGCAGAAGTTAACCCGTTGCTTCCCATTCCACCATTGTATTCGGTTTCATAGGTTGCTTGACCGAAAGAAGCTAAACCTACAATGACATCGCCGGGCTGAATATTGGCATTGTCAATGACATCACTACGCTTCATTCTGGCAGTCACAGTAGAATCTACAATAATGGTTCGCACCAAATCTCCCACATCGGCCGTTTCGCCTCCTGTACTATGGATGGTTACTCCAAATTTCTTTAAATCTGAAATAAGTTCTTCGGTACCATTAATAATGGCAGAAATAACCTCTCCAGGAATGAGGTTTTTATTTCGCCCAATGGTTGAGGAAAGCATAATATTATCGACTGCCCCTACGCACAATAAGTCATCGATATTCATGATAAGTGCATCTTGAGCAATCCCCTTCCAAACAGACAAATCTCCTGTTTCCTTCCAATACATATATGCCAAAGAAGATTTGGTTCCTGCGCCATCGGCGTGCATGACCAAGCAATGGTCATCGCTACCGGTTAAATGATCGGGGACAATTTTACAAAAAGCTTTTGGAAACAGCCCCTTGTCCACATTTTTAATCGCATTATGGACATCTTCTTTTGCGGCAGAAACCCCACGTTGGGCATATCTTTTAGAAACTTCGTTGCTCATTGGGCAAAGGTAAAAAATAAAGAAGTCCAAAACATACATTTTGGACTTCTTATCAATTTAATGTCAAACTATCTTGTAAACAACAACTCTCTATACTTGGTTAAGGGCCAAAGTTCGTCGTCCACTAGCAATTCTAATTTATCGCAGTGATAACGAATTTCATCGAAATAGGGTTTTACTTTGTCGCAATATGCGTTAGCTCTTTTCTCACCATCATCAATCTTATTTGCTTTTTTGCGTTCGTTAATCATGTCGGTAATACCCGTGTTGATTTTAGCAATATGCTCACTAATGCTTTCCACCAACTGCATTTGCTCGGTCGCTACTTTCTTAAAGCCTGCACCATAAATTTCTTTTAACCCACGTACATTTTCGATAAGGATATTTTGATAACGTATCGCGGTTGGAATTACGTGATTTCTAGCGATATCGCCCAATACTCTTCCTTCAATTTGGATGCGCATGGCGTATTCCTCGACTTCTATTTCGTGACGTGCTTCGATTTCAGTTTTATTCATAATGCCTAAGTCCTCGTAAAGCGAAATAGCTTTTTTCGATACTTTGGATTTCAGTGCTTTTGGCGTAGTTTTATTATTACTCAATCCACGTTTTTTCGCTTCCTTTTCCCAAGCCTCACCATAACCATCGCCTTCAAATCGGATACGCTTCGAGTCTTTTATATACTCTCGCAACACGTTGAAGATAGCATCGTCCTTCTTCATTTTCTTTTTTGAAATCAGTTCATCTACTGCAGACTTAAATTCAATTAATTGTTTCGCAACAATGGCGTTTAGCACCGTCATTGGATTTGCACAGTTTGCTGTAGAACCTACGGCACGAAATTCAAATTTATTTCCTGTAAAGGCAAAAGGCGACGTACGGTTACGGTCTGTGTTGTCTAATAAAATTTCAGGAATTTTACCAACCACATTCAGTTTAAGATCAGTCTTTTCTTCAGGTGAAAGTTTTCCGTTGGTTACTTTTTCAAGTTCATCCAACACATTCGTTAATTGTGACCCAATAAATACTGAAATAATCGCCGGTGGTGCTTCGTTGGCTCCTAATCGGTGATCGTTACTTGCACTTGCAATAGATGCACGAAGTAATTCTTCATATTCATTAACCGCTTTAATGGTATTAATAAAGAAGGTTAAAAACTGAAGGTTTTTCATTGGTGTACTTCCTGGGCTCAATAAGTTCACCCCAGTACTCGTTGCTAAAGACCAGTTGTTGTGTTTTCCACTTCCGTTAATTCCTGCAAAAGGTTTTTCGTGGAAAAGCACTTTAAAATTGTGCCTGTCTGCCACTTTATCCATCACATCCATTAATAATGAATTATGATCCACCGCAAGGTTAGCCTCCTCAAAAATAGGTGCTAATTCAAACTGATTTGGAGCTACTTCATTATGACGAGTTTTCACTGGAATGCCCAATAGCATACATTCGGTTTCCAAGTCACGCATATAATTCAATACTCTCGTTGGAATAGAACCAAAGTAATGATCATCTAATTGCTGTCCTTTTGCTGAAGCATGTCCTAATAGTGTCCTTCCGGCTAAAGTGATATCCGGACGAGAAGCCGCCAATGATTTGTCGATAAGAAAATATTCTTGCTCCCAACCAAGTGTCGCTACTGTCTTGGTTACACTTTTGTCAAAATATTTAGCTACATCCGTCGCTGCTTGATCAATCACCTGCAACGAACGCAATAGTGGTGTTTTATTATCTAAAGCTTCCCCAGTATAGGCAACAAAAACAGTAGGGATACATAGTGTAGTTCCGTAGATAAAGGCTGGAGAGGTTGGATCCCAGGCTGTGTAACCTCGAGCTTCAAATGTATTTCTAATTCCGCCATT
>JABDKT010000219.1 GCA_013002065.1 Flavobacteriaceae bacterium
TCTCCAGTTCGAACGGGTAGGGTGTATTCGTTGATGTACTCGCCGTCGAAAGCTGTTTCGGTGGCTTGTCGAATACCTAAGATTCCCAGTCCGATGATAGATCCCAACCACAGCACAAATAATACAATCTTTGCGGGTGTACCAATCGATTTTAGGTTGCTAATTAGCATTTTAAGACCTAATATAAATAGGACAAAGAATGGAATACCTACCGCAAATAGGGTGAGGAGAGATACGAACCAAATAGGCACATTAGTGGTGTCCACTAGCTGATACCAATCCATAAATTCACCGTGACCCCAGAGTCCAAAGGTGCCTGCTGTAAACAGTCCAATGATAAGGCCTACTAGCGTGGTTAATGAAACAATGATTAAAATGATTCCAATGAATTTGACAAATATTTTTAAAAGTGTAAGAAGGATAGAACCGAGTGTATCGAAAAAACTGGAAGCTCCACTTTTTACTTTATTCCCGTATTTGTCATAGTCTACGTTTTTTACCCTATCGGAGACATCTTCATATCCTTCTTTAAACTTTTTTTCAATATTGGAGATATTTATAGGTTCTCCGGTCATTTTCAATTTGTCTGAAGTACTTTCAGCGGCCGGAACTAATATCCAGAATAGGATATAGATCACAATAAATATTCCACTAGAAAACAAGGTGAGGAGAATCCAGAATAGTCTCACCCAAATGGCATCAATACCAAGGTAATGTCCTAATCCGGAGGAAACACCTGCAATAAATTTGTTGTCTTCGTCTCTAAAGAGTTGTTTGTGAGAAGATCTTCTCTTTTTGGCTTTTGGAGGAGCATCTTCAAAGATTTCCTCATCGACCATATAATCTTCGGGTTGTCCCATCACAGAGATCACCTCGTCGAGTTCTTTTAAAGTCACTACCTGAGTACTGTTTTCCAGTTTTTCTGAAAAAAGTTCAGCGATACGAGCCTCAATGTCTCTAATAATCTCATCGCTACCCTGTGGGTCGCTCAATGATCTTTTTATGGCATCCAGATAGCGTTGTAATTTTCCAAAGGCATCTTCATCGATGTGGAAAAATGTTCCTGCTAAGTTTATATTTACTGTCTTGTTCATTTTGTAGTTTTTTCGCTGGTTACTCTATTTACAGCCTGTTGCAATTCGCTCCAGGTAGTGTTTAATTCTTTTAAAAATAATTTCCCGGTTTCGGTTAATTCGTAATACTTTCGCGGTGGGCCACTGGTAGATTCTTCCCAACGGTAGTTCAATAACCCTGCGTTCTTAAGGCGGGTTAAGAGGGGATAAATGGTCCCTTCCACCACGAGCATTTTCGCGTCTTTCAGAGTTTCGAGTATATCGCTGGTATAAGCTTCACCGTCCTTGAGGATGGAGAGTATGCAATATTCCAAAACTCCTTTTCGCATTTGCGCTTTTGTGTTTTCGATTTTCATATACTTATTAATTTGTTCGAGACAACAATTCGTCTCTCGTGATGATGTAATGAGGATTAAGTTGTTGTACATTGTACTTACAATCGATACTTTCAATTTTGGAGATGGCTCCTTTTTCTTCGGAAGGCATCTCGCCGTGTACTACGTTGAGTACGAGGCCCAATAATATACTAACTAACGTGCTCATTTTCTGATTGATTTTCTGATGGTTGAACTTCCTGAAGCTCCTCTTCAGGGGTTGTTTTAATAAAGGGTATGCTTAAGGGGTACTTATATAGCAATCCTTTGTTGGCTTGTACCGTTGCAGTAATTACGGCGTACAATTCGAAGACAAAGAGCCCGAAAAGCAACATAATTACAATAAAGAAAAGCGTTAAATAACCACTTAAGTTTCTTACGTTTTGTACTGAAACTTCATGTACATGATCGTCAATCACTTCTACTAATGCGACGAAATCGGAAGCAAATACAGCGAAGAACGGCAGACAAATAATGCCTATGGCCAAAGTGTAAAGTAAAATACTGAGCTGAAAGTTTACAGCCTCCTTGCCGTGATGATCAATAAACGGTTTGTTCTTGTTGGTGGTCCATAAGAGTAGGGGAGCGAGCAAATTTCCGAAGGGAAAAATAAACTTCGCAAAGGTTGACAAGTGTATCACTGCCGCTACGTTTTTATGGTTTTCTGAAAGATTAGTTTCCATAGTCTATTATATTCTTATGCAAATATATGTCTAAAAGCAGGTATTATGTTACGCATAGTACTAAATATTAACATTAATTTAACAATATCTGATTTAGTTTTAATTGAATATCTTCGTCAAAAATTTCGTCTCATGCCGCTTACTCCCTCAAAAATCAACACCTTCACATTTTTTAAATTACCAGCTGCTTATTTCACAGGAGTTCGCCTAAAATCGATTTCTGAAACTCATTGTGTTACTTCGGTGAAACATCGCTGGATCAATCAAAATCCGTTTAAATCTATGTTCTGGGCCGTTCAAGGAATGGCTGCAGAATTAAGTACCGGCGCCTTGGTGATGTCTTATATAAAAGACAGCGGGAAGAATATTTCTATGTTAGTGGCCAACAATAAAGCGACTTTCAGCAAAAAAGCCACCGGACGTATTCAATTTCATTGTGAAGATGGTTTGGCTATTAAAAGAGCCATTGATGAAACTATTGAAACTGGAGAGGGGCGAACTTGTTGGATGCGTTCTATTGGAAAGGATAAGGCAGGAAATGTGGTGTCCGAATTCCAATTTGAATGGACGGTAAAACTAAAGCCATAGGGCATTCATCGACTTTTTAACATCATTTAACGATGCAAATCGGATAAGCAATAAAATTTGTATGATTTTTTTCGTTATATTTAGAAAGTAAAACAAAACTTCACGCCTATAGAAAAAAATACTTAACCAAACCCTAATTTATAAATTCGCCATGGCTAGAGCAATGTTTGATTACACCAAAGCGGTGCTGAAAAAAGTAAGTTTTGATGTGAATCTGTTCTGCAAGGAGTTGAAGAAAGCGTTGAACCGATTATTGCCTCATGAAATTGAGGAATTGAAGATTTGGATTAATTCGCTCATTATGCAGAATCCCCAACTAAATCAATGTTTAATTTATTTAAAAGAATAAAATAAAGCCTCCTACGGGAGGCTTTATTAATTTACAGGGCTAATTATATCTACGTCCTGAAATTTTATGGCACCTCTTACTACCCCGGAAATCACATCGTACAAAGCATTAATAATTTGAAGCTTCAATTCACTCTTGTTATAAATTAAACTAACCTCCCGTGCTGGAGAAGGATCTACGAAATGTCTCAGATTTTTATTTTGGGCTTCACCCAAGTCCAAAGTGTGTAAATAAGGCAGTAAGGTCATTCCCAAACCTTCATGAGTTAATTTTATAAGGGTTTCAAAACTTCCACTTGCCAATTGAAAGTGGTCGTTCTTCGCCAATTTAGAAGCCTGGCAAATATTTACCACTCCATCTCTAAAGCAATGCCCATCCTCCAATAATAAGATATCGTCAATTTCAAGATCTTTGCTTTCAATTTTATCTTTACTGAATAACCTATGACTTTCCGGAATGTACCCCACAAAAGGTTCATAAAATAACGGTCGCTCTTTTATAAATTCAATATTTAATGGTGTAGCTGCGATAGCTGCATCCAAATGTCCTTCCGATAGTTTGGTAATAATCTCGTCGGTGGTGAGTTCTTCAATTTTCAATAGTACCTTTGGATAACGAACCGCAAAAGTTTTTAGGAACATGGGGAGTAAGGTTGGCATCACAGTGGGGATAATCCCCAACCTAAATTCACCGCCAACAAACCCTTTTTCTTGATCCACAACATCCTGCATTCTTTCGGCTTCGTTTACAATGCTTTTCGCCTGACTCACAATCTTTTGCCCCACGCTGGTTAGTTCTATGGGTTTCTTCGAACGATCGAAAATTTGAATGTCCAACTCGTCCTCCAACTTCTGTATTTGCATACTCAAGGTAGGCTGAGTCACAAAGGTCTTTTCTGCCGCTTTCGTAAAATTTTGATGCTCTGCGACAGCAAGTACATATTTCAACTGAGTAATGGTCATGATTGTTGCTTTTACCAAAGATACGATTTACATAAGAAAAATCTATTATAAAATCGTTAAAGTAAGTTTGTGTTTATAGTATAAAAGTCAAAAGTCAAAAGTCAAAAGTCAAAAGCCCAAAGCCGCAAGTTGGAAGTGAGGAAACCGGTTGAGATGTTGACTGAGCCAGTCGAAGTCACCTTGATTACGATGATAAAAAAAAGCCCGACTTATCGGGCTCTAGTTTGATTGATGATGTGGTATTTATCTTTACATACGAATGTCTAGTGTTAACGGTTCGTTCGCGACTTCAAATTTGGCATCGCTCCATTGAGGTGGTCCGTAGCTCATTACATTATTTGACACTCCGTACATTTCGAGCGGCATTCCATTGGCTTCAAAATCCATGTTTTTGTTTCCGTTCTTGTCGTGAAAAAGTGTGATACCATAAACTCCCGGTGCTACATTTTCGAATGTTCCAGTCGCTTTTCCGTCAACGATTTCAACATCCAGTCCTTGTAATGGAGCAGCGCGCATAAAGGTTGACTCGTCGTAAAGCCCAATAATTACAGTTCCTTCGTCATTAGGAACCGGAACAGTAACCGTGATAGTGGTTCCTTCAGAAATTTCTTCTGTGTTAGCCATTGCGTCGTTTTGAGCTTGAGCAAAAAGTGAGGCTATCATAAAAGCAAGTGTGAATAAGATAGTTTTCATAATATGAGTTTTAAAATGTTTGTTTCTAATTACATTTCAAAAGTGGTGAGAAAACTGTTCTTCAGAAATAAAGAATTACCGAATTGTAAAAAGTGATGCCCGAATTGTCGAAAATGGCGAAATTAAATTAGATAAGACCCCTGGCCTTGATTTCAAGATACTTATTTATGGTGTTTACCGTGAGATTTTCGGGAGCGGTGAGAATCGATTGTATACCATACTTATGCAATTCGTTAACGATAAGTTTCTTTTCGTAAATAAATTTCTCGGCTATGGTTTTTTCAAAGATCTGTTGCGTATTATCAACCTGCTGTCTAGAGAATTCTATCAACTCGGTATTTTCGAAAAATACCACGACAAGCAAATGGTTTTTATTAATAGCCTGTAAATAAGATAGTTGTCTATGTAAAGCATCCAAGGTTTCAAAATTTGTATATAGCAATAATAAACTTCTTTGCTTTACATGTCGTTTAATATCAACGTATAGTCTTGAGAAGTCACTTTCGGAAAAATCGGTGGTGACATTATAAAGCGTCTCAAGAATCAGATTCATCTGCGCACTTTTACGCTGGGCGATCACTCTATCTTCGACTTTGCGGGAAAAGGTGAACATACCTGCCTTATCTTGCTTTTTTAACGCAATATTTGAGATAACCAATGTCGCATTGATGGCATAATCCAATAGACTCAGATAATTGAAGGGCATTTTCATAACACGCCCTTTGTCAATGACCGAATAAACCGGCTGTGATTTTTCATCCTGAAACTGGTTCACCATAAGGTCATTCTTCTTGGCGGTCGCCTTCCAATTAATATTTCGAACATCATCTCCGGCAACGTATTCTTTAATTTGTTCAAATTCCATGGTGTGACCAATACGCCGAATCTTTTTTAATCCGAAGAATTTCAATCGGTTGGAGAAAGCAATAAAATCGTATTTCTTCAGCTGAAGGAACGACGGATAGTTAGGAACCATGCCTTCGGCAGAATGTTGTTGACGTCGCCATACCAAACCTAAGAGCGTGGATACAAAAACATTTAAATTTCCGAAGTGATACTCACCACGCTCAGTAGGACGAACCTGATACGTTAAGTTTACCTGCTGTGAAGGGTTCAAGTCTTGAAATATTTCAAAATCGCGCCTTTGCCATTGAACCGGCAGTTCATCAATAATCTTCAGTCGTGTTTTAAACTGATATCGGCTGCGAAGGCTTATTCGAATATCGTTATCATCTCCGTTAGACAATTTTTCAGGGAGAAGTCTTTCGGCTTCAATTCCCGTTCTGTTTCGGTACAAAAAGAAAATGTCGATGACCAAGGCACCCACTAAAATGTAAAATAACAACTTGGCGATTCCATATAAATTGGGCGTAAAAAATGCTATAACAAAGCCAATGGCAAGGCCAAAGAGCAGTATAAAAAACCGCTTCGTAAAATAGAGACTTTGTAAAAACTTCTTCATTTAACGAGGTACTTCGATGGTTTCAATGATTTGTTGCACAACTTTGTCTGTTGTAAGCCCTTCCATTTCTCTTTCGGGAGTGAGAATAATACGATGTCTCAATACAGCGGGAGCCACTTTCTTTATATCATCGGGTGTCACGAAATCACGTCCATACATTGCCGCGAGCGCCTTTGAGGCATTCATAATGGCTAAAGAGGCTCGGGGAGAGGCGCCCAAGAAGAGATTGGCATTGGTTCGGGTATTGTCGGTAATGGCGGCGATATACTTGAGCAAATTGTTCTCGACGATAATCTTTTTAATGATATCTTGATATTCGGCAATTTGAGCGGCCGTGAGCACAGGCTCCACCATATCGGTGGCTAATTTATTTTCTCTGTGATGTTCATTTTCAAGAATTTTGAGCTCTTCATCTACATTGGGATAGGGTACGTTAATCTTAAAAAGAAAACGATCTAGTTGTGCTTCTGGCAAAGCATAAGTTCCTTCCTGCTCCACAGGGTTTTGAGTAGCAAAAACCAAAAAAGGCAATTCCATTGGGTAACGGGTGCCATCCATGGTAATTTGACGCTCTTCCATAACTTCAAATAGGGCTGCTTGCGTTTTAGCCGGAGCTCTGTTTATCTCGTCAATGAGAATAATATTCGAGAAAATGGGGCCTTTTTTAAATTCGAATTCTGTAGATTTTACATTGAATACCGAAGTTCCCAGGATATCACTAGGCATTAAATCGGGCGTAAACTGAATTCTGCTGAAATCGACATCCAAAGTTTTAGCTAATAATTTAGCCGTTATCGTTTTAGCGACACCCGGAACTCCCTCGATTAATGAATGTCCGTCGGCTAAAATGGACACCACCAACATTTCCAACATTTCCTCTTGTCCAACGATCACTTTGCCCAACTCGGCTTTAATTTTTTCGACCGATTCCTTTAAATTTTTTAGGTCTATTCGGGAATTGAATTCCAACGAATTGTCTTGTGCTTCTTCCATATTTATAGATTAAAATCCTGTGTTTTTTTATTCAATTCGATAAGGTCCTGCTCAGAATGTACCGCTTTGCCTTTCAAATGATTGATATATTCAATTAATTTTTGCGTTTTATCCTTCGGATTACCACTTTTCTGGGACAATTTCAGAATAAATGTATCGTCCAATAATTGAGTACTTAAATAGTATTTTGAACGAACTACCTCCAGAAAGTAGGTTATTTTTTTTGCGATGATATCTGTGTAATCCTTATGCTGAAAATACAAGTCTCCAATGGTGCGGGTGAATTCGATCGACGTATTTTCCAGGGGTTTTATTACTTCGATGATCCTTTGTTCACGCTTCGCTTTAAATATTAATAAGACAATTACACCCAACATTCCAAGATAATAGGCCCACTTCAAGGCAGGTTGTGTGAGCACGAAGCGCATAGGGGAGGTGACCACTTTTCTACCCGACTTCAAATAAGAATCCCAATAAATTTCGTTCGAATCAATATAAGAAAGTACCTGAGCCGCATATTGCTCGTTGCCATTAAGCAGATAATAGTTGGTAAAAGCTTCAGGTAGCGTATGAAACAAAAATTGTCCTTTCCCTTTTTTTACTGAAATATAATTTAAACTTTCAATTTCGGGTGCTTCGGAAATGAGATAGCCCAGAGCAACTGTGTTTAGCGTATCGACTTTTTCGAAAGTGGATCGAAAGGTACCCTTACTGAATTCAGAATTCGATTCAAAGGCAGTATTGAAGAATTTGGGTTGAAGGGTATCATTTAAGACATCATAGTCGATTTCAGTAGTAATATTTAAAGAGTCCCCAACGATGTACCCATAGTTTCTTGAGGAGATAAAAACGGTGTTTCCTTCCGAAGCGTATTTGGTTAGTTCGTCTACCTGCCGCTGATCAAAAAACAAATTATCATCGATAAACACATAAGCCGAATTTGGACTGTAGGTACTGTCCAACAAGAATTCATAAGGGTCACGACTCACTCTTTCTACTGTCGCTCCGTTAAAAAGATCCTTGATCTCTTCAAACATCACAAACGCACCAAAAGGTATTTTGTCGGCCGAAGTATAGCTAGGGCGCCAATCCAATGGCCGCGGTCGAAAGACTTCGGCCAGGACAATTATGAAAATTGCCGTCCCCATAATAATCAATATGTTTCTCGATCGCTTATCCAGCATTCTTCAAATTTTGTGTGAATAGATCAAAATTTCTTTGGGCGCTGGCAAAACCTTCGGCGTCAATTTCAAATTCGCCATACCAAACATAATCATAGAGATAGGACACCTTTTGAAACTTACTCCTCAATTCAATATTTTCGATTTCTCGTTGGTAATCGGCATTCGTTTTATCGTAATGCCAGCTAATCAAATTTTTAGAAGAAAGCTCCTTTAGGGCTTTGAGGTACATATAGCGAATTGCTAGTCGGTAATTTTTTTGTTTGAGCGCATCACGGATCAATTTCTCCAAATCTACATTTTCGATATGATCCACCTGAACATTCAAGGGTGCTAAATGGGCACTCTTTTTTCTGAAAAAGGCAGAAGCGTTGTTTCCTACCAATAAACGAACAATGAGATAAAGGGCCAGCCCTATGAGGATGGCATACACTACAAATTCAATAATTTCATAGACAGCAGGGTCAATATTCACACCGAAGAATTCGGAAATCTTCTGAAAAAACCATTGAATGGCTCTGGCGATAAAATTTTGAGCTTCTCCTTCAACACTCGTTTCGTAATTAAAGTCTTCGGCGGTATATTTGGAAGCAAGATCTTCGTTGAAGGATTTTTCAGAAATAATACTACTATCAATCACTATAAGTTGATTCTCCTGTTCCTGACCTATTACAGAAAAGCAAGTGATACAAGCATAAAATAATATGTGAAGCAATCTATTCACCGGCACCTATTTGTTCAATTCGTTTTCTCGCGTTGTGATTATAGGTCTCCTCATGAACCGAGAAATACAACACTCCGTTTCCTAATTGCATCATGGATTGCAGTAAAGTGTATAAAACAAGAAAAATACAGAGTGCTAGTGTCCATACGACAGTGGCAAAAGGAGATTCGGCTAAATCTACACCGTTTTCCAAAGAATGGAAGGCGTAAACTCCTATCAACACACCGGGAATCATTAAGACCACAAATAACAATATGAAAAGCAAAATACTGAGTACAAAATTCACCAACACACTTTTCCAAAAATGCTGAGTAACTAATCTCCATCCTTCACCCAAGGAATCGGTCACATCTCGATTCTCGTAAAAAATAGGCATAAAGGCCAATCCCATCCAAGTAGTGAAGATAAGTCCGATAAGGTATCTCACTAATATACCCACCACCGGAATAAAGGAAACCACAGCTCCTACGATAATGATAGGAATATAGAGGAGTATGAGTAATAATATGAAAAGTAATATTCTCCCAATATTGTTATAGACCAATTCCCAAACCGCTTTTTTGTTGACTTCCAAAGACGGGTTCTTCTCATAATTCACCAGATAAGAGGCAGCGAGGCTGTAATTCATAATGGTTACTACCACAAACAGTCCGAAGAACCCTAAAACACCCAAGCCCAATAATAAGTCGCTCTCTCCGGTATTCGTTTCTCCCAACGGATTTGCCCGAATACTCCCTACAAATCCTGTTACCATTAAATAACTAACTAAAAGAAATCCCATGATAAAAAGACCGTTGTACCGAATGAAAATATTCAAGAAGGGTTTGAGGTGCTTTTTAAAGAAATCGAAATACACCGCTATGATGTCTCCAATATCCCGGCGTTGTTTTAAATCAATTAGTGGTGGAGGCATAAGTCTTATTTAAGGCAATTGGGTAAATGATATAATAGTAAACGATGAGCGCTAAGGAACTAAAAATAATAGTCATCGACAACCAAACAGGCATATTGCTATAACGAGTAATGAATCCCTCGATAAAGCCTGCAATTATAAAAAACGGAATGGTGCTCACCATTATTTTAAGACCATCCTTTGCTCCTTTGATAAATGAAACTTTTCGCGAATATGTTTTTGGAAAGAGCAAGCTGTTACCCATTACAAATCCGGCGCAGCCTGCAATAACAATTACCGAAATCTCAATGGTGCCGTGAAGCCAAACCGATTTAGAAGCGGTAAATAGCAAATCGCGATTGAAAAAGAAGGTAAAGAAAGCACCTAGCATCACCCCATTATTAAATAGTACCCAAGCTGTACCCACAGAAATGATGGCCCCGAATGCATAGGCAATAATGGCTACTCTAATATTGTTAATCGTAATTCCCAAAAAAGTTCCTATTTCACTACCGCTTTTATAGATCGCCGTGGGGTCGCCTTCTTCAATATTGTTCAAAGTCTCATTCACGTAAGAATCACCAAGAATTAATCGAACGAATGAATCATCGAAATAGGTGGATATTATACCTATGCAAGTCGCCAACGCGAATATTAGAAAGGCATAAAACAAGGTGCTGTGATATTGTTTAAAAAACAGGGGGAATTCATATTTCCAAAAAGAAACGAGCCGGTTTTTACTTTCCTTTTTATTGATGTAGATCTTTTGGTGGGCCTGCGAAGCAATAGCATTTAGATAGAGGAGCGTTTTGCTTTCCGGATAATAGGTTTGAGCGTAAGCAAGATCGTTAGTGAGCTGAATGTAATAATCGGCGAGGTCGTCCGGGCTTATTTTGGAATTTAAAGTAATAGCCTTTTCAAATGCTATCCATTTTTCTTTATTTTGCTTGACGAAGGCGGCCTCTCGCATTTAGAAATTTTCAATAAATATAAACACTTGCTTTTACATGGCAAACTTAGAAATCAATACTACACAGAACGTCAATTTAGATTATAAAATCGTGAGCGTTGGCGAACGAATTTTAGCTTTTTTAATTGACCTCACATTGTTTTTATTGTATTTCTATATCGTGGAAATCATCACCTCAGCTTTGGATGCGGCCATAAGTGATAACTGGACGGTTTTCGGATTGCAGCAATTATTGATTTTGCCTGTAATGTTCTATTCTTTATACATGCACATACTTTTTAACGGTAGAACGGTGGGAAAAATGATTATGAAAACGAGGGTAGTAAAGGTGGATGGAACTCCCGTGCATTGGTCGAATTATTTAACGCTTTGGATGATGCGTATCCTGGATATTTGGATGTTTTTGGGTTCCATAGGATTACTCACCACCATTTTTTCTGAAAAGCGCCAACGATTGGGGGATATGGCGGCAGGTACCGTGGTTATAAGCACCAAAAACAAAGTAAAAATTACTCATACTATTTTGGAAGAAGTCACCGACGATTACGAACCTACTTTTATCAATGTCACCAAGCTCACAGATAAAGATGCCCGACTAATCAAGGAAACGTATCAGATTGCGATTAACAGCAATGACTTTAAAACCTTAAATATGCTTCGGAATAAGGTGGCAACTGTTTTAGAGGTCGAATCTAAGTTATACGATAGACAGTTTATCGATACCGTGCTGAAAGATTATAATTACTTTACTCAGAGTATGTAAAAAACGAGAATATTACTCGATAACTTCCGCAGTGATATACACATTTTGAAG
>JABDKT010000244.1 GCA_013002065.1 Flavobacteriaceae bacterium
CTGCGCCTGAAATATCTACTTCCAAATTTCTGGCTTTTATTCCCATGACCGTGAGCATACAATTCGCCAAACCTGTTGCTACGGTATCCGTGGGAGAGAAAGCTTCTCCTTTACCATTGTTATCTAAGGGTGCGTCTGTGTGAAATATATCACCAGATTTCAAATGTTTGTTTTCAGTTCGGAGATTGCCGAGATAGGTTACGGTTGCCGTGCTCATTTTACCACCTCCAATTGAAGGTCTTTGTTAAATTTCAGAATATAAAAGGCATTGTTTCGATAACCCGAGAACATCTTTTTCTGATAGTTAAACTTGTTTTCGACATATTCGGTTTCGTAATCGTTGTTACTGGCATCATAAACATTGCCCGAAGAGGCCAAACGCAAAAGGATATCGTATGTAAGGTCGAATCCGCGAACGGCAAAACGGTTAGGTAAAACGCCGTATTTATTCTTATAGCTTACCAAAAAGGCATTTTTCTCATCGAAATTGTAGGTCCGACTTATGGATGGAAAGGTAAAATCCAAATTGGCTAAATGCACATTGGAAACATCGTGATAATCGTAATTTTCGTTTTTATCGGTGGTGAACAATCGGATTTGATGTGTCTCGGGCATACCATTGAGAAGTCCTATCACATTACTGAGAATTACCGGATCTTCAGACTCAAGTATGACCCAATTCTCTCTTGTTTTATCAATTTTTTCCTCGATATCCACTACATAAAGAAAACCTTTCTCACGAGGTGCGATCGAAATGGCTTCCGGAATTGCTTCCATGAGTGCTGTTTTTTGTTTGGCTTTTTTACCATCACAAATAACGATAACGTTTTTACCTTCGGAATTTTCCTTTAAGTATTCGATCATGGCCTTTTCCAACATGGAATCCGGAGGCAAAGTTTGGAATAAATTGGAAGTAAGTTTGATACTTCTATTACTAAGAGGAGAAAACACCGGTACATCCTTAGATTTTAAATCGGATGCCGCTCTTTCCACATTCTTACTCAATAATGGACCAATAACCGCATCGATGGAAGAAAAATCGTTTCTACTTATAATCGCAGTTGTTTTGGCGGCACTTCCTTCTGTATCGTACACATTCAATTCGACCGAAATTCCTTTATCTTTTAAGAATTCAGAAGCCATAAGCACGCCGCTGTAAAAGTCGAGCGCGATACGCATCGTTCGATTGTTTTTGATTAGTTCGGTATTTGCTTTTATAGAGTCTGTTGCACTTTTTAGCTGAAATGGTAATAGCAACGCCAATCGTTTCGGATCTCGATTTGAGATAGCGTTTTCAAGATCTATTTTTTCTGAAATGGGCGAACTATCTGTACTTTCTTTCGGAATTTTAAGTATCATTCCGTCTTTGAGACCGTCTTTCGCATAAGGATTGAGTGCAACAATTTCTTCCTGAGATAAGCCTAATTTTACCTTCAGTCGAAAGAATCCTTCCTTTGGTTGTACTTCATAAAAATCGAAAGACTCTTCCTCAATCGTAGCTGAAGTGGTTACCGAAGTCTTAGGAACTTTCAATTCGGTACCAATCGGAAAGTTTTCAGGTAGATTGGGATTGAGATCATCGAGTTCTGCGATGCTAATTCCGTATTTACGGGCAATGCCGTATTTCGTTTCTTTGGCTGCCACCACATGAGTAGCGTAGTTATTGGACGCTTCCGAAGTATTGTTTGAGACTACCGTTACGGTCTCCGTTTTAGCCAAAGAGATTGGAATTTGGAGCTTTTCACCTTTCTTGAGGCCTTTGGAATAAAGATGTTTGTTGTATTTTTTAATATCGTCTTCAGAAACGTTGTATTTCCTAGCGATGCTGTAGAGAGTTTCCTTGCGTCTTACCTTGTGTTTTTTGAATTTTATTTCCTGTGAAGCCGCATTGATCACATCGGAAGAAGGAATGATAAGAATACTATTCGAACTAATTCCTCCTCGTGCATCGGGATTCAGTTTGTAAATCTCGTTTTCAGAAACATTATAGGTTTTCGCGATGCTATAAACCGTTTCGCCTTGCTTCACTCTATGGCTTCTGTATTTATCCTGAAAAGGGCTATGCGCCAAGGATACGGTAAGCGAAAAAAGGAAAATAAAAGTTACTAATAACTTCATTAAATAGGTGTGTTGTTTCATAATTGGGGATGCATTATTCCCATTCAATGGTTGCCGGCGGTTTTGAGCTTATATCATAGACTACTCTATTAACGCCTTTAACTCTGTTTATTATATAATTCGAGGTCTCTTGTAAAAACTCATAGGGTAAATTTACCCAATCTGCTGTCATTCCATCGGTGGATTCTACCGCTCTTAGTGCTACGACTTTTTCGTAGGTTCTTTCGTCTCCCATCACCCCTACACTTTGCACCGGAAGTAATATCGCTCCGGCCTGCCAGACATCATTGTACAAGTTCCATTTTTTTAATCCGTTGATAAACACAGCATCAACTTCTTGTAATATACGAACTTTTTCTTCTGTGATATCGCCCAAAATCCTGATGGCCAATCCCGGACCCGGAAATGGATGTCGTCCCAATAATTCGGGATCGATGCCCAATTCGGCTCCTACTCTGCGTACTTCATCTTTAAATAACATACGTAGCGGTTCCACCACCTTCAATTTCATAAAATCGGGCAGTCCACCCACGTTGTGATGTGACTTTATAGTCACAGAAGGGCCATTTACCGAAACGCTCTCGATTACGTCCGGATATATTGTCCCTTGCGCTAACCAATCGACATCTTTCAATTGATGAGCTTCATCGTCGAAAACCTCAATGAACGAATTCCCTATGGCCTTACGTTTGGCCTCGGGATCTGAAATTCCCTTCAATGCTTTCAAGAAACGTGCCGAAGCGTCAACTCCTTTTACGTTTAGGCCCATGTGTTCGTATTGATCCAACACATTTTGGAATTCATTTTTCCGAAGTAAACCATTATTTACGAAGATGCAGTACAAGTTTTTGCCAATAGCTTTGTTTAACAAGACAGCGGCTACGGTAGAGTCCACTCCTCCACTTAGACCGAGAACCACTTTATCATCACCCAATTTTTCTTTTAATTCATTGACGGTAGTATCGACGAAGGCAGCCGGCGTCCAGGATGCTTGAATTTCCGCAATATCAATCAGGAAATTCTCCAAAAGTTGTTTACCATGAGTGGTGTGATATACCTCTGGATGAAACTGAATGGCGTATGTTTCTTCACGTTCTAAACGGTATGCCGCATTGTGAACATCGTTGGTGCTTGCTAAACGAACGGCTCCATGAGGTAGTTCGGCGATGGTGTCACTATGACTCATCCAAACTTGTGTGTCTTCCGGGATACCGGCAAATAGTCCGGAATTAACGTAAATGGTCGTTAATTTAGCACGCCCGTATTCTCTATTGTCTGATGGAGCCACCTTACCACCATGAAAATGCGCTAGGTACTGCGCGCCGTAACAAACCGCCAACAGCGGTTTGTGACCTTTTATTTTGGAAAGGTCGGGATGCGGCGCATCCTCGGCGCGCACCGAAAATGGGCTACCCGATAAAATGACCGCTTTAAAGTTGTCTAAATTTTCCGGAATTTTATGATAAGGGTGAATCTCACAGTAGATATTTAACTCTCTAACACGCCTGGCAATGAGTTGTGTATATTGAGATCCGAAGTCTAAAATTAGGACGTTATTTTGCATAGGCAAAAGTAAGCTAAAAAATTATTTTGAATGGAATGCGTATATAATTTTTTGGACAGTTTTGAACAGAGTTTTCAAGAGTTTTAACGGGTCTTCACTAGGTATAAATAATTGTAAATTCATTCGCCAAAGGGTCCAGATTTTCCTTGACTAACTTCAATAAATCACTTCCCTGCTCCAAATAAAACTCTGAAAAATTCTTCGCTCTTTCCTGTAGATTTTCATTGGGAAACAAGGCAGACTGAATCAATTCCAGACGCTCCAATTCGTCCTTAAGTTTTCGTTTTTGGGCTTTTAGAAGCCGTTTTTCCAAATGATCGAGACCATTCAACTGCTTTTTCTCCTGCGCTCCAACGGCTCCTAAGAATGAGGCATCGGTTTTTTTCGCCAATTGGTATAACTCCTCAAATTGTTTTTGGAGATGCTCCCGCTGCGGACTAAAATCAATTTCTATTTCTGAAATTCTCTTGGTGTGAACACTTGCAAGTTCATGAGGTTTCATAAATAGTTCGGATATATCAACATTTAATTTGTCTAGCTTTTTATGCAAGCTTTGAGAAACCAATAATGCCGAATTCCGAAGTAACAGAATTGGGAATTCTACCTCAAGTTCCTCGAAATATTCTTTCAACTGAAACCAATAGGCCAATTCGCCTCCTCCACCAGTATAACAGATGTTAGGTAAAATAACTTCCTGATACAACGGACGTAACAAAGCATTGGGAGAAAATCGTTCCGGATGTGAATTCAAATCATCTAATATTTCCTCCTTCGAAAACGAAATTTCGGTATCATTTATAAAGTAATGTCCGTCCTTTTCTATAATCCGTTCTCTGAGTCCGGAGTTCAAATAAAATAAATTGATTTCACGCGGATGTACCTGTTCGGCATAACCTGCTTCCACCAATCGTTTCGATGTTTTACTTATTTTTTGGAATCCCAATTGACCGGTAAGTTCTTTTTCAGCAAAAGGAACAAACGCCGATTTCAATTGGGCGTCATTACCATCTACAATCACCAATCCATATTCTTTAAATAATTCATTGGCCAAATTTCGCGTGGCATCGGCTAGGTTTCTATGATTGAGATATGAACTTTCGAATAATTCCAAGAGTTCTTGAGCCGATTCTCCTTGTCCGAATTCCAACTTCAGCAATTTATATACTTCTTTGAGTCCTTTAGTATCATATTCACCAACAGCACCACCTCCATCCTTCTCCCACACCATTTTTTTACCCGCAAAATTGAAATAATTGATTTCCTCAAAATCGTGGTCTTCGGTCGCCATCCAATACACCGGAACAAAGTGCATTGAAGCGTGTTTTGAATTGAGTTCTTCGGAAAGGTTGATCACCGAGAATATCTTATATAAAAAATACAAGGGACCTGTAAAAAGGTTCAACTGGTGTCCGGTAGTTATCGTAAAAGTCGAAGTATTTTTTAATGCCTCAAGATTTTTCTGTGTCTCTTCGGAAATTTGAAATCCGTTGTACTGCTTCTTTAAACACTTAACAAGGAGCTCTCTGGTTTCGGTTCCAAAACTTTTCTTCTTTGCTTCTGCCTGTTGTTTAAAGTTTTCAAGGGAAGGAAATAGACCATAAAACGCTTTTGTACCGTCCTTTTGGTCCAAATAATCGCAAATGAGATTGGAAAAGCTGTTGGTATTCCGATACGGAAGCAGTTGTTTTGGCATAGGTTATTCAGAATGAAACAAAAATAAAGACTTTTTCACCCTTCTAACTCTAAAAATACGTTAATGTTAAATAATTCAGAATGCAGAATTCTAAATTCATATTTGTTTCTTAGTTTTAATGCCTTCAAATAACCAATATAAGATGAATAGATTCCTTGTTTTCGTGCTATTATTAAGCCAAATTTCGACCTTCGCACAACTAAAAGCTCCTTCCGATTTCCTAGGCTATGAAATAGGCACCGAATTTTCTCGTCACGCCGATGTGGTGCTTTATTTTGAACATGTAGCATCGAATTCCGATATGGTAACTTATGAATCCTATGGAACGACCAACGAGCGCAGACCTCTCACCTATGCGGTAGTTTCTACTCCTGAAAATTTAAGGAATATCGAAAAAATTAGAACCGATAATCTCAAACAAATTGGTATCGAAGAAGGAACCGCGAATCCGAAAATCGCCATCGTATGGCTTAGTTACAATGTACATGGAAACGAAGCTTCAAGTACGGAAGCCGCCATGGTAACCTTGCATAAACTCATTACCGAAAAACAAGACTGGCTGCGAAATACTGTGGTCATCATCGACCCATGTATCAACCCTGATGGAAGAGATCGCTATGCCAATTGGTACAATCAGGTAAAAGCGACACCTTATAATCCAAAACAAGTTGCCACAGAGCATAATGAACCATGGCCGGGCGGTCGATCCAATCATTATTATTTTGACCTAAACCGAGATTGGGCCTGGGCCACCCAAGTGGAAAGTAAACAACGTTTAAAAATTTACAATCGCTGGATGCCGCATATTCACGTTGACTTCCACGAACAAGGAATTAATGAGCCTTATTATTTTGCTCCCGCAGCAGAACCCTATCACGAAGTGATTTCTAATTGGCAGCGTGAATTCCAAACAGCTATCGGGAAGAATCACGCAAAGTATTTTGATAAAGAAGGTTGGTTGTTTTTCACACGAGAGAGATTCGATTTGTTATATCCCAGCTATGGCGATACCTATCCAACGTTTATGGGAGCCATTGGAATGACTTACGAACAAGCAGGACACGGTCGTGCCGGATTAGGAATCAACACGGATGAGGGATATGAACTCACTCTAATCGATCGAGTGGCACATCATGTAACTACGGGATTATCTACAGTTGAGATTTCATCTCAAAATGCGGATCGTCTCAATACAGAATTCAAAAAATATTTCAATAACAGTAATTTAAAGTACAAGAGTTATGTGCTTACCGGGCATCCCGATAAAATCAAATCACTTACTCAATTATTAGATTTACATAATATTGAGTATGGATTTACGAATAGTAAAGTGAGTGGATATAGCTTCACTTCAAATTTAAATACTACCTTAAATTCTCGAGGAGCGTTAGTGGTACCTACCAATCAGCCAAAAGGTAAGATGGTTAAAGTGCTTTTCGAACAAGATGCGAAGTTGGATGAACCTCTTACTTACGATATCACGGCCTGGAGCGTTCCTTATGCCTACGGTCTCAACTGCGTGGCCAGCACCACGGCGGTTGAAATGAATGCGGCTAATCCCTCTGTTAAAGAACTTAATCAAGTGGTGCTGGCCAGCGCAGGATATATTGCACCTTGGAATAGTTTGTACGATGCCTCTTTTTTAGTAGCACTCTTAGACGCCAAAATAAAAGTTAGATTTTCTGAAAAGGACCTAAGCTTCAACGGACAAAAATTCAAAAAGGGTAGCCTTATTATAACAAAGAGTGATAATAGAAGTAATGAACAGTTCGATGAAACCGTAACTAAGATGGCCAATCTTTTCGGCCGAAAATTGTATCCAGCAAGTACCAGCTTTAGTGATAACGGTACCGATTTCGGTTCTCCAGACGTTAAACTTATTAGCCCTAAACGTATTGCCGTTCTTAAGGGAGAAGGCACCTCTTCCCTAAATTATGGTTCAATTTGGCACTTTTTTGAAGCTCAACTCCAATATCCTATCACATCTATCGATACGGATTATTTCAGTGTGAACCAGCTTGAAAATTTCGATGTACTTATTATGCCTAGTGGATGGTATAGTAATTTGATGGGCGATAATCAACTCGATGATTTAAAAGAATGGATTCGCAAAGGCGGAAAAGTAATTGCTATGGGAAGTGCCATGAACACTTTTGCCAACAAGGACGGATTTAACCTCAAAAAGAACGATTCTGAAGGTGATGATGAAAACGAAGAAAATTTGATCCCTTACGATCAGCGTGAACGCGCGAGAGTAAAAGATCTCATCACGGGGAGCATTTATGAAGTTACTCTCGACAATTCTCATCCTATGGCCTTTGGTTATGACAATAATTATTACAGTCTGAAGCTGGGCAGCAGTTCTTACCAGTTTTTAGAATCGGGATATAACGTAGGATACATAAAGGACGACGCCAAAAGTGTTTCCGGATTTTCAGGAGAAGACGCTAAAGCCAAGCTAAAGAATTCTCTTGTATTTGGAGAAACTCGTATGGGTTCCGGAAGTGTAATTTATATGGTCGATGATGTGTTGTTCCGTTCTTTCTGGGAAAACGGAAAGTTATTTTTAGTAAACAGCATTTTCTTTGTAAATAATAACAAATTTAGGATATAACTTGTCATTCTACTACTGTAGCAATTCTTGAGTTAATGGGGATATTTTTGGAACCTAATCCGGGTTCTTGTCCGTGGAAATCAAATTTCAGTTTTACTCGAGATTGAAATAACAAACAATGGGTAGAGCCTCCAAAGTGAAACATACCTAGTTGATCCCCTTTTTTCACATGCTGACCTTCGTACACCGTAATATCACAGGTGGATACTTCAGCCATTCCTATGGGTATAAAACACATTAATCCAATCTCCGGATTGTCGGCTTCAATAAAAATTAAGGCTCTAGTAGCTACTTCAGCAATATAACCTTGAGATTTGTTAGGACCCGAAGGGTCAAAACCTTCGGCTAATGTTTCAGAATAATAGGTTCCTTCAATTTTATAGGCCTTCTTAATGGTACCACTTACCGGACTATGCCATCGATGATAGCTTAACGCACTTAAAAAAGCCTGATAAATGGTTCCTTTTAAAAAAGTCTCGGTATATGGGTCATCGTTGAGCAAATGTTGCAAAGAGTATTCCTGTCCCTTTATCCAGAATTTATTCCGAAGAGAAATTTTGCCTACCACCCTATAGGGTGCCGACTCACAAGCATTTACGATCACATTGTCATTTTCTGGTTCTGCAATTGGGCGCACACCCTCTCGAAATTCTCTGGTGAAGAAATCATCCCAGGAGGTGAATCCGTAATGCGGTTTTTCCGGATCACATTTAAACTCCTCAACAAAATTAGGCATCGCTTTCTGCGCATCTTCCCCAAACCAACCACTTCTAGGATTGTCGTTTAAAACATAAGCCGAGTCTTTTGATTCTAAAAACTTAGCCCACTCATCCAGAACCTTTTGTAATTGTCTATTAAACTTATCATCTAAAAATGCCGCAAATCCGGCGGTAGTTCCCATCGACCAATCGAAAATCGCATTGATTGGAAATCCCACCAAACCGGTTAAGTTGAACTCCGGAGCTTTGGTCATTATGTAATTCAAGAGCGATAAAGCATGTTTGTAGTCTCTTATTTGTTTTCCCCCGGCGGGATTGGTTTTATATTTTATGGGCACCTGTTCGAACATGAGTTGAAATAACATGAACAATTTTGCGTCGGTCTCGATCATGTTCTGTAATTCTTGAATGATTGGATGAATATGTTTGGGCGTGTGTTCTACCTCTACAATTAAATCTTGGAGCCAATTGTTTATTATTCTTCGGTCCTGAGGTAACCATTTGCCTACTCTAAACGGCATATACGTGTCCATCTAATCATCTATAAATAAGAAACATAAAATTAACCACTCCATATCAGTCCTCCCTTACGTAAAAACACGTAATTATTAAAATTACTTCTAATTACGATGGCTTATGCTGTCTGTCACATTCTACCCAATAATATTTAGTAACTTGTTCACAGGGAACGAATTGAATCTAATGAAGATATTTGGTTGCTTACTGTTTTGTCTCGTCCACATGACGAACCTTCAAGCCCAGAATTGTAATTTTCGGGTGGAACTTGAGACTGTTGAAATTTTAAATGACAAAGGAGATTTTGGTGCAGCTTTAGAAAAATCGGAACAACTACTTTTATGTCCTGAAATAACCAAAAAACAGAAGATTGAGCTTTATACTTGGCAATTTCTAATCCATAGAAATATGCTGAAAGAACGAAAGGCCAATGAGGCTTTAATGAGCGCCAGAGCCCTAAGAATAGAAGAAAATATTCCTCCCGATTTCAAATTTAAAATGTACCTGGCAGAAAGTTCGGCATTAAGGCCTGATACGTTATTTTATAATAATCTTTTGAGTGAAATAGAGGATAGAATATTTGATACTATTCAAGTAAAAGATCATTTGTCGCTGGGGCGTTACTATTTCCTTATCAATTACAAAGGCGACGATTCTTACCCCAATCTTATAAAAGCATTGTATCATTTTGATCAATTGGACAGTATTCCGGTATTTCACAAAGGACTTACTTTAAGGGCACTGGGTAACAAAAGTCGTGATCGAGGAGATTTCGAAAAATCGAAAGAGTATTACGCTCGAGAATTAAAAATTTATAGAGAAAAATATCCCGACAAGCACTTTAATATCTCTATTTGTAATTACAATTTGGGAAATGTTCATTATGAAATGTTAGAGTATGAACTCGCACTTCAAAACTATTTGCTCGTAGTCCCCATCTGGTCCGAAATTTACCCGCCCGAACATACGCTCATGCGAAGTCTTAATGAAGCGATTGGAGATATGTATTGGGAACTTGACGACTTTGAAAATGCGCTTGATTTTTTTAATGCATCTGTAGTTCATGAACAAGAAGTGAATAATGACATTAGTGAAAACACAATTAAAAAAGCAGACAGTGCGTTGAACGACGGCAATTACAACAATGCCTTAGATTATTACAAAGAGGCTCTAGCCTGGCGGGAAAAAATATATGGCAAAGGACATTCACTTACCGCTGCTTGCCAAAATTTTGTGGGTAGAGCCATTCGAGCTTCAGGAGACACTATGGAGGCATTAAAAACCTATCAGGACGCGATTGCTAAACTCGTTCCTGAAGTCGATGGAACCGATATTTACTCCAATCCCAATACTTCCATGAAGATAAAATCCCATCAATATTTGCTCGAATCCCTCATGGCTAAAGGCGAATTATTAAAAGATTGGTATTCTCAAAATTTCGAAGAAAAAAACTTAATGGCGGCTTTAGAAACTCAAGAAACGGCATTGGAGGTATTGGAAGCAATGAAACAAGGGCATATGAGTGAGGCTTCACAGCTTTTTTGGACACAACGAACCCTAAATCTGGTGGAGAATAGCATTGACACCGCTGTTAAGCTCTTCGAACTTAAGAACGATAAAGAGTATTTGGAAAAAGCGTTTATTTTTTCTGAACGCAGTAAAGCTTTATTGCTATTGGCTACTTTCGACGATTATCAAAATGCTTCTTTTGCCAATGTCCCAAACGAATTGATAGTAAAAGAACGGGAACTTCAAAGTTCAATTACCGAATATATGGGGAAGCTGGAGTCTGAAGAAAAAAGATGTGCCCAAGTGAGAAACAAAATGCTTTCACTCTACAATAATAAACTCGATAAATTGAAGGGTGAATACGATCTGCTTCTAAATACAATTAAAACTGCTTATCCAGAATTCTATCAGTTGAAGTTTCAACCCGAGGTCGAATCTTTGGAGAAGATTCAAGAGGGTCTTGCGGAAGAATCGAAAGGACTTGTTTCATATTTTATGGGAGAGAATTTGGGCTTTGTTTTTCTAATTACTTCGGAAAAGGTTCAAATTAGAAAAATTGAAAATGTAATGAACTTAGTGAACACTGTGGAAGATTTAATCCAAGAAGTTCACGGTAAGATTCGAATTCAGAAGTCACCTCAAGAGCAATATGAAAGTTTTGTGGCCTACTCTAAAGCTTTGTACGAAGATTTACTTTCATCCGAATTGAAAGATGGAAATTTCAAAAAACTAGTGGTTGTTCCAGACGGAATCTTATCCTACCTCCCTTTCGAATTATTGCTGGAAAAATCGGTCAAAACGAACGAACGTGATTACAAATCTCTACCCTATCTTCTAAAGTCGTATGCGGTTTCATACTCGCCCTCAGCCTCCATTTATAGTAAATCTCAAGTGAACGGAACTAAACAAGACCAATATTTGGGTTTCGCTCCAACGTATCAAAACGGTGGGAGTAATTCCACACGCGAGAACTTATCCAATCTACAATTTAATTCTTCGGAAGTGGAATTTGCCGCTAATTTATTCAACGGAAGAAGTTTTATTGGCTCGAATGTTTCAGAAGAAATTTTAAAAGCGAACTCAACGAAAGCAGGTATTATTCACCTCGCAATGCATGGAGAAGTTGAAGATGAACACCCTTTGCTGTCGAAGTTATATTTTAATCCGTCGCAAAAGGAAGACGGTATCCTTCACACCTACGAGATTTATAATATGAACATCAATTCTCAATTGGTCATACTTAGTGCCTGTAATACGGCGAGTGGAAAATTGGAGCGTGGAGAAGGAATTTTAAGTTTAGAAAGGGCCTTTCAATATGCAGGGAGTAGATCGCTCTTGTCAACACTATGGGCAGTAGATGACGCCGCTTCGGCCGACTTAACTCAGACTTTTTTGGTGAACCTGAAAGAAGGCCAAACCAAAGATGTCGCGTTACAAAATGCTAAAATTAATTATCTCAATACTGCAACACCGGAAAAACTCCACCCTTTCTATTGGAGTAGTTTCAGACTCACGGGAAATACTTTTAAATTGGAGTCTAAATCCCATCAAAAATTGTGGTGGGCAGGTTTGGGATTGGCAGCTCTATTATTAGGATTTTTCTATTTCAGAAGCAAAAAAAGAGCTGCTTAATTGGTAATTTTAAGTTGAACAATTTCTGTGGCATCTTGATACATATAACTCTCATTCTCCAAAATTTCATACAAAAGATTTTTGGCCTCTTTTAAATTGCCAATCCTCAAAAGTGCCAGAGCCTTATACCAAAGAGCCTGTTCGTTGTAATCATTGTCGGTAGCCAGTACTTGGTCAAAACTTTCAATGGCAGAAGTCAAATTGGGGTTGTCCATGGCCAAACTAGCCATACCAGAATAGAAATTTCGTTCATATTCAGGAATTTCACTTTCAGAATTTTTAAAAGCGGCGGCGGCGGCCTCAAACTCACCGTCATTATAGAAAGTAATCGCCTCATTCCATTTTACAAATTGAGATTGACCCTCCGTTCGTAGATTGGAAGGAGCCTGGTAAACTTCATAGTAGTCGGCATAAATTTCGTTGGCAGTGAAGCCGGTATTGGCGAAGTAGTACTGATAAATTCCAATACTAATTATAAGAACTGCGGCAATGGGTAGCGCTCGTTTTACCCATAATGGAATAACACCTTTGTTCGTAGATAGTGTTCCCATTTCCTCTTCAAATCCCTCCAATGTTTCTTTTAATTCGATACGACCGGCTTGTTGGATTAATTGGTACGTATTCTTAAAGTTTTGAAAATCGGATGCTAATTCAGGATTGTTACCGAGTTCTTTTTCAAAAGCGTCGCGCTCATCACTAGACATCTCATTCTTTAAATAATTCTCAAAACGATATGTATTTTCGTCACTCATAAGATCTAAGTATCATTTCCAGTTGCGGTCGCGCCGAAACCATTTCTTTTAACTTCTTTAAACACTTGTATTTTGTGTTTCTTACTAACTGCTCACTGCTGTATTTACCTACTTTCGCAATTTCTTTCATAGAGGAGTTATAAAACATATTCTGAATTAATAATTCTTTACATCTGTCTCCTAATTCGGCTAAAACAGCCATAATTTGGTTTCTCTGTTCTCCTTCTATGAGCACTGCCATGGGTCCCTCATCGATTTCGTCTTGTTTCACCTTTTCATGGTGACCCGTTCTTATTTTATCCTTCTTCAATTGATTCAGCCATTTGAATTTCGTTATGGAATACAAATAGGTTCCTATTGCACTTTCACCTTTGAATTTTCCATCCCTCACATTTTCATAAAAAGCAATAACTGCCTCCTGATAGGCATCCTTGGCTTCTTCGGCACTTCCGGAATTTGCCAATATATATGAGCAAACCTTCATTCTATTTGTTTGATAAATCTCCTTTAGGGCCTTTTCTCGTTCCATGCTTGAACCAAGAATCATTCGTAAAAGAGTTTTATCGGAAGTAGTCGATTTAATAGTAAGTGTATTTAGAGAAGCGGTTTGTAATAAAAATATTAAAAAAAGTTCAGAAAGGTTACAAAATACAGTTGAGAATTGACATACGAATGTATTAACTCCAAATAAAGAGTATTAACCGTTAAAAAATTAATTATGAAACAAAAATCACTTTACAATTTATTCTTGATTTTTCTGTGCTTCGGAACCACTGCGATGCTTGGGCAAAGCAATGTAACACCCACAGGAGGTGAAGGAACAGGAAGTGGAGGCAGTTTGAGTTATTCGGTAGGGCAAATCGATTATATCGAAGCCTCCGGAAGTGGTGGAACTGCCAACCTAGGTTTGCAGCAGCCTTATGAAATTTTTGTGTTAGGGACAGACGACTACCCAAATATTTCAGTGGAAATTACTGCTTATCCCAATCCCACCATTTCTAACGTGAATATCAGATTGGATAGTTCTCAATTCGAAAATCTCAATTATCAACTTTTTGATATCAATGGAAGATTATTATCAAAGGAACGAATAAGCGACCATACCACAGAAGTTACAATGGACGAACTATCAAGTGCCGTGTACTTACTACATGTTTTTGATAACTATTCACTCCTTAAATCATTTAAAATCATTAAAAAATAAAAATTATGAAAACCATATATACTTTAGTATTAGCTCTCTTTTTAACTACAACCTTATGGGCGCAGGCCCCTCAAAAAATGACTTATCAAGCGGTAGTTAGAGATGGTAGCGACGTTTTAATCACAAATACCACAGTAGGTACACAAATCAGCATCCTGGAAGGATCACCTACAGGAACCGCCGTTTTTGTTGAGACTCATACTCCAAGTACTAACTCTAACGGATTAATGACCTTACAAGTAGGTGCCGGAACGGTTGTATCGGGAGATTTTTCGACTATCGATTGGGGAAGTGACAGTTTCTTTATCAAATCTGAAATAGACCCCTCTGGAGGAACCAGCTATTCCATTGAAGGAACCAGCGAATTACTTAGTGTTCCATATGCACTTTATGCTGAAAACGCAGGTGCCGGTGGCGGAAACTCTTTGGACGAGGCCTATGACGAGCAATTAGGTGGAGCACCGGAAACTCGAATTATCAACGCCGACGATGGGAAAATAGAAATAATTTCTACAGATAATCGCGGACTCGAAATCACAGGTGATGCCGATTATACCGGACTCTATGTATCGGGCGCAACAGCTCTGGACCAAACGGCTATTTACGGTTTAGGAAACGGTGACGCCTTCGGAATTTGGGCTAGCAACTTAGGAAACAAAGCCGCATTCTACGGCTATCATAACGGCGTGGGAGAAGGACTGCATATACTACATGACGGAGGAGTTGGAAAAGGAATCTTTGTAGACAATAACGGCACGGGAATTGGAACCGACATTTGGAACCGTAATGCTGCGAATGCTTCCAACGCTTTAAAAATAGACAACGACGGAAGTGGAGATGCTATGTACATAGATAATTTGGCAGGGAATGCAGGTTCGAAGGCATTAAAAATTGACCATTCTGGAGCAGGCGACGGATTAGAAATCAACTTAAATGCCGCAGCTTCTGGAAATGCCCTTGATATTGTAAATGCAGGTACGAGAATAGGATTAAATATTTGGAATTCGAATGCTGCAAATGGCTTTGATGCCATGAAAGTTGACAACGACGGAACAGGAATTGCACTTTTGGTAGATAATTTAGCTGGAGGTGGTGAAGTTGCATTGGCAGTAGATCAGTTCGGTACTGGTGACGCGATTGACGTACGCAATACAGGTACAGGAATAGGAATTGATGTTCGGAACACCAATGCTGTCAATGACAAAGAGGTTATAAGAGTAAGACAGTTTGGAACCGAAGATGCCATGCTTATTGACAATGCAGGGCCAGCCATAGGACTAAATATTTTTAACGGAAATCCGGCAAGTGGCGGTGAAGCATTATTTGTAACACAAGCGGGGGCAGGTACAGGAATATTTGTGGACAATGGAGGTACGGGTAAAGGAGCCCATATTTTTACAGGTTCACCCACCAATGGCGATGTCACACTATTCGCAAATACAATGGGTCTAGGTTCGGTAGCAACTTTTAATACAGACGACAATAACGCAAATACCGAGACTACTTTAGTGGCAAATAATTTTGGCGCTGGAGAAACTGCACAATTTATCACAACAGATGAGATGTTTGGAAAAGTTAATGACAGCCCAACAGTTAATGTAGTTTCTAATGGTAAAGGCATTGGTGTAAATATCAATGTAATAAATGCTGAAGCAGGAAGTGATGCGAATACAGAACCAGCCTTATTTGCTAAACACGACGGCGAAGGAAGGGCGGGATATTTTGAAACTCCAAACCTTTCAAATGATTCACCTACGGTTGAAATAATCAATCATGGAATAGGAAATGGACTGCATATCGATATGTTTGGAAATCCAGGAAGTACACCCGACGATGCCTTGCATGTGGAACAATCTAACACCTCGGGCTTTAGTACCTTTGGACGAGTGGCACATTTTGACCTGCTTTCATCCGGTTCGGTGGCAGATGCAGCCGTACTTATTTCATCTTCGGCCACATCGGGTACACATAGTGCGTTAAGAGTGATTCCTGCAGATCCGTCTAAATTAGCGGCGGTCTTTGAAGGAGACGTGGAAGTTGCATCCGACATTTTAATTGGGGGAACCATGAGTGCCGCAGCTAAAGCTTTTAAAATTGATCACCCGTTGGATCCGGATAATAAATATTTGGTTCACAATTCAATTGAGAGTAACGAGCGAGTAAATATATACAGCGGTAATGTAAGTACTAACAAAGAAGGATTCGCAACAATCGAACTTCCTAATTATATGAGCGCTTTGAACACCGATTTTAAATATCAACTCACTATAGTGGATAAAAGTTTTGCCCAGGCTGTTGTTTGGGAACCACTCAATGCAAATTCAAACACATTTGTAATCAAGACTAATGAACCCAACATTAAGGTAAGCTGGCAATTAACCGGTACCCGTCAGGATACTTGGGCCTTGGAAAACCCAATGCAAGTAGAAGTTGAGAAAAACAACGGATTGTAATAACTATATTCACCTTAAGCGAA
>JABDKT010000250.1 GCA_013002065.1 Flavobacteriaceae bacterium
ATATCGGCGATCATTTTGGGAATAAAGAAGGGGTTGAAACGCGGTGTTCCATCCCCTCCTGCAAAATTTATAACTTCATTTTGAAAAGTTTCCAATCCGCCTATACCTGCTCCCCATATTACACCAACTCGAAACTTATCGATTTGGTCAAGGTCGATACCTGCGTCTATGATGGCCTCGTCACTAGAAACTAACGCATATTGCGCAAAACGATCTAGTTTTCGTGCCTCTTTTCTATCAAAATGATTTTGTGGATCGTAATTTTTAACTTCACAAGCGAATTTTGTTTTGAACTTTTCGGTATCAAAATAGGTGATTGGTGCGCAACCACTTCTTCCATTTTTCAATCCATCCCAATATTCTGAGATGTTATTTCCGATGGGAGTAAGGGCACCAAGACCTGTGACAACAACTCGCTTCAATTCCATAAGGAAGTAGTTTTATTTTGCTTCTTCGATGTAGGAAATTGCCTGTCCTACCGTAGCAATATTTTCAGCTTGATCGTCTGGAATTTGAATGTCGAATTCTTTTTCGAATTCCATAATAAGCTCTACCGTATCCAATGAGTCGGCGCCTAAGTCGTTAGTGAAGCTCGCTTCATTTACAACTTCATTTTCGTCAACACCTAATTTGTCTACGATGATCGCTTTAACTCTTGATGCAATGTCTGACATAATTCTTGATTTTTAGATTTAATTATAAGTGGCAAAAATAAAATTTTTTAATTGAAAACACCATTTAAACAGTAAAATGTGTCTCCAATTTAAACAATTTTGGGCGAAGTAAATCCCGATTGCCTTACTTTTGTATTTTATTTTAATTTATTACTTCTTAACAACCTCAAACTTATATGAAGAAGCGCATTGTTATTTTTGCTTCAGGCAGTGGTACCAACGCCCAAAATATTATTAACCACTTCAAGCAGAGTAAAATTGCCGAGGTTGTTCAAGTGCTGTCTAACAATGAACATGCCAAAGTCCTAAAACGTGCCGAGGCCAGTAATATAGAGACTTCGGCGTTTAGCAAAGAAGCGCTTTTTGACGAAAACGGGGTTTTAGTATTGCTGAAAAATCTTAAACCAGACTTAATTGTGTTGGCAGGTTTTCTTCTGAAATTTCCTGAAACTATCCTAAATGCCTTTCCAAATAAAGTAATCAATATTCATCCGGCCCTACTTCCGAAGTATGGAGGTAAAGGCATGTATGGAAAATATGTGCATGAAGCGGTTGTTGCCAATGCCGAAAGTGAATCGGGAATTACCATTCACTATGTCAATAAAAACTATGACGAAGGGGCCATTATTTTTCAGGCAACCGTGGCATTAGAAAAAGAGGACACCGCGACTGTAGTTGCTGAAAAAGTTCAAAAATTAGAACATGAGTTTTTTCCTAAGGTGATTGAGTCTTTATTAATCAAAACAGATACCAATCCATAATGGCAAAAAAACAGAAATACTATGTAGTTTGGTTTGGAAATCCGGCGGGAATCTATCACAGCTGGGATGATTGTAAAAAAGCCATTGAGGGTATTTCGGGAGCGCAGTATAAATCCTTTGAAACCTTGAAGGAAGCCAAAATTGCTTACGACAAGGAATACGCCGATTACAAAGGAAAGGGAAGTAAAACAAAAAAGAAACTTTCGGCAGAAGAGCTAAAAAATATTGGAGAGCCAAATTTGTATTCAATAGCTGTGGATGCAGCTTCCAGCGGGAATCCGGGATTGATGGAATATCGTGGAGTAGACACTCAAACCAAAAAGCAATTGTTTCATCAAGGCCCTTTTCAGCAAGGAACCAATAACGTAGGAGAGTTTCTAGCACTCGTTCATGGGTTGGCTTTTTTAAAACAACAAAAAAGCGACAGAATTTTATACACCGATAGTCGTATCGCCATGGGTTGGGTAAAAAAGAAGAAGTGCAATACGAAATTGAAAAAAACCTCTAAAAACAAGACCTTGTTCGAATTAGTTGAAAGAGCCGAAAACTGGCTAAAGAAAAATAAATTTAAAACAACTATTGTAAAATGGGAAACTAAAGCCTGGGGAGAAATCCCTGCCGATTTTGGACGGAAATGACCCAATTTATCTGTTAGTATTTATGCATACAAAAACGTATCTTTGCCCCTTATTTTTAAACCCTCTCCATGAGTAAACTTGTTATAGTTGGAACCGTAGCTTTCGATGCCATTGAAACTCCCTTCGGGAAGACCGATAAAATACTCGGAGGCGCCGCAACCTTTATAGGTCTTTCGGCAGCTCAATTTGATGTAGACGGAGCCATCGTTTCGGTGGTGGGAGGTGATTTTCCCCAGTCGTATATCAACATGTTATCTTCCAAAGGTTTGAATGTTGATGGGTTGGAAATTGTAAAAGAAGGTAAGACATTCTTCTGGAGCGGTAAATATCATAACGATATGAATTCAAGGGATACCTTAGTGACCGAACTCAATGTTCTGGCCGATTTCAATCCCGTGGTTCCGAAATCGTATCGGAATTCTGAAGTGGTAATGTTAGGGAACTTACACCCCATGGTTCAGCTGGGTGTTATCAATCAAATGAACGATCCGAAATTAATTATTTTGGATACCATGAATTTCTGGATGGATAATACTTTAGAAGAATTACTAAGTGTAATTGCCAAGGTAGATGTAATCACTATTAATGATGAGGAGGCTAGACAATTGACGAACGAATATTCATTAGTAGTAGCCGCACAGAAGATTATGCAGATGGGGCCTGAATATGTAGTGATCAAAAAAGGTGAGCACGGAGCTTTATTGTTTCATGAAAATGAAGTGTTTTTTGCACCGGCATTACCGTTGGAAGAAGTTTTCGACCCAACCGGTGCCGGAGATACCTTTGCCGGAGGTTTCGCAGGTTATTTGGCCAGAAGTGGAGATTACAGTTTTGAAAATATGAAGACCGCAATCATTAATGGTTCGGCATTGGCATCGTTTTGTGTAGAGAAATTTGGTACCGAGCGATTGCTCACTTTAACCGATAAAGAGCTGCACAGACGCTTGCAACAATTTAAAAATTTAACTCAGTTCGATATAGAATTAACATAAAGCCACGCCCTGAATTTCGGGGCGTTTTCATTTCAAGAAAATATGAGTGACGCTTTAAAACACGAATGTGGGATTGCCTTAATCCGTTTACTAAAACCTCTCGAATACTATAAAGAGAAGTACGGAACAGCTTTCTATGGAGTAAACAAAATGTATCTAATGATGGAAAAGCAGCACAACCGCGGGCAGGATGGTGCTGGTTTTGCAAGTATCAAGCTGGATGTCGATCCTGGTGAAAGATATATTAGTAGAATTCGCTCCAACGAATCTCAACCCATTCAGGATATTTTCGCACAAATAAATGAGCGTATCAATTTAGAGTTTGAACGTTCTCCAAGTATTAAGGAAGATGTTTCAGAACAAAAAAAACGAATCCCCTATGTGGGAGAATTGCTTTTAGGGCATGTGCGTTATGGAACTTTTGGCGGGAATAGTATTGAAACTGTTCATCCGTTCTTGCGACAAAATAATTGGATGCATCGAAATCTAATTATTGCCGGAAACTTTAACATGACTAATACGACGGAGTTATTTCAAAACCTCATCAAGTTAGGAATGCATCCCAAAGAAAAGGCCGATACCATTACGGTGATGGAAAAAATTGGGCACTTTTTAGATGATGCTGTTCGGAAACAATACAAAAAAGCCAAAGCTGCCGGACTCAATAAAGAGCAGGCCTCTCCATTTATTATCGAAAATTTGGACCTTGCTAAAATTCTTCGGAAAGCGGCAAAAGACTGGGATGGCGGATACGCAATGGCCGGATTGCTGGGCCATGGTGATTCGTTTGTATTAAGAGATCCAGCAGGAATTCGTCCCGCTTATTTTTACAGAGACGATGAGGTGGTTGTGGTGGCTTCGGAAAGACCCGCCATTCAAACAGTGTTCAATGTTCCTTTTGAAGAAGTTCAGGAATTGGACCCGGGTCATGCTTTGATCGTAAAGAAAAACGGCACCTCTAAAATATCCCAGATACTCGAGCCCTTGGAAAGAAAATCATGTTCTTTTGAGCGTATCTATTTTTCCCGCGGAAGTGATGCCGAAATTTATCAGGAACGAAAAGATCTGGGTCGATTCGTGATGCCGAAAGTTTTGGAAGCCATAGATTACGACACCGAAAATACTGTTTTCTCATTCATTCCCAATACTGCTGAAACCTCCTTCTATGGAATGTTGGAAGCGGCACAGGATGAATTGAACAAGCAAAAAAATGAGGCTATTTTAAAGGAAGGTTCTGATTTGACAAATGAACGCTTGGAGGAAATTCAGGCGCATACGATTAGGACCGAAAAATTGGCCATTAAAGATGTTAAGTTAAGAACCTTTATTACGGAGGACAGCAGTCGGGACGATTTGGTCGCTCACGTATATGATGTTACCTATGGTGTAGTTCGCCCAAACGACAATCTTGTAATCATTGACGATAGTATCGTAAGAGGAACTACCTTGAAAAAAAGTATTCTCAAAATGCTTGATCGTTTAAATCCGAAGCAAATTATCGTAGTTTCCTCCGCACCTCAAATTCGATATCCCGATTGCTATGGAATTGATATGGCTCGATTGGAAGATTTGGTTGCATTTAATGCAGCTTTGGAATTGCACAAAGAACGAGGTACTTATAATGTGGTAGAGGAAATTTACCATAAATGTAAATCACAGCTTTCCATGGCCGATTCGGACGTGGTTAATTATGTAAAGGAATTGTACGATCCTTTTACCGATGAGGAATTGTCTGATAAAATTGCCAATATCATAAATGATGAAAGTATCACTTCGGAAGTGAAGGTAATATTTCAATCGGTAAGCGATTTACACAAAGCTTGTCCCAAAAATTTAGGGGACTGGTATTTTACCGGCGACTATCCCACAAATGGTGGAAATCGAGTAGTAAATAGGGCTTACGTGCACTTTTTCGAAGGAAATCCAGCCCGCGCTTACTAGGGTTTACTGTTAAATAATCGTAAAAAATTAAATAATTGTGTTTTTTATCGAATATTAAAGTCGTTTGTCCAAAAGTAGGAAAAATCAACACCCAGTTAAGAAAGTTCGCTTATATTTGTGTTATACCATAGCATAAGTAGGTTAAGTTCATGGTAAGATTTGGGGCAAAAAAGGTAAACTCTCGTTTACCTTTTTTATTTTCTACACTTTTCGGCTTCGATTATCACACAAATTTGTTAGTTTCTTGCCTTTAAATGCCTTGTATTTTGGGCTAATCACCAAAATGATGCTTTTTAACGAATAAAAAAGCGATTGGTCTAAAAAATTATTTCTTCAGAAAAATTATAGCATATATTTGAATATACCATAGCATAAGTAGGTTAAGTTCATGGTAGATTTGGGGCAAAAAAAGGTAAACTCTCGTTTACCTTTTTTTATTGGACCAAATCGTAGGGGGTGGTGAGCAAAGCACATTTTGTAATTTGATAAATACAAAATTGATTTGCGAGCCGTATCACATTCTCTCATAACTCTTGTTTAAAAATGCTAGCCTGACGCTTCCGCGGGTATGTTCACCAAATGTCCACAGGACATTTAATTTTACGACGATCATTGTTTTACATCATTATACTCTTATTGGGAATGATTACTAGTTAAACGAATTTGCTTTACAATACCCCTTCCATGGGTGTCTGCACTCAAGATCCTCAAGACATTTGATTTTATACCAACAAAAAACCCATCCTCTTGGGATGGGTTTCATTATCAATAAAGATGATTTCCTATTTGTTGCTACTGTAATATGAAGCTACTTGATCCCAATCGATCACATTGAAAAAAGCCTCTACATAATCAGGGCGACGATTTTGATAATTTAGGTAATAAGCATGCTCCCAAACGTCAAGGCCTAATATGGGAGTTCCTCCACAAGTAACTCCAGGCATCATAGGATTATCCTGATTGGGAGTAGAGCAAACTTCAACTTTTCCTCCAGGATGTACACATAGCCAAGCCCAACCTGAACCAAATTGGGTTTTGGCCGCATTTGAAAAAGCTTCTTTAAAAGCATCATAACTTCCGTATGCTTCATTAATAGCATCTGCCAATTCTCCGCTTGGAGTTCCTCCACCGTTTGGTGACATCACTTCCCAAAAAAGTCGGTGATTGTAATAACCTCCTCCGTTATTCCTAACAGCGCCATTACTCATATCCAAATTCTTCAAAATATCCTCAATCGATTTTCCGTCGAGGTCGGTTCCCTCAATAGCAGCATTAAGTTTGCTGGTATATCCGGCATGATGTTTTCCATGATGGATTTCCATGGTACGTTTGTCTATATGTGGCTCTAAAGCGTCGTGCGCATATTTTAATGCAGGTAATTCAAATGACATAATTATATATTTTGGTTATTACTAATGTTGCCCAAAGTTACAGATTTCTAAGGGTTTGAACTGTTATAGAATTAATAAGATTTTTATTGGAGTATAGATATTCTTAATAGTATCTTTATGGAACTTAGATGTCTTATAATTATTAACGGTTGATTCATTCTTCACCCTGTACCATATACAATGCCTCTGCCGGTAGCGGCAAAACTTACGCGCTCGTAAAATCCTATTTGAGCACCATTCTTTCTGAAAAGGAGCCTGACTATTTTAAACATTTACTCGCCATAACATTTACGAACAAAGCTGTAGGTGAAATGAAAACCCGAATCGTTGACTCCTTGGTTAATTTCAGCAATTTCCCCGAGCTGAAAGGATCAAAGTCGCTGTTCGAAGATCTAAAAAGGGAACTGAGCCTTTCCGAAGAAGAAATACATTTCAGATCACAAAAAATTCTGAAATACCTGCTACACCATTACGCTCAATTCAGTGTTGAAACCATAGACCATTTCAATTATCGTCTCATTCGAACTTTTACACACGATTTAAATCTTCCGTCAAATTTTGAAGTGAGCTTGGATGGTCAAGATTTAATTACGCAAGCTGTAGATCAGTTAATCAACAAGGCGGGAGAGGATGAAGAAATCACCAAGATAATTTTAGAATATGCCCTACAAAAAACCAATGACGATAAGTCTTGGGATATATCCATCGACCTAAAAAAAGCAGCAAAATTACTTTTACAAGAGAATGACAAAAAACAATTGGACAAATTGAAGTCTCACTCTCTTGGCGACTTTCTCTCTTTAAAGCGAACAATAAAGGAAAAAATAATTGCGATTATAAGTGATCTAAAAAAATTAGCTGCTTCCACCCTTCAATTAATCCATGAGAATAAGCTGGATCGAACTCATTTCAATAGAGGGTATTTTTACGATTTTCTAACCAATATTTCTTCGGAAAAATTCAATCTCAATCTAGCGGCGGGTTGGCAAAATAATCTGGAAGACAAACCACTTTATCCCTCTCGAGTCGACGCTTCCGAAGCAGCACTAATGGACGAAATTGCCCCTCAAATTGTCGCCCACTTTTATAAGATGAAAGAACTACTTCCGCAATTGTGGCTTTATGAGAACATTGCGAAAAATATCATCCCATTGGCTACTATACACGTGGTGAATCAAGAATTACAACAAATAAAAGAGGACGAAAATATACTTCCTATTCACGAATTTAATGCGCTTATTCACGAAGAAATAAAAGACCAACCCGTACCCTT
>JABDKT010000268.1 GCA_013002065.1 Flavobacteriaceae bacterium
TCTATATACTCCACTGGAGGCGAAACAGCAGATGTGGGTGATTTGGTACGTACCATAATAGTTGACTCCACGGTCACCGCGAGAATGCGAAGAGATAAAGTGATCGACAATGGCAATATCAAATCGGGTGATGTAATCGTTGGTTTGGCATCATTTGGTCAGGCTAGCTATGAAACTGAATACAATGGAGGGATGGGAAGCAACGGATTGACGAGTGCGCGTCACGATGTATTTTCGAAATCTTTAGCCGAAAAGTTTCCCGAAAGTTACGACCCATCGGTGCCGGAAAATTTGGTGTATTCCGGAACTAAAAAATTAACCGATGCGGTGAATGGTAGCCCCATAGATGCAGGTAAACTCGTTTTATCACCCACGCGTACCTATGCGCCGGTTGTTCAAGCGATACTTCAAGAATTCGATAATACCCAAATTCACGGTATGATTCACTGTAGTGGAGGTGCCCAAACTAAAATTCTTCATTTTATAGAGGACTTACATATTATAAAAGACAATATGTTCGATATTCCTCCATTATTTGAGTTAATTCAAAGCGAAAGTGGAACTTCATGGAAGGAAATGTACCAAGTCTTTAATATGGGTCACCGTATGGAATTATATGTTCCAGAGGACATTGCAAAACAACTAATAGCTATTTCTGAATCCTTTAATATTTCAGCAAAAATAATAGGAAGAGTTGAAGCCCACAAAGGCAAAAAATTGACAATTAGTAGCTCAAAAGGTGATTTTCAGTATTAATTGTAAGAAATTTCTTATATTTCACCACACAAACCTGCACTAGAATGTTTCCCCGCATACTTATTCATCTGTTGATGATTATTGCAATTGAAAATGTCTAAAGTATTTTACAAGAATTATAGCTTCTGGCTCATAATTATAACCCTCTTAATTCTTGGGGTTAGCGTATATGCTCATCAAATCGACAACTTTGGTGTTTACAGAGGATTGCGCCTTCTACCCATTTTAGGCGCTTTGGTCTTTTTAATCCTACGAAAACCGAAAATTCATCGATGGTGGATGCTTCTATTTTTGGTACTGTATGGAGTATCGAGTGCCCTTACCATTGGATATGAAATCTCACTATTGGCTGTGCTGTCCATGCTGTTCAATATGTTGGCTTTTTGGGTGTTGATCGTCACTTTATTTCCGAAGATCAATTTTAGAAAGATGAATATGTTGTTTAGTTCAATTTTCATAATTATGGTGCTTTTAAACGCGTATCTATTGTATGAATTTGTGAATATGATCAAAGAATTCGCCCAAAATACACTCCATTATCTTTTTATGATGTTGGGAGCTATGAGTCTGGTCGCTGCAGGATTTTTTGCCTTGGTTTACAATCATTTAAACAGTAGTAGAGTGTCTATCGTATTCACAGTGTTTGTCTTCACTTTGATTTTTGCTGAAGTATTTCGAGCCATCGCCTATTACGACTTCGCATATGGTGATATTTCCGTATATATCGCAAGATTATTAAACATTATTTCGATGGCACTACTTATACATTTCGCAATTATTAGCGCCCGTGCTAAAGTATCTCTTGCCCAATCCCAAGAAATCGAGGGCTAAAACAAATTAAGGGAACTCGTAATTAAGAGAATTTCAAAACTATTTTATTGTAAATTTGTGCGGTTTGGTGCCCTTCGCATCCTAACCAATAAATTATGCTTGAAAAACTTCAAATAATTAAACAACGTTTCGATGAGGTAAGTGATTTGATCATCCAGCCCGATATCATCACCGATCAAAAACGATATATTCAACTCAATAAAGAATACAAGGATTTACGTTTACTAATGGACAAAAGAGAAGAATATCTCACCTTGTCCGATAACTTGAAGGAAGCCGAAGAAATTATCTCCGACGGAAGTGATGCCGAAATGGTCGAAATGGCGAAGATGCAGTACGATGAAGCCAAGTCTCGCATTCCCGAATTAGAAGAAGAAATTAAGTTCTTATTGATCCCAAAAGATCCGGAAGATTCAAAAAATGCTGTGATGGAAATTCGTGCAGGAACGGGTGGTGACGAAGCGAGTATTTTTGCGGGAGATCTTCATAGAATGTATACAAAGTATTGTGAGGGCAAGGGTTGGAATGTGAGCATTGTAGATTTTAGTGAGGGAACCAGTGGCGGATTTAAAGAAATACAATTTGAAATTTCCGGAGATGACGTGTATGGAACCTTAAAATTTGAAGCCGGTGTTCATCGAGTTCAAAGGGTGCCGCAAACGGAAACACAAGGACGGGTGCATACCAGTGCGGCAACTGTTATGGTTTTTCCGGAAGCCGAAGAGTTCGATGTCGAAATTGACCCAAAGTATGTTCGTATCGATTATTTCTGCTCTTCTGGGCCGGGTGGTCAGTCGGTAAACACTACCTATTCGGCGGTACGTTTAACGCACGAACCCACCGGATTGGTGGCTCAATGTCAGGATCAGAAATCTCAGCACAAAAACAAAGAGAAGGCCTTTAAAGTGTTGCGGTCTCGATTATACGATTTGGAACTCGCGAAGAAACAGGCCGAAGATGCCGAAAAAAGAGGCTCGATGGTTACCAGTGGAGATCGCTCGGCTAAAATTAGAACGTATAATTATCCGCAAGGCCGTGTGACCGATCACCGAATCAATCTAACGCTTTACGATTTGAGTAATATTATCGATGGAGACATTCAAAAAATCATCGATGAGTTGCAACTCGTGAGTAATACTGAAAAACTAAAAGAAGCAGGAGAAACATTCTAAATATGACTACTGAAAATCTAGTTTCAGAAATAAAGAAAAAAAAGTCATTTCTCTGCATTGGTCTCGATGTGGATTTAGAAAAAATTCCAAAACATTTACTTAAGGAAGAAGACCCTATATTTAGCTTTAACAAAGCGATTATTGATGCTACGCATCATTTGGCGGTGGCTTATAAACCTAATACAGCTTTTTACGAGGCCTATGGTCTTAAAGGCTGGCAATCTCTTCAGAAAACCATTGAATATCTCAATCAAAATCATCCGCAGATTTTTACCATCGCCGATGCCAAAAGAGGAGATATAGGAAATACCTCAAGTCGATATGCTAAGGCCTTTTTCGAAGATTTGAATTTTGATTCGATAACTGTCGCGCCGTATATGGGGAAGGATTCTGTGGAACCCTTTCTCGAATTTCAAGATAAACATACCATCCTACTTGCGCTTACTTCTAATCAAGGGGCATTTGATTTTCAGACTGAAAAAATCAAATCTCAGGAACTGTACAAAAGAGTGTTGCATATTTCCAAAAGTTGGAATAATAGTGAAAATCTAATGTACGTGGTCGGGGCCACAAAGGCAGAATATTTAGCTGATATACGGGAAATTGTACCCAATAGCTTTTTACTGGTCCCTGGGGTAGGAGCTCAAGGAGGTAGCCTGAGCGAAGTTTGCAAGTATGGAATGAACGACCGGGTAGGGTTATTGATTAATTCCTCCCGAGGAATTATTTACGCCTCACAGGGTGAAGACTTTGCCGAAGCGGCAAGCGCCAAGGCAGCAGAATTGCAGCAAGACATGGAATCTATTCTAAATGCGAGTTAAGGACCAGCTAAATAGAACCCTCGAATTTTCTACTATCCCCCAACGAATAGTCTCATTAGTACCATCCCATACTGAGTTAATCGTCGATCTCAATTTAAATGACAAACTCGTAGGCATCACCAAATTTTGTGTGCATCCGGAGCATCTAAGAAAGGAAAAAACCGTTGTGGGAGGCACCAAAAATGTCCATTTGGAAAAAATTTATGCATTACGACCGGACGTGATCATTTGTAATAAAGAGGAGAACACCCCCGAAATGGTAGAGGAATTGGGTCATATTGCCCCGGTTTGGGTTAGTGATATTAAGAATATTGAAGATAGCTTGGAGATGACTTACTGCATGGGTGAATTGTTTGGGAAGTCGGATGAGGCTAAATGGATTAATGAGGCAGTCCTGGAACAAAAACACAGTTTCGAAACATTTATACAAGACAGACCGTGGAAGAAAATGGCCTATGTGATTTGGAAGCAACCATTCATGGCTGCAGGTAGCGACACGTTTATTAATTCGCTACTTGAGATCAATAAATTTGATAATGTGATAACCGAGAATCGTTATCCTCAGGTGGATTTGCATACTTTAAAAGAAGCAGACATAGTGCTTCTTTCTACCGAACCCTTTCCGTTTAAGGAATACGACGCCCAGGAATTGGAACGCGTACTTCAGACCAAGGTAAGACTAGTGGACGGAGAATTCTTCAGTTGGTATGGTTCCCGACTTATAAAAGCTTTCTCATATTTCAGGTCATTGGAACTCTAGTCCTGAAGCGCAAAGACCTTCCGAAGTAATTCTGTGGTACGGGACGATATTTTCGTTCGTATTTGTTTTTCTTCTACTGAAATCATCGTATAAACGCCCTTCAAGGCCTCGTTGGTGACATAATCGGTTAGATCGGGATTTACCTGATTTACCAATGGAATGGAATTATAAGTAGTGATAATGCGGTTCCAAATTTGGTCGGCACCAACTTTTGAAAACGAATTTTGAATCACCGGATTAAATTTGCTGTACAAAGCGGCATTGGTCCTCGATTTCAAATAATTGGTCGCCGAATTATCGGGCCCAATCAATATATTTTTCGCATCGTTGAAGGTAATACCCTTTACGGCATCGACGAATATAGGGGTCGCTTCTTTTACAGCGTCTTCTGCAGCTCGATTTAGAATTTTCAAGCCTTCATCGGCCAAATTTCCTAAACCAATATCGCGCAATGTATTATCTACTTTTTGCAGTTCCTGTGGGAGCAAGATTTTTACCAACTGATTTTTATAAAATCCGTCCTTCTGAGTGAGTTTGGTCACTTGTTTGTCGATCCCAAAATCTAAAGCCTGTCTTAGGCCATTGCCTATCATAGCGTCGCTAATCCCTCCGCCACCAGAAGGTACCGTGCCTACTAC
>JABDKT010000007.1 GCA_013002065.1 Flavobacteriaceae bacterium
CCCTAATGGAGAAGCTCCGCCGCCATGGGGATCGACTCACAGCATGCTAAAAGAAAGTGAAAAGAATAAAAGAATATTTTTTCATGCCTCCAAGTTCACCAACTTTACTGATACAATCACGATTGAAGAAACGGGTCAGGCAGCACCTTCCAATTCACCTAACTGGTTGGGCGCATCCAATAATTCAAACGTTTGGTACGAAGTACTAGTGAATGAAGATGAGTACAATTATATAACAGACCCAGCCCATAAATTTTATAATGCCGACAATCAAATGAATTGGGTAAATGCAGGTAATCCCATTAATTTACCCAAGGGATCAAACACCACCGGAGAAATTGGAGCCATGGAGATAAAGGCGGCTTGGATGGAGATTCCATCACCTACGGAATCCCAAAAGGCTCGATATAAAATCTCGGAAGCAGTGGTAATGGATCCAAATACCGGAGTTTTGCGAAATACAAATGTGGGTTTAATTGGATTGCACATCATTCATAAAACCGAGTTCCAACCCACCTGGATTTGGGCTACTTTTGAACATGTTGATAACGCTCCCGATTTATACGCTACACCCTCTGGTGAATACAATCTTTACAGTACCTCGTGTACTTCGAAAACTATGAATATTCCGGCTAAGTATTCAGCTTCCGGGAAAGATACTACGGTGGTAATTAACTGTGATTCCATTAACGTTTCACCTCCTTATTACCTTGGCAAAGGTGGTCCAGAGCCAACACAACTTCAGGTTAAAAGAGTAACGCCATTGGACAATAGTTCGGTTCAAGTAAACCAAACCGTCCAGGCAGCGATAAAAAAGTACTACCCGAATTCGGTCTATCAATATTACCAGTTGGTGGATGTAATTTGGTCGAGTAATCCGATTCAGGATAGTGATCAGCCAAAAACAGTTCCCTTGAAATTATTGGGAATGAACCCGAACAATAATGTGGCCAATTCTAGTTTGGAAACCTATGCGCAGCGATCAAAATGCACAGATTGCCATCAGTATAGTACCATAGCCGGAAGTAATAAATATGCTTCGGATTTCAGTTTTGTATTATCGGCAGCATCCTCGCCAACTCAAGATTAGTGATTGGAGGGAGATCAAACAATCCGTTTGATTACCCGCAGTTTGTGAGTATGCTGTCTTTTTTCCTGGTTGAAGATCCCCGTATGGTCTAAACGGTCGATTCTTACTTTTCCGTGGGCGTGGACTATGTAATTATCTTTCATAATAATGCCTACGTGAACGATATCACCTTCCGAATTATCGAAAAAAGCCAGATCACCCGGCTCACTTTCTTCAATAAAACTCAAAGCCTCTCCCTGTCCCGATTGCTGGCTGGCGTCACGCAGTAGTTTGAAGCCATTCAGCTTATAAACCATTTGTGTGAAACCGCTACAGTCTATTCCAAATGGAGTTTTTCCACCCCACAAATACGGACTATTAAGGTAAAGCAAAGCGATATTGATTAAATTTTCCTTAGGGTTTTCTCCCGAAATCGTGTGCCCTTCAAAGGAGTGTCCTAAGTTTGTCAGAGCATTCATAGTACAGCCCAAAGGAATAGTAAGCAGTTGATTTTCCGAAGTAGTTATATAATCTACTAAATCGGAGGAAAGTATTAAATCTTGTGTTTTTAAATCTTTGTAGGATTCTTCGGAAATGGGAAAAATTTGCTTGTTATCGAGCCACCCTTCGTACTTATCGAAAGTAAGTCTAATCTTACTCCATTTTTTACGAGCTTCAATAATCTTAAAGGATTCGCCGTAAAGCACCTGACTTACCAGTTCACTTCGGTCACTCGCTTCGGCTCGCAACGGAATGATACTAAGAGGACAAATACCGTATTTCATTAGATTGAATTAGTGATTCAATGAATTAGTTTCGTTCAATCACCATGGCTGACGCTCCACCACCGCCGTTACAAATTGCGGCTGCACCTAAGGTAGCATTATTCTGTTCGAGCACACTCATCAAGGTAATAAGGATTCTAACCCCGCTACAACCCAAGGGATGCCCTAGTGAAACAGCGCCACCATTTACATTGACGTTTGAATCTTCAAGTCCGAGTATTTTCATATTTGCCAAGCCAACAACAGAGAAGGCTTCGTTAAATTCGAAGAAATCGATATCACTAATTTCAACTTCAGCTTTTGCTAAGGCTTTTGGGAGTGCTTTCGCGGGAGCCGTTGTAAACCATTTCGGTTCTTGAGCAGCATCGGCATAACTCTTTATGGTTGCCAAAGGTTTTAGACCCATTGATTCGGCTTTCTCCGCACTCATTACGATTACGGCACCGGCACCATCATTTATGGTTGAGGCATTCGCGGCAGTCACGGTTCCTTCTTTAGTAAAAGCAGGTCGTAAATTTGGAATCTTATCCATTTTTACGTTTTTGAATTCCTCATCTTCGGAAATAATAACATCGTCACCTCTTCGCTGTGGCACAGCAACAGGAACTACTTCATCATTAAATTTACCCTCGCTCCATGCCTTAGCCGAGCGTTCGTAAGATTGGATGGCAAAAGCATCCTGATCTTCTCTGGAAAATTCATATTCGGTCGCACAGGCATCTGCACAAACTCCCATAGCATTTTGATCATACGCATCCACTAAACCATCTTTCTGCATGCCGTCCTCCATAGTTTTCGGGCCAAATTTATGTCCGTTTCTTAAATGCACATAATGAGGTATGTTACTCATACTTTCCATACCTCCGGCAATGACGATTTCAGCATCACCCAAAGCCACCGCTTGAGCAGCCTGCATCACAGCTTTCATACCCGAAGCACAAACCTTATTCACAGTTGTGCAAGGAACCGAGTCTGGAATTCCGGCACCCAGAGCTGCTTGTCTGGCCGGAGCTTGTCCAACACCTGCCTGAACCACATTTCCCATATAAACTTCTTCCACCAACTTCGGATCCAGATTTATTTTATCTAAGGCACCTCTTATGGCGATGCTTCCTAATTTACTGGCTGAAAGAGAAGATAACCCCCCCATAAAGCTTCCTATGGGCGTTCTCGCAGCGGCTACAATTACAACTTTTTTCGACATCAATTTTTGGTTTTATTCGGCATGCAAAATTACGTATTTAATTCGAATATTCCATCTTATCTGTACGTCACTTGGGATAAGTGAACCTATATTTATACCTTTACTTTTCCAATCGCATTCATGAAGAACTTTTTTGTTTTAATCACAAAAAATCAGTCGCTTATCTACAAGGTGTTTTTATACCTCATTGCGACTGTTTTAGTGATTTATCTTCTACCGAAAGGAGGGTTGTTTAAATATGATTTTCAAAAAGGTAAACCTTGGCAATATGAGAATCTTTATGCTCCTTTCGATTTTACAATCAAAAAAGACGAGGCCGTTCTTGAGTCAGAAATTGAATACCTGAGATCGAATACCATTCCCTATTTCGATTATAACGAGGAGGTTGCGAATACTACTACACAGGGTTTTGTTGGGCTTTTCGAACAAAATTTTAAAGATTCGCTTTACAATACTTCTAAAGGCGTGGCAAGAGAAATTGGTCTTACTATTTTATCGTCTATTTATGCCAATGGAGTGATTGATGAGGAACATTCCTTTGGTGCCAATCAGGTGGTCTATTTAAAAAAAGGCAGTGAAGTTTCAGAAATACCATACTCTCAAATTTTTCAGCAAGATGAGTTGGCCAATTTGGTAAGTAAGCGAACTTCCACTAGTAATGCCGATGACGTTCGAGGGTTTTTGCAGCAATTGTTAACCAGCACCGTGGTGCCAAACGTAACTTATAATGCAAGGCTCACGGAATCCAGCTTGGAAGCCGAAATAAATGATATTAACCCCAATAGTGGAATCATAGAAAAAGGCGCTAGGATTATCGCCAAAGGAGAGGTGGTGGAAGGGGAAAAGTTTAGGGTCTTAAATTCTTTGCAATCTAAATACCAATCGGATGTGTGGAGTAAAAGCAACTATTACTGGGTAGTGCTCGGCTATTCGATGCTTGTCTCTTTGGTGTTTATTATGTTGTTTTTATTTCTGAAAAAGTACAGAAACGAGATTTATTCCAACAACACAAAAGTTAGCTTTATTTTCTTCAATATCATCTTTATGGTCTTTATCACGACCATGATGGTAAAATATGATGCCAACTATGTCTATGTGATTCCTCTGTGTATCTTGCCTATTATTCTAAAAAGTTTCTTTGATGCTCGACTGGGATTGTTTGTTCATGTGCTAACATTGATGCTTCTAGGATTCATAGTTCCTAACAGTTTTGAGTTCCTTTTTCTTCAGATTATTGCCGGAATTGTAACCATACTAACCGTTTCAGAATTATACAAAAGGGCCAATCTGTTTATCTCGGTAGGACAAATCACCTTGGTTTATATCATAGGCTATTTCGCCTTCTTCATTATTCAGGAGGGAGATATTCAATTGATAGAATGGGAAAATTTTGCCTACTTCGTCCTCTGCGGACTCATAACCCTCTTTGCTTTCCCTCTTATTTACATCTATGAAAAGATATTTGGTTTGGTTTCCGAAGTATCGCTGCTAGAATTGAGTAACACAAATTCGGCACTCTTAAAGGAGCTTTCCAATAAAGCACCCGGAACTTTTCACCATTCTTTGAATGTAGCCAATCTGGGAGAAGCGGCGGCTAACGAGATAGGCGCAAACTCAATGTTGGTGAGGGTAGGAGCATTATACCATGATATTGGTAAAATGATGAATGCCACCTATTTTACTGAAAATCAGTTGAATTCCATTAATACACTGGAAGAGTTCGCGCCCAAAGAAAGCGCAAAGATTATCATTGAACATGTTATTAAAGGTGTTGAGATAGGAAGGAAATACAAATTACCCGACCGCGTGGTGGATTTTATCCGTACCCATCACGGAACCAGTTTAGTTTATTATTTTTATAAGAAGGAACAGGAATTGAATGGAGAGGCAAAGGAAGAAGATTTCAGATATCCGGGTCCTAAGCCCTTTTCAAAGGAAACAGCAATATTAATGATGGCAGATAGTGTGGAGGCTGCGAGTAAAAGTTTAAAAGAACCTACGGCTTCCAAAATCGACGATTTTGTAGAAAACATCATTAACAAACAGATGGAGCAAGGACAATTCATAAATGCCAATATCACCTTTAAGGAAATTGAGATAATTAAAAAAGTACTCAAAAAGAAATTACACAACATCTACCACCTACGGGTAGAATATCCTGAATGACATGAAAGACATAAGCTACCAACCCGCTGGACAGTTTGAAAACACGAGATTCGAAAAAATCCACAATATCATTTTCAATAATTCGGTGGAAGCTTCATTGGTAGTCGCAAAAGAGATTGCAGATCTTATCAACTCCAAACAACAGAAGAATGAAACATGTGTTCTGGGCTTAGCAACAGGATCATCTCCGGTAAGAGTATATGAAGAATTAGTTCGAATGCACAAAGAGGAAGGTCTTAGTTTTTCGAATGTGATGACTTTTAATTTGGATGAATATTATCCGATGAAAAAGGAAAGTCTTCATAGCTACTATTATTTTATGTACGAACATCTTTTTGGTCATGTGGATATTTCAGAAGAAAATGTACACATACCTAATGGTGAACTATCGGAAAATGAAGTACTCCAATACTGTCTTGATTATGAAAAGAAAATAAGAGACGCGGGTGGAATTGACTTTCAATTATTAGGAATAGGACGCACCGGGCATATCGGATTCAACGAACCTGGGTCACATTTGAACTCAGCCACCCGACTTATCACTTTAGATTATATTACTAGGGTAGATGCGGCGTCTTCATTCTTGGCAATTGAAAACGTTCCGAGGACAGCTATAACCATGGGGATATCAACGGTAATGGTGGCTAAAAGGGTTGTTTTATTAGGATGGGGACAGCACAAGGCACACATATTAAAAGACACTATTGAAGGAGAAATTTCTTCGGAAGTACCTGCGACTTATCTTCAGAAACACCAAAATACCACCTTCATTTTAGATACCGAGGCCGGTTCAGAATTAACCCGAAATAAAACACCGTGGTTGGTTGGACCCTGCGACTGGACCGAAACTTTAAAATACCGGGCTGTGATATGGCTCAGCAATCTGAAAAACAAATCGGTACTTAAACTTACCGATAAAGATTACAATAATAATGGAATGTCGAGCTTGCTTATCGAAGAGGGTCCGGCCTACGATTTAAATATTAAAATTTTCAATAAACTGCAGCATACGATCACCGGCTGGCCAGGTGGAAAGCCAAAAGCCGACGATACCCATCGTCCGGAAAGAGCTTTACCCACTAAGAAACGAGCGCTAATTTTTAGTCCGCACCCGGACGATGACGTTATCTCCATGGGAGGAACCTTCGATCGTCTCATTGAGCAAGGGCATGAGGTACATGTGGTATATCAGACTTCGGGGAACATTGCCGTGTCTAATGAAGATGCTTTAAAGGCTGCCGAAATTGCTCGGAGTTTGACTTCGGAAAAAGCAAAATTGGATACCTTGATTAGTTCCATTAAAAATAGTGATTCCGGTACGCCCGATTCTATAGAAATTAGGAAACTAAAAGCGTCCATTCGGAGAAGTGAATCTTTTGCAGCAACACGTTATTTAGGCTTACCCGATGAAAACGTTCATTTCCTAGACCTACCATTTTACGAAACAGGTACGGTTAGGAAGAATAAACTGTCTTCCGCCGATATCTTGCTCATGGAAGGGATTATCAAGAAAATAAAACCCCATCAAATATATGCGGCAGGAGACTTGGCCGATCCTCATGGCACGCACAAAGTATGTTTGGAAGCACTCTTTGAATCATTAAAGAACCTTGCCAAAGAATCATTTCTCAAAGATTGTTGGGTTTGGTTGTATCGAGGAGCCTGGCACGAATGGGAAACACATGAAATTGAAATGGCTGTACCCATGAGTCCGGATCAGGTGCTGAAGAAGCGAAATGCCATCTTTTATCATCAATCCCAGAAGGACGGGGTGATGTTTCAAGGTAATGACAATCGCGAATTTTGGATGCGTGTGGAAGACAGAAACCGAATCACTGCAGAGAAATACCATAACTTAGGTCTCGCCGACTACGAAGCTATGGAGGCTTTTGTTAGGTATCGGTTCTAGTTATAACTATTTTTTAAACTCACTTAGCTTTTAAGTTTTTATGTATTGGCTGGGAGTTTTACCATATACTTTTTTGAAACATTTTATAAAGTAAGAAGGAGTGTTGAATCCTACGGTGTAGGCTACATCATTAACGTTGAGTCCGGACGATTTCAGTAATTCAAGAGCCGCCTTAAGGCGTTGTGAACGAATAAATTCTGTAGTACTAAGACCTGTTAGGGCCTTTATTTTACGATGTAATTGCATTCGAGACATATTCATTCGAGATGCAAATATTTCAGCATTAAAACTCGAATCGGTTAGCTTCTCGTCCATCAGCTCTTGAACCGACTCTAGGAAAGTGACATCTACAGGAGTAAATGCAATATCCTTGGGTTTTAATAGTTCATGGTCGCTATAACGTTGACGCAGTTGTCGCCTCGATTCAATTAGATTGATCACTTTTTGCATCAATACCTGCGCATTGAATGGTTTGATTATGTAATCATCGGCTTTATTTGTCAAGCCTTTCAACTCATCATCCTCTCCCGATTTTGCCGTTAATAGAATAATTGGGATATGGCTAGTTCTACGATCTGATTTCAGGAAATTACAAAGTTCGATCCCATCTTTTTCCGGCATCATGATATCACTAATAATTAGATCGGGTATCGTAGAAATGGCATGATCAATACCTTCTTGACCATTTTTTGCTTCGGAAACATCAAATTTCTCGGAAAACAGGGAAACAATGTAGTTTCTTATTTCATCATTATCCTCTACAATCAATATCTGGGTGTTTTCATTGGAGCCTTTTGTTTGTAAAGTATTTTCTTCGTTAGGAATTAAATTATTTTCTGAAGGCGTAGCAATTATAAAATCTTTGTGGTATAGATATTTTTTAATCGGGATTTCTACTTTAAAAGAGATATAAGATTTTGATTCTCTGAAAGCACTCATGTTACCATTGCACAATAAAACCAGCTCTTTTATTAAAGCGAGACCCACGCCAACACCTTTTGAATGTTTATCGGCTTGATAAAATCTGTCGAATAATTTACCAATTTCTTTATTGGTTAAGGTTTCATTTTTGTTTGTGGTTTTTAGATGTAATTCCCCGGATTTTTCAATCGCAACAAACTGAATTACACTTCCTTCTGGAGCGTATTTTACAGCGTTTGACAATAAATTTGACACCACTTTTTCCATAACGTCTTTATCGTAATAGGAATCTTCAAAATCATCAATTTCAGTTTGAATTTTAATTTTTCTTTTCTCCGCACTTAGGCTAAATGCTTCGACCAGTTGAAGAAGTTGTGGTTTTAATTCATAACGTCCAACTTGCAATTGGACCGCACCTGTTTCTAATTTTGAAAGGTCCAATAATTGATTTACCAAACGAAGAAGTCGTTTGGAGCTTCCTTCAATTATCTGTATTGATTTACGATCTGGGTCTTTCAGATTTGTCGATCCCAATAACTGTTGAATAGGTGCTGAAATGAGTGTCAAAGGAGTTCTAAATTCGTGCGAAATATTTGTGTATAACTTGGTTTTGAGTTCATCTAATTTCCGCAACCGTTCTGTTTCGTCATGCTCCATTTGTAGCCTCAATTGTATTTTCCATTTCCATCTTAGATATAAATAGATTAAATACATAGAGAGCAGGAATATTAAAATGTAGCTTATTTTTGCAATGGTCGACCAATACCAAACAGGTTTAATACTGAAGCTATAACTCGCCGGACTCTGGTCCCAAACATCTTCATAATTGCTAGAGGTAACTTGAAATGTATATTCTCCTGCCGGTAGCTTTGGATAGTGAACAACATTGACCGTGCTAGGTTTCGACCAGTCATTTTCGTAGTTGATTAATCTGTATTTAAATTGATTGTTCTGAGGTTGTGAGAAATGTAGGCTTGAAAATGTAAACGAAAGCGTGTTTTCTCCTGAAGGGAACTTCTTGAATGGAATTAATTCTGCTTCTTCCGAGAACACTTCAAGTTTATTAATCGCAGTATTCGGTGCGGCTGTATTTCCTCCAATGGCATTTGGTTGAAACCAGTTTATTCCATTAAGTCCACCAAAATATAGAATACCTTCATCCGACTTAAACGAAGCACCCGTATTGAATTCCATGGCTTGTAGGCCATCTCCGGTATCATAATTTGTGATTGCTATCGAGTCATCAGAGAAATCATATTTAAACTTAGTAATCCCACGATTTGAACTCAGCCAAAGATTTTCGTTTTCATCAGATAGAATACCGTAGATTACGTTATTGGGTAAGCCGTCACTCGTTGTAAAACTTTTTAATTCTCCTGTTTCAGTATGGAGAACATTTAATCCCGAACCATTCGTGCCTATCCACAGAAAGGGTGCATCAAAGTACAATGATTTTATTTTCATAGTGCTTTCATGTTTATAAGGATCAAATTGCTTGGTTAAAGTGTTGAATTTAACCAAACCTTCATTATCGGTTCCTAGCCAAAGTTCATTGTTAACGCCAGCAACTATGACACGAATATTGTTACTTGGAATTAATGAATTGGTGGTATTATACTGTTGTAGCACTCCTAAAAAAGGGTTGAATTGAATTAATCCATTTCCCCCTGTTCCCAGCCAATGGCTATCGTCATCACTTTTGAATAAACACCAAACTGTTTCGGCCGGTAAAGGAGGATTACTATTTGGATAGAATGATCGAACACCATTTTTGTCTAT
>JABDKT010000011.1 GCA_013002065.1 Flavobacteriaceae bacterium
GAGGAAAAGCGTAAAGAAAAGGAAGAACTTCGTTTGGAACGTGAGCGCGAATTGGAAGAGAAACAAACCAAGACTGCGTCCAAAGTAATCAAAGCTGAAGCCAAATTGGATGGCCTAAAACAGGTGGGTAAAGTCGATTTGGAAACCGAGAAGAAAGCCAAAAAAGATGAAGTCGCCGAAACTCCTGAAGTGGCAGAGGAAGCGCCGAAAGAAAAGGCAGCGCCAAAGGCGAAAACGACAAAAGCCAAAACAAAGGCTAAGAAAAAAGAAGAGCCAAAAGCGGAAGAAGAAGCTCCTGCAGTCGAAGAACCCGTTGCTGAAGCTCCTGCCGAAGTTGCAGAGGAAACCGAAACAACAGACGAAAAGCCTTCAGAAAAAGTAAAAACACAATACAAGAAACTAGACGGTCCTAACTTCACCGGAAAAACCATCGATCTTTCTAAATTCAAGAAGCCCGAGAAGAAGAAGGAGGCTAAGAAAGACGATAAGAAGGCCGGAGAAAAGAAAAGCCGTAGAAGACGTATAAGTAAAGAACCTGCTAAAGGAGGAAATAACTACCGTGACAATCGCGGAAGAGGAAAAGGAAGAACTCATGTTCCAAAAGAGGAGCCGAGTGAAGAAGAAGTACAGAAGCAGGTAAGAGAAACTCTTGAAAAACTTCAAGGGAAATCTTCCAAAGGAAAAGGAGCAAAATACAGACGAGAGAAAAGAGATATTCACCGTCAGAAAACCGAGGACGAACTGGCACAGCAGGATGCGGAAAGCAAAATCTTGAAAGTAACAGAGTTTGTTACCGTAAGTGAAGTTGCTACTATGATGGATGTTCCGGTAACACAAGTGATTTCTGCGTGTATGTCCTTAGGAATGATGGTAACGATGAACCAACGTCTGGATGCCGAAACATTGACCATTGTTGCCGATGAATTCGGATACTCGGTGGAGTTTGTTACTGCCGATATCGAAGAGTCGATTCAGGAGGTGGAAGATTCTCCGGAAGATCTCGAACCACGAGCGCCAATCGTTACGGTAATGGGTCACGTTGATCACGGTAAAACATCCTTATTGGATTATGTGCGTGAAGAAAATGTAATCGCAGGTGAGTCTGGTGGAATTACACAGCACATTGGAGCCTATGGGGTTACTTTAGAAAGCGCACAGAAAATAGCATTCCTCGATACTCCGGGTCACGAAGCGTTTACCGCGATGCGGGCACGTGGAGCTCAGGTAACCGATTTAGCGATTATTGTAGTGGCAGCAGATGACGACATTATGCCTCAAACCAAAGAGGCAATCGCTCACGCGCAAGCGGCGGGTGTTCCTATCGTATTTGCGATTAACAAAATTGATAAGCCCACTGCTAATCCCGATAAGATAAAAGAAGGTTTAGCCGCTATGAATTTACTAGTGGAAGATTGGGGAGGTAAAATTCAATCGCATGATATTTCAGCAAAAACAGGAGAGGGAGTGAATGAACTTCTCGAAAAAGTATTGTTGGAAGCAGAATTGTTGGAATTACAAGCCAACCCGAAAAAACCGGCTAACGGTACCGTTGTGGAAGCCTTCCTTGATAAAGGTCGTGGTTATGTCTCTACCATCTTAGTACAAGGTGGAACTTTGAGAATTGGTGACTACGTTTTGGCGGGACAGCACAGTGGTAAAGTAAAAGCCATGCACGATGAGCGTGGTAAAAAGATAAAGGCTGCAGGGCCTTCTACTCCGGTGTCTATTTTAGGACTGGATGGAGCTCCTCAGGCAGGTGATAAATTCAATGTATTTGAAGACGAGCGTGAAGCCAAAGATATAGCGACCAAGCGTATGCAATTGCAACGTGAGCAATCGGTGAGAACGCAACGTCATATTACCTTAGATGAAATTGGACGTCGAATTGCGTTGGGTGACTTTAAAGAACTGAACATTATCCTGAAAGGGGACGTGGACGGTTCGGTAGAAGCCTTAACCGATTCATTCCTGAAACTTTCTACGGAAGAAATTCAGGTGAATATCATACATAAAGGAGTGGGTGCGATTACCGAAAGTGACGTGCTACTCGCTTCTGCTTCCGATGCGATTGTGATTGGATTCAACGTTCGACCTATGGGGAACGCGAGACAAATCGCCGATAAGGAAGAAATCGATATCAGAATGTATTCGATCATTTATGATGCGATCAACGACTTGAAAGATGCGATGGAAGGAATGTTGTCTCCCGAAATGAAAGAAGAGATAACAGGTACTGCCGAGGTTCGTGAAACCTTTAAGATATCTAAAATTGGTACGATTGCAGGTTGTATGGTAACTAGCGGTAAGATTTACAGAAGCTCCGGAATTCGATTGATTCGAGAAGGAGTAGTTGTATTTACCGGTGAGTTGGCTTCACTAAAACGTTTTAAAGACGATGTGAAAGAAGTAGCCAAAGGCTACGATTGCGGAATACAGGTTAAAAATTACAACGACTTGAAAGAAGGCGATATACTGGAAGCATTCCAGGAAGTTGCTGTGAAGAAGACGCTGTAAGGTAAATTATAAACGATAATAAAAGCGACTCCCTCCGGGCACTGAGCCTGTCGAAGTGGAGTCGCTTTTTTATTGGTTCAAATGAACTTTTATTTACTGGGTTTTAAAATAAAAGCCGAGGGAAATGTTTTTTGAATTTCCATAAGTGCTCGATCTGCTTCAATGCGTAGTGTATAATTACCAACCCAAACCTTGTAATTTGGAGTCTCATATTCGATGGTCGCGGGCCATTCTCCAAATCGATTTCTGTAATTTCTTATCACAGAATTTGCCCTGCTAAGATTGCCATAATACAACTGAATGGTATAAC
>JABDKT010000019.1 GCA_013002065.1 Flavobacteriaceae bacterium
GTACTCAACTCGAATGCGTGAATTGCACGGCCTGTATCGATGCCTGTGACCATATGATGGAGTCGGTGGGATTGCCAAAAGGATTGATTCGTTACGCTAGTGAAGACAATATCGAAAAGAAAGCCAAATTCACTTTTAGTCCGAGGTTAAAAGGCTACACCGCCGTTTTGGGAATATTGATCTCTGTGTTTGTTGGGATGTTGTTCCTGCGTAACGATGTGGAAGCGAGAATTTTAAGATTACCCGGACAACTCTACGAGCGTAAAGCCGAAAATATAATTAGTAATGTTTATACCTACAAACTGGTAAATAAGACAACTGCTAAAATTGATGACGTTGAATTCAAGTTGCTGTCGCATAAGGGAGAAATTAAAATGGTAAAACAAGGGGAACTTTCAGTGCCGGAGCAAGGACTGAATGAGGGAACCCTATTTATTGAGATTAATAATAGCGCTCTAAATGGTGACAAGGACCGACTCAAAATTGGAGTGTACAGCGGAGAAGAATTAATAGAAACAACTACAACGGCCTTTCTGGGCCCACGTAGTTATAAATAAGATATTATGAAAATTAACTGGGGAACTGGACTAGTAATAGGAATGGCAATATTCATTGGCTTCATCATGTTTTTTGTGATCAAAATGAGTACCGACGATAAATACAGTCACGATTTAGTGACCGAGGACTATTACAAAAAAGATTTGGCCTATCAGGAAGAGATAGATGCCGAACAAAACTCTAAAGATCTTTCAGAAAATATAAGTGGGGAACGCGTCTCTAATGGTTGGTTGTTGCGTTTCCCCGCTTCCTTCGACCCCGCGAGAGTTGAAGGAACGGTGTTCCTTTATAGACCGTCTAACGAACAACTGGATTTTGACTTTCCTTTAGTCTTATCTGGCTCAAATTTGCTCATACCTGACAAACGTTTGTTAGACGGTCGCTGGAACATCACTGTAAGCTGGGAGTACGATGGAAAAAAATATATGTATAAAGAATCGATAGTGTATTAGTATGTTATGGACGGCACTCATATTAGGTTTGGCGGGTAGTTTCCATTGTGTAGGAATGTGTGGTCCTATTGCCTTTTTATTGCCGGTGGATCGGAAGTCGGTGGGAAGGAAAAACTTTCAAATATTTTTGTATCACTTCGGAAGGCTCATTTCCTATGCAATCATAGGCTTACTCTTTGGTCTCATTGGCAAAAGTTTAGGGCTTTTTGGCGTCCAGCAACAGTTATCCATCGCCATTGGAGTTATCATGATCACATTGGTTGTTATTCCTCCACATATTTTAAATAAATACGCCTTTTCAAGACCCATTTATAGAATCATATCAAAAGTAAAAAGCGGATTGGGAGAAGCCCTGAAAAAGAAAACTCCGGATACTTTTTTAACCATAGGATTTCTAAACGGATTCCTGCCCTGCGGATTGGTTTACATGGCTGTTTTCGGAGCCATTGCATCGGGTAATGCATTGGAAGGAAGCTTGTATATGGCTGTATTTGGATTGGGGACCATTCCTTTGATGACCACTGCCGTTTACCTGGGGAACTTTCTCACTGGGAAAGTAAAACAGAAAATTCGAAGAACCATTCCCATTGTAGTGGCGCTCATGGGCTGCTTGTTTATACTACGAGGCATGGGCCTGGGAATTCCGTATGTCTCGCCAAAACCCAAAACCGAAATGGTCGAAGGCAAAATGAACTGTCATAACAACGCGACAGATATTTCAGAAATAAATAAACCTTTAAATAAATAGCTATGTTAGTACAAAATATACCCTTAGTAGATTGGGGAACAGGAACTTTTTTTCTCGCTGCTTTTTTGGTGGTATCGGCCATTATGATTTTAGTAGTCTTAAATCTGGCCAAAGGGAAAAATAACGACAAGAAGTAAGTTTACTTCTTTATAAATCTTTTAAAACTTCTACCGAAATCTGAAGTTACTTTTAGTACATAAATGCCTTCAGATAAACTGGAGACATCTATAAAGAAACTATTCGAAATTTGCTTTAGTACTTCTCGTCCCGTTAGGTCAATGACCATGATTTCATGGATGAATATTTCCGAAGAAACAAACAGCTCATCCGAAACGGGATTAGGATAAATTTGAATCTTATTTAACGCAAAATCTTCCAATCCTAAAGGTGGAAAATCGTTGAACACGGCAAAGTCTCCATTGGTGTCGGTTATGGTAAGTGTTTTTGATCCGTCGGTATTATCCACCACATTATATTCGAAGGTGTTTTCGATAAAGTCACCAACCAACAAATCGAAATAGGTGGCTGCAAATTCGCAGTGAGCTTGGCATCCCGGAAGGGTGATTCCCATATTAAAGAAAGTGAAAACAGGATCGGAAGGATGATGATCAACATCACTAAAAAAGCTGTCGCTAAATGGATCGACAACCGCATAAGCCTGGTTATTTTCAAAAACTAAATTAGGATCGATAATTCCAATACCACCGCTAATAGGACTGGGATGAACGGTACCACCAATTTCTAAATATTCGATGTACCAATTGTTTTTTGTTAATATAGGGTCTTGTGCGTATAGATTTAAAGTGATAAAGCACAAGCCCGAGTAGAGTAGTAATCTTTTCATAGCAATTGATTTGGTTGTACTCTGAAGTAATAAAGTTATGAAATATTGCCCACTTTAGTTACCTTTAGCATAGCTAATTCCCCAATTTGATGTCCGATTTCTGGCTATATTTTACTTTAGGTCTCGAGCACGTGCTGGACTGGCAAGCCTATGACCACGTGCTGTTTATCATTGTTTTGTGCGCAGCCTATTCCTTAGATTCATGGAGAAGATTGTTGCTTTTGGTTACTTTATTCACTTTGGGACATACCGCTTCCCTTTTCCTTTCGAATTATGACGTAGTTGCTGTTTCCAGTACCTGGATAGAGTTTCTAATCCCTGTTAGTATAATCACTGCTGCAGTATATAACCTCATCACCGCCAGCAGGGCACAACGACGTAGAACTTCTATGGTTTTGTATTTGGTGACAATTTTCTTTGGCTTGATACATGGCTTCGGATTTGGTCGCTATTTTAATCAAATAAATGATGATAAGGAGTTACTTCCCTTACTGGAATTTGCGCTCGGAATCGAGGTGGCTCAAATTATCGTCGTATTATTCGTAGTTATAATAGGCATGCTGGTTCAATATCTTTTCCGATTCAATAAAAGAGATTGGATTTTGGTTATTTCGTCGGTAGTTATTGGTATGACCATTCCTATGTTGATTGAAAATTGGCCTTTCTAGGCAATTTTTCAGAAAAAAACCCATTTAAACTTTCGCAAACATTTAACACCCACTATTTTTGATAGGGTCAAAGTTCCCCTTAAATTCGCCTAGTATCGCTAGTATGAAAAACAACAAACAATTACAATACGATGTAGCTTACCTAAGAATGGCCCAAGAATGGAGCAAATTGTCCTATTGCGAACGCAAACAGGTTGGCGCACTTATTGTGAAGGATAAAATGATAATTAGCGACGGATACAACGGAACTCCAACAGGTTTCGAAAACATTTGTGAAGACGACGATGGTTACACCAAATGGTATGTGTTACACGCCGAAGCAAATGCCATTTCGAAAGTGGCTTCTTCTACCCAATCGTGTTTAGGGGCTACTTTATATATAACTATGTCGCCTTGTAAGGAGTGCAGTAAGTTGATACATCAGGCCGGGATAAAACGCTTGGTGTATTTTCATAAGTACAAAGACGGAGCCGGCTTGCGATTTTTAGAAAAAGCAGGTGTCACCGTTACTCATATTGAAAATTTAGACTGAAATGTCAAATACTAAAAAATACTTGCCTTTGTTTATGGGTGTCGCTGTGGCGGCAGGTGTTTTTATGGGCTCCAAGCTCAATTTCAAAGACGGAGGAAACGAAAAAATATTTGCTACCAACTCCAAAAAAGACAAACTCAACCGACTTATCGATTACATCGATTACGAATACGTAGATGAGGTCAATACCGATAGCATAGTCGATGTCACTGTAAACGGAATACTCGAAAATTTAGACCCACATTCGGTGTATATTCCGGTAGATCAATACGAAGATAACGCAGATGATATGCGCGGAAATTTCGTTGGGATTGGCATTAGTTTTTATCCGTACAACGATTCTATCGCGGTAATTCGAGCCATTAATGGAGGTCCTGCCGCTAGTGCTGGAATCAAAGGTGGAGATCGCATTCTTTTCGCAAATGGGCAAAAGCTTTTTGGAGAAGATATGGACCGTGATAGTATCTCCAAATACCTAAAAGGAGAAATCAATTCCAAGGTAAAACTCAAAGTGTATAGAAAAGGCGAAGACAAACTCTTGAACTTCACCTTGAAGAGAAAACGGGTGCCCCTGGTAAGTGTGGATGCTTCCTATAAGCTCACCGACGATTTGGGATATATTAAAGTGAACCGTTTTTCGGAAACGACTTTTAAGGAGTTTAAAAACGCCTTGGAAGATTTGCAAGACGATGGAATTAGCAGTTTGGTATTGGATTTACGTGATAATCCGGGAGGTTACATTTCCGCAGCAGAACGCATCGCAGATGAGTTTTTAAAAGATGATAAACTCGTACTTATTACCCGAAACAAAAATGGCGACGAAAATAAAACCTATGCCACCCGAAGAGGTGACTTTGAAGATGGTTCGGTATATGTGTTGATTAACGAAAATTCGGCTTCGGCCAGTGAAATAGTTGCCGGCGCTTTGCAAGACAATGACAAAGGCCTCATTGTTGGGCGAAGAAGTTTCGGTAAAGGATTGGTGCAACGAGAAATGGCCCTGGGCGATGGTAGTGCGGTTCGATTGACCATTGCTAGATATTATACACCAACGGGTCGATCGATTCAACGTCCCTACGGAAATGGTAACGGTAGCTATTACAGTGACTATGAAAAACGTTACCGCAATGGCGAATTGATTAGTGCAGATAGTATTCCCG
>JABDKT010000050.1 GCA_013002065.1 Flavobacteriaceae bacterium
GTGCTCCATTTTTCACTCCAAGTAGACGCCATTCCAATTTTTAGGGTAGTGCTGAATAAATTAGTGTGCATCCCGGCCGGGAACAATTGCAATCTGTTCCTGCTAAATGTGAGTCCGGTTATTAAGGCTTGTTTTTCATTGATTACCAAGGGAAAGGTAAGATCCGCCTCGAGAGATTTAACTTCCGTACTTTCCAAAGAACCCTCGAAGTCGTTATTTAGGGTTTGGCCATAGCCAATTCTCATAAGATCGACATAATTTTGAGCCTCGCTAAAAAAAGGCAAAAAAAGGAGTAACAAAAGGGTTTTTCTCAATGGGTTGGTTGTTGTTGGTTTAAAGATAGAGAATTCCAATTTAACTAAATCGTAAACAACACCGTGGGTATAGCGATTTTCAGCAGAATTTCTTACTTTCGCAACCTTATAGAAGCGCACTCGATTATGAGCATGAAATTTAAGGAATACAAAGGCTTAAACCTCCCAAAACTAGGTGAGGAGGTACTCGATTTTTGGAAATCTGAAAACATTTTCGAAGAGAGTATTTCTATTCGTGAAGGAGCCGAACCTTATGTGTTTTTTGAAGGGCCGCCTTCGGCCAATGGATTACCGGGAATTCACCATGTAATGGCACGAGCCATAAAGGATATATTTTGTCGATATCACACCCAAAAAGGCTTTAAAGTAGATCGTAAAGCGGGTTGGGATACTCACGGGCTGCCCATCGAACTTGGTGTTGAGAAAGAATTGGGAATTACCAAAGAAGATATCGGGAAGAAAATTTCCGTAGAAGAATACAATGCTGCCTGTAGAAAAGCAGTGATGCGATACACCGACGTGTGGAACAATCTCACCGAAAGCTATGGATATTGGGTAGATATGGACGATCCTTATATCACCTACGAACCCAAATATATGGAGACAGTTTGGTGGTTGCTGAAAGAAATCTACAACAAAGATTTGCTTTATAAAGGGTATACGATACAGCCTTATTCTCCCAAAGCAGGTACCGGGTTGAGCTCGCATGAGTTGAACCAGCCGGGAACATATCAAGACATCACAGACACTACCGTTGTGGCTCAATTCAAGGCTGTGGACGAGACATTACCCGATTTTCTTAAAGGTTATCGAGATGTCCATTTTCTGGCATGGACGACCACTCCATGGACCTTACCTAGTAATACTGCATTGACAGTTGGGCCCAAAATCGATTATGTTTTGGTAAAATCCTTTAACCAATACACTTTTGAACCCATCAACGTTATTTTGGCCAAGAATCTGGTAGGAAATCAATTTAACGGGAAGTTCGAGGAAGTGGAAACTGAAGCCGATCTTTCATCTTACTCTGAAGGCGATAAAAAGATTCCTTATTTCATCGCAGAAGATTTCAAGGGTTCCGATTTAGCGGAAATACGCTACGAGCAGTTATTGCCTTTTGCATTACCTCACGATAACCCGGAAAACGCGTTCCGTGTGATTACCGGTGATTTTGTTACCACGGAAGACGGTACCGGTATCGTGCACACAGCGCCTACTTTTGGTGCCGATGATGCAAAGGTAGCCAAAGAAGCTTCACCGGAAGTTCCACCGCTATTGGTGAAAGATGAGAACGATAATTTGGTGCCACTGGTAGATCTACAGGGACGTTTCCGTCCTGAACTAGGTGAATTCGCTGGCAAGTACGTTAAAAACGAATACTATAATGATGGTGAGGCTCCCGAGAAAAGTGTAGATGTTGAGCTTGCCATTAAACTGAAAATAGAAAATAAGGCTTTTAAGGTCGAAAAGTACGTTCACTCCTACCCTAACTGCTGGCGAACCGATAAGCCAATACTGTATTATCCGCTAGATTCTTGGTTCATTAAAGCGACCGCTTTTAAGGATCGCATGCATGAATTGAATCAGGAAATTAACTGGAAACCCAAGGCTACAGGCGAAGGCCGATTTGGAAACTGGCTGGCCAATGCGAACGACTGGAACTTATCTCGTTCTCGTTATTGGGGAATTCCTTTGCCGATCTGGAGAACGGACGACGGCAAAGAAGAAATTTGTATTGGGTCGGTGGAAGAGTTGAAAGCTGAAATGGAGAAATCGGTGGAGCACGGATTTATGGATAAAGATATTTTCCAGGATTTTGTTTCAGGTGATTTTTCCGAAGAAAACTACGCTCAAATCGACTTGCACAAAAACATTGTTGATGAGATCGTATTGGTTTCCGAAAGTGGGCAACCCATGAAACGGGAAGCCGATTTGATCGATGTTTGGTTTGATAGTGGGAGTATGCCCTATGCACAATGGCATTATCCTTTCGAGAACAAAGAAAAAGTAGAAACTGTTTGGCGTAAAGCCGATTTTATAGCCGAAGGAGTGGATCAAACTCGAGGATGGTTTTATACGCTTCATGCTATTGCCACCATGATTTTTGATGATATCGCGTATAAAAATGTAGTTTCTAACGGACTGGTGCTCGATAAGACTGGACAAAAAATGTCTAAAAGGCTAGGCAATGCTGTTGATCCGTTCGATACATTGAAAGAATACGGTCCCGATGCCACACGTTGGTATATGATAAGCAATGCGAATCCGTGGGATAATTTAAAGTTTGATAGTGATGGAATTGCAGAGGTTCGGAATAAATTCTTCGGAACCCTTTACAATACCTATAGTTTCTTCAGTTTATATGCGAATTTGGACAACTTTGATTATTCAGAGGCAGACATCCCTATGGAAAAACGCCCTGAAATTGATCGCTGGATCCTTTCAGAATTAAATACACTAATTAAAAAAGTGGATGAGGCCTATGCCGATTATGAGCCCACCAAGGCGACTCGAGCTATTTCAGAATTTGTTCAAGAGAATTTGAGCAATTGGTTTGTTCGTTTGAGTAGAAGGCGTTACTGGAAAGGAAGTTATGGAGAAGATAAAATTTCGGCTTATCAAACGCTATATACATGTTTGGTAACCGTGGCCCAGTTGGGAGCACCCGTGGCACCCTTCTTTATGGATAGATTGTATAAGGATTTGACCGAAGGCGTTGTACAAGCGGGAGAAAAATCGGTGCACCTTAGTAACTTTCCGAAGTCAAACTCGTCATACATAGATAAGAAGTTGGAGCATAAAATGCAGCAGGCTCAAACAATATCTTCTTTAGTTTTATCGTTGAGACAGCGCGAGAAGATCAAAGTGCGACAACCGCTTCAGAAGATAATGATTCCGGTTTTGGAAGAATCGGACCGACAGGAAATTTTGGCGGTTTCAGATTTAATAAAAAGTGAGGTAAATGTAAAGGAGATCGAATTGATCGATGAAGGCTCGGGAATTTTGGTGAAGCAAATTAAGCCCGATTTTAAGAAATTGGGGCCTAAATTTGGAAAAGACATGAAAGCCGTTGCACAGGCAATACAGCAATTTGGGCAGGAGGAAATCGCCAAATTGGAAAAAGAAGGAGAAATATCAGTTTTGGTTAATGAAAAAAATGTTACATTCACGCTTGATGACGTGGTGATAAGCTCTCAGGACATTGAAGGATGGCTGGTCGCAAATAGTGGAGGACTCACAGTTGCTTTGGATGTTACGATTACTCCCGAGCTCAGGAATGAAGGAATTGCACGAGAGTTGGTGAACCGAATTCAGAACTTGAGGAAAGACTCCGGTTTTGAAGTGACAGATAGGGTTTTAGTGACCTTACAAGAAGATAAAAATTTAAAAACTGCTGTAGAGCAGAATATAGCTTACATTAAACAAGAAACCTTGACCGAATCGTTGGAATTTCAAGAAGAAGTTGGAAATGGAACGGAAATTGCATTCGACGAGATAGTTACAAGGTTAAAAATTAAAAAACAATAATATCATGGCGGAAGAAGTAAAGAATCGATACAGCGATGCCGAATTAGAGGAATTTAGAGTGCTTATTCAGGAGAAAATTGAAAAAGCTACCGAACAATTGCATTTAATTGAAAGTGCCTATAAAAACGATAGTAATAATGGTACAGACGATACCTCTCCCACGTTTAAGGCTTTTGATGAAGGAAGTGAAGTGATGAGTAAAGAAACCTCTTCACAGTTGGCAATTCGCCAGGAAAAGTTTATTCGCGACCTTAAAAATGCTTTGATTCGTATTGAGAATAAGACCTATGGAATATGTCGTGTAACCGGTAAATTGATCAATCCGGAGCGTTTAAAGCTGGTTCCTCACGCTACTTTAAGCATTGAGGCCAAAAACATGCAAAAATAATTACTCATATTCTGCGTTCTACGCTTAGTGCTATAATAAAGTTGGTTTAGCTTCAACTTAGTTATATCTATAACAAACCTAACCCCATGAGTGATTATGGGGTTTTTTTTATGCTGAAAAAGTTTCTTCTACTATCACTTATGCTTGCCGGATTGACCACCTCGGCCCAAAAAACCATTGAAAAAGGTTGGGAAGCGATAGGAATAGATAAAATTCAAATAATTTCAGATCAAGTCTTCAATATTGAAGTAATAGCAAAGCCTTCCGATTATTTCTATGTCCGTACCGAAATTGATGGTGAAAACTATGAAAATGTGGTAGTGGACACTTCTATTAAAAACAAAACATTAACGATTGCCACGGGATTTACACCCTATTTCGATGCTGCTAACGATAAATTGGCTGCTCATAAGGTTATTTCTATCGAAATGTTCATTGAAATTCCTGAAAACAAAGAGTTTTTGGTGAGTTCCTTACTAGCCTCTTTTAAAGCACAGGGAAATTTTAAAAACGTTTACACTGCCTTGTTTCAGGGGAATTGTACACTAGAAGATTTCGAAGGGAACGCTCAACTTAATACCAGGCACGGCAATATCAATGTTTCGGCGGTTAACAATGTGAAAGGAGATGCAATATCTAAAAGAGGAAAAGTAAAAAATACAATGGATACCATTGGAATCTATCTGGTGAAGGCTCAAAGTGTTAATGGAGATATAAGTTTGTCCAAAAGCCAATAATAATTCTTTACTTTTGCGCTTGAAATTTGCCAATAATCCGCAGTTGAACTCAATGTCACTCAAAAAAGCCGTTTTTATCATAATTCTAGTCCTAGTTTTGGACCAGGTTTCAAAGATTTATATCAAAACCAATTTCGCATTGTACGACGGATTTGAGGTTTTTAGCTGGTTTAAAATTTACTTTGTTGAAAATGAGGGAATGGCGTGGGGAGCGAAGATTCCCGGAGCTTATGGTAAATTAATTTTAACCTTGTTTAGATTAGTGGCTATCGTTGGAATTGGCTATTGGTTGTGGGATTCGGTTCGCAAACATGCGCCAAAAATTCTAATTGTCTCTATTTCTTTAATTTTTGCCGGCGCCTTCGGAAATATAGTCGATTCTGTTTTCTACGGACTTATATTCGAAGACAGTCACAGCCAAGTGGCGAATATATTCCCTTCTGAAGGAGGATATGGCACTCTTTTCCACGGGAAGGTGGTAGATATGTTCTCTTTTTCCTTTTTCGACCCGGTGTTTAATGTAGCCGATTCGGCCATTAGTATTGGCGTTTCCTTGCTAATATTGTTTAATAAGAAGGCATTTCCGAAGAAAATAGAAGAAGAAACAACAGTCGAAACTACGGAAACATCAACCGAAGGTTAAGCACTATTTTTATTGAATAGGGATTCGAATTTTTGAAGATTCACTGGCTTTATTAAGTAATCTGAGACCAATGAATAGGACTTGGCACGCTCCACATCGTAAGGATTTATGGAGGAACTCACCACATAAATAGTAGTTTTTACAGAACGTCCGGTCTTAATTTTGGTAAATTCCCTTAGAAAATTCCAACCGTCCATCACCGGCATATTAAGATCGAGTAGGATAATTTCGGGAAAACTATCTTCAGAGATATTTTCCAATATAGGAATGAAGTAATCTAAGGCTTCCTTACCGTTCTTAAATACCAGTAAATTTTCTGAAAGTTTCTTAATGTCGACAATCTTCTTGATGAGATTGATATACACATTATCGTCGTCGATTACGCAGGCTAGTTTGATTGGAGATTGGAGGGAGGAATTCAATTCACGGTTGTATTGAGGTTAAAAAACAATTTTAAAAGTGGTTCCTATATCTACTTTACTTTCTATCGAGATTCTTCCCTGTAGGGTTTCAATCTGGTTTTTGGTAATAAACAGTCCAATACCCACCGATTCCTTACCTTCGTGGAAAGTTTGGTACATATTAAAGACCTTGTCGCCATGTTTTTCCAGGTCAATTCCTAGTCCGTTGTCCTTGATCATCAAAGTAACTTCACCATTTTCTTTAAAGGTACAAATATCGATGACAGGAGAGCGATCCGGATGTCTGTATTTTATGGCATTGGTTAGTAAGTTTAGGAAAATACTATCCATGTAAGAAGGTAGGTAGTCGATTTCTGGTACTTCGGAAAAATCTGAATAAATTTCGGCCTCTGCATCAGAAATCATGCGATTAATAGAACTTGATACATTGTCAAGTGTCTTTTCGAAGCTTATTGTTTTACGCTCACTCAAAGACTTTGATTGAGCCGAAACAATTTCATTTAAATGATTTATAGTGTTATTGAGATTTTCAGAAATGGTATATAAGCTATCTTTTAGTTCTTCCTCATCGGTCTTATTATCAATCGATTTCAATAATTCCAAAGTAAGATGCAAATTACTTGCATGCGACCTTAAATTGTGAGAAACGATATGAGCGAAATTAAAAAGTCTAGAATTTTGGGATTCAATTACCTTGATTGATTTCTGAAGTCTTATTTCTTTTAATTTTTCTTCATTGACATCCTGAAACACTCCTTGTATCCCAATAATCTCACCTTCTTCATTAAAAACAGGTGTTCCCATGGCTTTTGCCCAAAATACATTCCCTTCGAAAGTCGCCATTTTAATGGTGGTCGAAAACGCTTCTCCATTACTACACGCCATGAAATAGCCAGCTGCTAACTCTTTGTGGTCGGGAGCATAAAAATCTAAGGCATTTTTTAGAGAAGGGCGAAAGTCGTCTGGGGTTTTGAGGATTCTACGGCCCTCGGGATCGAGGAAGCTCACTTTATCTACAAAGTTTACGCTCCAGCCTCCCGCTGCGTTGAGCTTAGCAATTTCTTTATAATAGAAATTGTCAAAGGGGCTAACATCATTAAAGCTTGATGATGAGTTTTTCAACAGAGTCTTTTTTCTCTTTTGAGCTAAAAAATTCATTTACATAAGTGTTATTGGGTGGCCTAAGTTAATCAAATTATAAAAACTAGGTAAATTCGTACAATTTGGATGGAGAAATGCAATAGTCAAGGCGCACATCAGTTTCTTCGTTAGGTAGTTTATCTTCAGCTTCGAAGAAGGAAAGTCCGACAAAAATGGCCTCTTTTTTGCAACTTTTCAGAAAACGATCGTAAAATCCTTTGCCATATCCAATTCGATGGCCTTTTTTATCAAATGCCAATAGAGGGACAAAAACGACATCCAAGGTTTTTTCTGAAATATCAATCCCCGATATGGGTTCGGGAATACCATAGGAAGAAATTTTCAATTCTGTATTCTCTTGTAGTAATATATGCTGCATTTTATGGGTGTTGAAGTCCGATTTGGAAACAACCACACTTTTATCTCGACCTAGAAGTATGTGTAATAAAAACTCGGTATTTACTTCTTTTTTTTCTGAAATGGTTAAAAATAAATGATAGTAGGTTTGGTCCCAGATAGGAAGAGCTAACGATTGGTTGGCAATTGCCATGCTCATGTCATCAACTTCTTCTTCGGTTAAAGTAGCTCTTAGTTCTTTGTATTTTCTTCGGAAATCGGCTTTATTCATTACAATACCCTTGTAGAAATATGAAACAGGGCATCTCCTTGATAGACTAAAGGTGCTTCATTCACATTAAAAACATATCCTTTGTTCGTCGATTTAATCCAGAAATGAATTTTTCCGTAGGGATCGGTTAAATGACCCAGAACTTCACCATGATCTACCAAGCTTCCCACTTTCACAGCTGGCTTAAACATCCCTGAGGCCTGTGCTCGTATCCATTTGCTATTCATGATACTTACCGAGGTTTTCGACGGGGATGATACCTTAAATTTTGATCGCAACATACCGAGATGATGAAGTACACGTTTCGAACCGTTGACTCCGGTGTTGCTCACCACTGTATCGATGGAATTGGATTTTCCACCTTCATACAGAAGCATGGGTATGTTTTTCTTTCTGCAGGCATTACGGAAGGACTTTTTTAAATTTTTTGAATAAAGAATAAAAGGAGCATTGAATGTATTGGCGAGTTTTTTAAGTTGTTTATCCCCGTCTTCGATTCGAATATGTGGCGCGTTAAAACGGCTGGAGCCTCCGGTGTGGAAATCCATACAATAATCAACATGAGGCATAATCTCATTCATGAGTTTGTAGGCCACCTGTGCGGCCAGGGACCCTTTTTTACTACCTGGGAAGGAGCGATTCAAGTCTCGCCCATCCGGGAACTCCCGTACTTTGTGTAAAAACCCGAAAATATTAACAATTGGGATACAAATTACGGTTCCAATTTTCGGTTTGTTGATGCCTTTAGAGACGATTTGACGAACGATTTCTACACCGTTAACTTCATCACCGTGAATTCCGGCTGTCAACAACACGGTTGGTCCCTCGTACAAGGAGCGCTCAATAATAATGGGGACATCAACAGGCGTATTGGTATGTAATTTCGCAAAGCTGAAATTAAGCTCATGAGAGGTGCCGGGTTTTATTTCCTCTCCATTAATAACTAGGGATTTTGCTTTGATCTTCGCCATTACTTACGATTCCGTTCTATATAGTTAATCACTGTTTTTGCGATATCCACCCCAGTGGTGGTTTCAATCCCTTCTAATCCAGGCGTAGAATTTACCTCCAAAACCACCGGACCATTATGGGTCTGAAGAATATCCACACCGCAAACACCAAGACGCAATGCTTTGGCTGCCCTTAATGCGATGTTTTCTTCTTGAAAGGTTAATTGTATAGCTTCTGAAGTACCTCCTCTGTGTAAATTCGATCTAAAATCACCTTGCTTGCTCTGTCTTTTCATAGCGGCAACAACTTTTCCATCCACAATAATCACCCTCAGATCAGATCCATTGGATTCAGCGATGTATTCCTGCACTATAAATCGAACCTTTGCAGCTTTTAAGGTTTCCAACGTTGAGAGTGCAGATTGATACGTCTCTGCCAAAATCACTCCTTGTCCGTGAGTGCCTTGCAAAATTTTTATAATAATTGGTGGATCCCCAAACATGTCCAAAACCGATCCAATATCAAAGGCATTTCCCAAGATAGTTTTGGGTATAGGAATCTTAGCTTTAGCCAAAATCTGAAAACAGGTCCATTTATTTCTCGATTGCAAAATAGGTTCGGAACCAACCACACAAAAAACTCCCATCGATTGAAAATGTCGAACTAATGAAGAACCAAAATAGGTATTGGAAGCTCCAATTCTTGGTATTACTGCGTGAAGATCATCGACAATTTCATCGCAAAAGTAAAGCTTAGGAGTGTTGTCTTCGATTACCAAAGTGCATTGGGTGGGATCGATTACCTCCATGTTATGATTTCTGGCTAGCCCAGCTTTGAGTAAACTTTGAGTGGAATACAAATTTTCCCCTCTAGATAAAATGGCGATGTTCATGCACTTGGCTTAATTCATGCAATTTAATAAAAAGTTATTTGGAATAATTATGATTGATAAGGCTAAAGATTGAGGCGAAAATTGACAAACTTCAACCCTAAAATGAATGAAACATCTTTTATATTTGATGTATGGCCGAAGCTTCCCTTCAATTACAGGTTTCAACTTTACCCAATTCACCCGGAGTCTACCAATACTACGACAAGGATGGAAAGATTTTGTATGTGGGAAAGGCAAAAAATTTGAAGAAACGGGTTAGTTCATATTTCACAAAGCAACACGACAGCGGTAAAACGCGCATATTGGTTAAAAAGATTCGCGACATAAAACATATAGTCGTGGCCACCGAAACCGATGCCCTTCTCCTCGAAAATAATCTCATTAAAAAATATCAGCCTCGGTACAATGTTTTGCTGAAAGACGATAAATCTTATCCTTGGCTTTGTATCAAAAATGAACGATTTCCAAGAGTTTTTACCACACGGAAATTAATTAAAGATGGCAGCGAATACTATGGCCCTTATACCAATATGCGTACAGTCCATACCTTGCTCGAATTGATTCGGGGGCTTTATCAGCTTCGTAATTGTAATTATGATCTTTCCGAAGAAAAAATTAACGCCGGCAAGTACAAGGTATGTCTGGAATATCATTTGGGAAATTGTTTGGGTCCTTGTGAGGCGAAACAAACCGAAGAGGACTACAACCAGAATATAGAAGCTATTCGAAATATCATAAAAGGAAACTTCAAAGACTCCTTAAACCGATTTAAGCGCCAGATGAAGGAGTATGCCGGGAACTTGCAATTCGAAGACGCTCAACGGATTAAAGAGAAGATCGATATCTTGGAAAATTATCAAGCGAAATCTACGATTGTCAACCCAAAGATTAACAATGTAGATGTGTTTTCTATTATGAGTGATGAAGGCTATGCCTACGTGAATTATTTACAGATTTCCTTCGGAAGTATTATTCGTTCTCATACCATGGAGATTAAAAAGAAACTGGACGAAACCGATGAGGAATTGTTAGAACTGGCGGTGCTGGAATTGCGAAACAGATTTAGTTCTAATTCCAAACAGGTTTATGTTCCTTTCAGTATTAAAACGGAAGAAGGAGTAAAAGTTCATATTCCAAAGGCGGGAGATAAGAAGAAAATTTTAGACCTGTCTTTGCGAAATGCGAAGTATTTCCGGATGGAGCGTTTCAAACAGGCAAAAATTGTGGATCCGGATAGGCACGAGAAACGAATTATGGCCCAAATGAAGAAAGACTTAAGACTTTCCGGAGAACCACGACACATTGAGTGCTTTGATAATAGTAATATTCAGGGAAGCCACCCGGTGGCCGCCTGTGTTGTTTTTAAAAATGGAAAACCGAGTAAAAAAGAATATCGTAAATTCAATATAAAAACTGTTGAGGGCCCCGATGACTATGCGTCCATGGAAGAAGTAGTGTATCGCCGATATAAAAGATTGCTGGAAGAGGAGCAACCCTTACCACAGCTTATCATCATAGATGGGGGGAAAGGTCAATTATCTTCATCTTTAAAAAGCTTGGAAAAATTAGGCCTGAGAGGAAAAATTGCTATTGTAGGGATTGCTAAAAGACTTGAAGAACTTTATTATCCCGATGATCCTATTCCGTTGTATTTGGATAAAAAGTCGGAAACGCTTAAGATCATCCAACAATTAAGAAATGAAGCACATCGTTTTGGTATTACCTTTCACAGGGATAAAAGGTCCAAAGATGCTCTTAATACCGAATTGGAGAGTATTCCCGGGATAGGTGAAAAAACCGTGGTGGAACTTTTGAAACATTTTAAGAGTACGAAACGAATAAAAGAAGCCAAATTTGAAGACTTGGCAGATGTAATTGGAGAAAGTAGGGCAAAAAAGCTTGTCGCTCACTTTCAGTAAGACTATGAAAAAGATAATTTTCTATTTATTACTATTCACGACAGGCGTGGTCCTTTCTCAGGAAACCGACAAGGACGATGTGAAAGTTGGATTGGTATTAAGTGGAGGAGGTGCAAAAGGCCTGGCACATATTGGCGCTTTAAAGATTATCGAAGAATCGGGAGTACGAGTCGATTATGTAGGAGGAACCAGTATGGGTGCCATTATTGGAGCCTTATATGCTTCGGGTTATTCGGCGAGACAATTGGATTCTATCTTTCAAATTCTGGATTTTGAAACTCTAATTAGAGACGATGTTCCCAGAGGAGCAAAAACTTTCTATGAAAAAGACGAAGCGGAAAAGTACGCACTTACGCTGCCATTCGATGATCTAAAAATTGGTTTTCCCTCAGGAATTTCCAAGGGTCAAAATGTCTATAACCTGCTGTCCAAACTTTTAATTCATGTAAAAGATGTAGATGATTTTAATGACTTACCCATCCCTTTCTTTTGTATTGCTACCAATATCGAAACTGGCAAAAAAGTGATTCTGAACAAGGGTTACTTACCCAGGGCAATTACTGCAAGCGGTGCTTTGCCGTCACTTTTTAGTCCGGTGGTGATTGGTGAGACTATCTATGTAGATGGAGGCGTGGTGAATAATTATCCTGTCGATGAGATGAAAGAGATGGGTGCCGATGTCATAATTGGAGTCGATGTTCAAGATAGTCTAAGAACTAGAGAGAAGTTGAAGTCGGCCATAGACGTTATGGTACAAATAAATAATTACCGAACTATTAACGAAATGGTGGAGAAGCGGAAGAAAACGGACATTTATATAAATCCGAATATCGATGATTTTAGCGTGGTTTCTTTTGCTGAAGGACGCCAAATTATTAAATCGGGAGAGATCGCAGCGACCGAAATGAAGAGTAAGTTGACCAATGTGGCATCACTTCAGAAGAAAAAAGAAAAAAAGAAAGTAGAATTTAATAATGCAAATTCTATTTACATCAAAGAAGTTGAAATAGAAGGTAACAAGAACTACACTCGATCTTATGTGTTGGGAAAATTAAAGTTGCGTACTCCTTCAGAAATAAGTTATGAAGATTTCAATCAAGGGATCAACAATTTATCGGCGACGGGAAATTTCGATGAGATTGACTATTTCTTTATCGAAGATCTCGATAACACAGGAGAGTTTACTATTAAATTCATACTTCAGGAAAGTTCCAATCGCACCTTGTTGAGGTTGGGAGTGCACTATGACGACCTGTATCGCTCGGCGGCGCTGGTAAATATTACCCGAAAACGACTTATCACTAATAACGATGTGAGTTCTCTTGACTTAATTGTAGGGGACAATTTAAGATACAATTTCGATTATTATATCGACAAAGGATTTTATTGGAGTGTGGGATTCAATTCTGCCTTTAATTCTTTCGACAAGGATGTTTCCACCGATTTTATCGAAAATGAAAGTTCGATCAATAATATGCTTCAGCTTAATGAAATTAACCTAAAGTACGATGACCTTTCGAATCGCGCATTTGTTCAAACGGTTTTCCGAAGAAGCTTTATGTTGCGGATGGGAGTTGAGCATAAATGGCTTCGATACCTCACAGAAACCATAGGTGTGGATGAAGACAATCTTCCGCGCACCATTTTCGACCGAACTAATTATTTTAGTGCTTATGGAGTGCTGAAATACGATACATTCGATAAAAAATATTTCCCCAAGCACGGTTTGTATTTTGAAGGCGACTTTCACTGGTATCTTTTTGCGAACGGGCTTAATGAGGATTTTAAAGTTTTTGCCATACCAAAGGCCAAAGCTGCTATTGCTTTTACTATTGCGCCAAATTTAACGGGAGTGTTTGGTTCGGAAGGCGGGTTTAAAATTGGAGATAGAGGAACCAAATCATTGGATTTCTTTTTGGGAGGCTATGGTTTTAGAGATTTGAATAACCTTGTGCCCTTTTTCGGATATGAAAGTTTAAGCCTAAGAGGAGATACTTATTTGAAATCGGATTTCACGCTCGACTATGAAATATTCAAAAAGAATCACATTACCTTATCAGGAAATATTGCTAACGTAGGCGATCAACTTTTCGAAAGAGGAGAATGGATAGACGGAGTGGACTATACGGGATTCGCTTTGGGTTACGGATTAGAAACCATATTTGGCCCGGTGGAGCTGAAATATGCCTATTCTCCGGAAAGAAAAACCGATGAATGGTTTGTGAATATTGGCTTTAGGTTTTAAGCTTTTCTTAAAATAATCGACCATTTTTTTACGATATTTGTAGTATGGCAATTAAAACGTGGAAATATTTATTACTTCATTTAAAGTTTCTCGTAAAAAGGAACCCGGAATAGTACATTTCTGTTTTGCTGAAAATAAGTACTAACAAAAAAATACTACAATGCCATTTTATCACAAATTAGGAAAGATTCCTCCTAAGCGACATACACAATTCAGGAAACCTGATGGAACTTTATATTCTGAACAATTATTTGGTACTATCGGTTTCGATGGTATGTATAGTAATTTGTACCACGAACAGAGACCTACCCAAGTAAAAGAGATTAAAGGACAGTACAGCGTAGCTCCAAAAGTTGCCAAGGCGAACAATATGCAATCCTATCGTTTTAGAGGTTTTCAGGTTCCTGCTGAAAATGACTATCTCAAAAGCCGTAAAGTTATATTGACTAATAGCGACTGCAATATCATTCTAGCCGCTCCAAAACAATCGCAGGAAGACTACTTTTATAAAAACACCGACTCGGACGAGTTAATTTTCATACACAAAGGAACCGGAAAATTGAGAACCCATATGGGGAATCTTGATTTTAAATACGGCGACTACCTACTCATACCAAGGGGTATGATTTATAAATTACAATTTGACGATGCAGAAAACAGATTATTCATTGTTGAATCTCGAAGGCCCATTTATACTCCAAAACGATACCGTAATTGGTTTGGACAATTACTAGAACACTCCCCCTATTGTGAGAGAGACATAAGAAAGCCTCATGAGCTTGAAACCTACAATGAAAGTGGTGAGTTTCTAATGAAGATTAAGAAGAATGATGAGATCATCGACATGGTATACGCTTCACATCCCTTCGACGTCGTTGGATACGATGGTTACAATTTTCCTTACGCCTTTTCGATTCATGATTTTGAACCTATAACTGGACGAATTCATCAGCCGCCGCCGGTACATCAAACCTTTGAGACCGATGCATTTGTGGTTTGTAGTTTTGTGCCAAGACTATACGATTATCATCCGCTCAGCATCCCGGCTCCTTATAACCACAGCAATATTGACAGCGATGAGGTGTTGTATTATGTAGACGGGGACTTCATGAGCCGAAACGACATCGATGCAGGACATATTTCCTTGCATCCTGCAGGGATCCCTCATGGACCACATCCGGGAGCCACCGAAAGGAGTATTGGTCAGACCAAAACAGACGAGCTAGCCGTGATGGTGGACACCTTTAAACCATTAATGGTAACCGAAGAAGCCTTAAAAATAGCAGATGATAGTTATTTTCAATCTTGGTTAGAAGAATGAAAAAAAGAATAGACATAACGCCTCATTTGAGAGCCATGTGGTAATGGATACATTAATTTTCAGTAGAAATTAATAATCCTAAAATGCAATACAATGTCACGAGAAATAAAAAATTTAAAAGACCTTCAAAATACGGAATACGGACTGAAGAAGTTATTCGATGAAGCAGAAGACTTCCTTCCACTACTTGGAACAGACTATGTAGAATTATACGTTGGAAATGCGAAACAGGCAGCTTATTATTACAAATCTGCCTTCGGATTTCAATCTGAAGCTTACGCCGGCCTCGAAACAGGAATAAAAGATCGTGTATCCTATGTCCTCAAACAGGACAAAATCCGATTGGTTCTAACATCACCCTTAAACAAAGGAGGTGAGATTAACAAGCATATTGAAGAACATGGAGATGCCGCAAAAGTTATCGCATTATGGGTAGATGACGCAACTTCTGCTTTTGAAGAAACCACAAAGCGAGGAGCCAAACCATTTATGGAGCCTACTCGCGAAGAAGATGAACATGGTCATGTAATAAAATCGGGAATTTATACCTACGGAGAAACAGTGCATATTTTTGTGGAACGCAAAAATTATAACGGGATTTTTCTACCCGGATTCGAGAGATGGGAGTCTCATTATAACCCTCCGGCGGTAGGTTTAAAATTTATCGATCATATTGTTGGAAATGTTGGCTGGAACGAAATGAATACCTGGTGTAAGTTTTATGCGGAGGTTATGGGCTTTGCTCAGATTATTTCCTTTGCAGATGATGATATTTCTACAGAGTATACTGCCCTTATGAGTAAGGTAATGAGCAACGGGAATGGTCGAATCAAATTTCCGATAAATGAGCCGGCCGAAGCTGAAAAGAAATCACAGATTGAAGAATACCTCGATTTTTATAATGGCGCTGGAGTGCAACATCTCGCCTTGGCGACAGATGATATTGTAGCGACCGTTTCAGCAATGAGAGAAAGAGGAGTAGAATTTTTATACGTCCCAGAAACTTATTATGATGATATTTTAGAGCGGGTAGGAGAGATTGATGAAGATGTTGAAGTACTTAAAAAACACGGTATTTTAATAGATCGAGATGAAGAAGGATATCTGTTACAACTTTTCACTCACAACGTATTAGATCGTCCTACGATGTTTATTGAGATCATTCAGCGTAAAGGAGCACAATCTTTTGGCGTTGGAAATTTTAAAGCGCTATTTGAAGCCATCGAAAGACAGCAAGCTAGAAGAGGCACACTATAAATGTAACACAAGTAAAACTCCATCGTCTAAAATGGTGGAGTTTTTTAATTTTTGGAACAGAAGTTGCAAACGTATCGTAAAGACCCCAAAACTTAGGATATGAAACGACTATTTACTTTAGTATTTATCTGCAGCAGTCTGTTCTCGTTTGCTCAAAATCGAGCCTATGGCGATGGTGAATGGTTTAAGTTTAGAGTGCATTACGGCTTTGTCACGGCGGGCTACGCTACTTTGGAAGTAAATGAAAAAGTGCTGGATGGTAAAAAGGTTTACCATATTAATGGAAACGGTCGTACTACCGGACTCTCCAGAGCGTTTTTTAAGGTAGAGGATAATTATCAGTCTTACGTGGACAAAGACAAAGACATTCCTTACCGTTTTATTCGTAAAATTGACGAAGGCGGCCATACCAAAGACATTCAGATAGATTTTTATCATAATATTGGAAAGGCACTTGTTAACAATAAGAAACACAAAACCAAGGATTGGGTAGATTTTCCGCAAGAAGCGCAGGATATGGTCTCGGCGTTTTATTATCTTCGCAACCATGTGGACGTCACAACCATAAAGGAAGGTGAAACAATGGATCTGAATATGTTCTTCGACAAGGAGAATTACGTATTCAGGCTAAAATTTTTAGGAAGGGAAATCATTCGAACTAAATTCGGAAAAATGGCTACTCTCAAATTTAGACCCTATGTACAAGCGGGAAGAGTTTTTAAAGAAAAGGAAAGTCTAACCGTTTGGGTAAGCGATGACGATAATAAAATGCCTTTACTTATTAAAGCAGATTTGGCCGTGGGCTCATTAAAAGCTTCACTTTCGGAATTCAAGGGATTGACCAACCCGTTTAATGTGATAGTAGATTAAATACATGGAAATACAACCTGAAACCAAAAAACTCCTCGAACAACTCAAAGCAAAATACGACGCGATCGATCAGGATCTAGACACTCATTTGGAAGGATTACTATATGGCGAGCCTATCACTTATTGGGACTATATTCAAACGGACGCTCTTTTAAACCTTCAGGTTCAGCGAACTACATTGCCCGATGAAATGGTATTTATTATGTACCATCAAATCAACGAATTACTCTTTAAGATGATCCTGTGGGAAATTCAGCAAGTTGCACATCATGAAAAATTAACGGCTCAGTTTTTTTCTGAAAGATTAATGCGGATAAGTAGGTACTTCGATATGCTAACCTCTTCCTTCACCATCATGGCCGAAGGAATGGAAGTGGAGCAATACTTGCAATTCCGAAATACCTTAACTCCGGCCAGCGGTTTCCAAAGTGCCCAGTACCGGAAAATTGAATTTGCCTCTACCGATTTAATCAATTTAATCGACGCTCGTTTTAGAGATACCATCGATCGAAATACTACTTACGAGCATGCCTTGGAGCACCTTTATTGGCAAGCAGCGGGTAAAAATTTCAAATCAGGCAAAAAAAGCTATTTGTTAAAAGCCTTTGAAGAAAAGTATAAAAATGAGTTCATTGCCTTTACAAAAGAATATAATACTATAAATTTGTACGCCAAGTTCAAAGGCCTGCCGGCTGAAGTTAAAGACGACCCTATGTTAAGAGACGCCATGCGTCATTACGATTATACGGTTAATGTTACCTGGGTTATGTCACATTATAACACGGCACGAAAGTATTTAAACCACGGCAAAGAGCCCGAAGAAGCTACCGGAGGAAGCGATTGGGCTAAATACATGCACCCGAAATATCAGCGACGTATCTTTTTCCCCGAGGTATGGACCGAGAAAGAACTAGAAGACTGGGGGAAAGATGTTTAATGAATTACGAATGCGACCCTTGAAGAAACCTGCTTTTTGCTTACTAATCTTTTCGTTGTTTCTATTTTCTTGTTCGGAAGATATCAAAGTAGAAAACCCCATTGTTGAGGACCCCACACCTAAACTTATTGAGGAGTATGGCTATGTCTTAAATAATTTTGATGTAGTTAGAGATACGATTCAAAATGGTGACACTTTTGGAGCGATCCTAGATGCTCACGGCGTTTCTCAAAATAAGATATTTGAAGTGGCAACCACTTTTAAAGACAGTTTCGATGTTAGGAGAATTGTGGTGGGAAAGCCTTATGTTATTCTAAAGTCTAAAGATTCTCTAAATAATGCTCAAGTCTTTATATATGAAAAGAATAGAGTGGATTATGCCATAGTGGATCTTCGCGATAGTTTGATGGTTTATAACGAAAAGAAGCCGGTGAGTTATGTGGAAAAGAAAGCTTCCGGCGTGATTACAAGTTCTCTTTCAGAAACTATGGCCGACAACAATCTTAGTCCGTATATGACCGATCGCTTGGCAAATATCTATGCCTGGACTGTTAACTTCTTTCATTTGCAAGCCGGCGATAATTTTAAGGTGGTTTATACTGAAAAGTTTATTAATGATACTATTTCGGCAGGATTGCATGAAATTAAAGCTGCTTATTTTGAACATAGAGGTCGTTCACTTTACGCTTTCAATTTTGAACCGGAAACAGATACGACCAATATCGTCGCCGATTTCTACGATGAGGAAGCAAATAATTTGAGAAGAGCCTTTCTAAAAGCACCGGTTAAGTTCAGTAGAATTTCTTCCAGATATAACCTAAAACGCAGGATAAAATATTACGGTTATAAGTTAAGACCTCATAAGGGCACCGATTTTGCTGCCCCGGTCGGAACCCCGATTCTGGCCACTGCAGATGGAACCGTCACTAAGTCGGAAAGACGTGGTGGAAACGGAAATTATGTGAAAATAAAGCATAATGGCACTTACGATACTCAATACCTACATATGCGCAAACGCAATGTAAAAGTTGGGGATTATGTAAAGCAAGGAGAAGTCATTGGTTGGGTAGGTATGACAGGAAATACCGGCGGGCCTCATGTGTGCTATCGTTTTTGGAAAAATGGGAAACAGGTGGATCCTTTCAAAGAAGATTTACCGGCTTCTAAGCCTTTACCTGCGGAGTATCTCGATGAATATCACAACTTCATTAGTCCTTTGAAGGAACAACTGGACTGTATTTTGTAGCAGTTTTCTGACTAAAAATTGTTAATAAAGTTGTTCTTATCTAAAGCGCGGGAGTTCAATTAATTACACAATTTCTATTACATTTAAGCTAAGATTTGTTAGCATTTTCTTAACCTAAAATGCTAATAAAACGCAATACATGGCTTAATTTTGCAAACAAATTCTAATTAAACAATTACTTATGAAACAACTTTTACTATTTGCCTTGTTTATTGGCAGCATGTCTGTCTTTGCTCAAGGAACCGTAACTGGTACTATTACCGACTCTGAATTGGGTGGTGGATTATCAAATGCGAACGTTGTTGAATCCGGCACCACAAATGGTGCAGTGGCAGATTTCGACGGAAATTTCACCCTCTCGGTGAGTTCAAATTCCGGAAGTATTGAAATCTCTTATCTTGGATTCGTAACGAAAACCGTTCCCTTCACATTAACTGGAGGAACAGCTAACCTAGGTTCAATTCCTCTTACTGGCGACGCCAATACATTGGCAGAAGTTGTCGTAGTGGGAACAGGAGTTATTGACTTAGCGGAAGATCGTAGAACACCTGTGGCAGTGTCCACCGTGACCGCACAGGAAATTCAGGCTAAATCTGCGGGTAACCGTGAATTTACTGAAGTATTAAAAAACACTCCTTCTGTGTACGTTGCTAACCAGGCTGGAGGATTTGGTGATAGCCAGATTTTCTTACGTGGTTTCGACGATTCTAACACGGCTTTCTTATTAAACGGTCAGCCAATTAACAGTGTGGAAGACGGAAGAATGTTCTGGTCCAACTGGGCAGGGATGGCAGATGTTGCCAACGCTGTGCAGGTACAAAGAGGTTTAGGTTCTTCAAAATTGGCGATTTCGTCGGTTGGAGGTACTGTAAACATCATTTCTAAAACTACCGATGCAAAACAAGGTGGATTCGTGAGATTCCTTGCCGGTAACGATAGTTACTTCAAAGGAACTGTAAGTTACAACACCGGACTTAGCGATGGTGGTTGGGCATTTTCTGTTTTAGCAGATCACTGGCAAGCACATCGTAAATACTCAATTGGTACTGCCGGACAAGGACAGAACTATTTGGTGTCTGTTGGTTATAAGCCGAACGATAAACATGCCTTTAACTTCTTAATCACAGGTGCTCCACAATGGCACGATCAAAATTTCTCGGATTCATTAGAGGATTATGAGAAATTGGGTGAAAAGCAAAACTCAAACACTGGGTTTCTTGATGGAGAACGTTTTACTGAAAGAAGAAATTACTATCACAAACCAGTTGCAAACTTAAACTGGGATTTTGATATTAGCGATAAATTGGATTTATCTTCTGTTCTTTACGCCTCATGGGGTCGTGGAGGTGGAACTGGTGGATTAGGTCGTGGTAGAGTGAGAAACGGAGGAAACGGCTTGGATCAGGATGAGATCGATTTCGAGCAGATTCGTGATAACAACATGGCTTTAGATGGTGCGATAGGTGGGTTTAGCGATTCATACATCCGTCGTTCTTCCGTAAACAACCACAACTGGTACGGATTACTTTCTAGTTTAAACATTGAAGCCAACGAAAACTGGAATTTTAATGTTGGTTTCGACGGAAGATTATATCACGGAGATCACTTTAGACAAGTAAACAATCTTTTAGGATTGAATGCGTTCCAAGATAATTTCAGAACCGACCGTCCTGACACATATCAATTTACCGAAGAATTCGAAGCCAATCCATGGGCATCTCTTTTCAATTTTGCCGATGAGGCTCAGAGAACTCAGTATGACTACTCTGAAGACATCAACTATTTGGGTGGATTTGGTCAGGCTGAATATGCAACCGATGCTTTCTCTGCTTTCGTTCAGGCAGCATTGTCAACTCAATCTTTCCAAAGAGAAGGTAGATTTGTTGGAAATGGTGATGGTTTAGGTAAATCTGAAAAACTAAGTAAAACAGGTTACAACGTAAAAGGAGGGGTTTCTGTAAATGTCGACTTCGAAAATGCACTTTTTGTAAATGCAGGTCAATATTCAAGACAACCGTATCTCGATAATATCTTTGCCGATATTCGTAATTCGAATGCATTAGTAGAACCTGAAGTAGAAAACGAAGAAATTCGCAGTATTGAAGGGGGTTGGAGATTCCAAACCGACGAAGTTAAATTGAACTTTGACTTGTATTTCACCGAATGGGGTAACAGATTCTTATCTGTGAACGGACCAGAATTGGAAAATGAAGCAAATTCTACTTACAGATTGACAGATGTTACTCAAATTCACAAAGGAATTGAAATGGACTTCCAGTGGAGACCTTCCGGTGGAAACTTTACATTCCGTGCCTTTGGTCAAGTAGGTGAGTGGGAATACGATGGAACTACGCCTTATACTTTGACGAATAACGAAACTGCTACAATTGTAGACATGGGCGATGTAAATCTTACAAATGTAAAAGTAGGTAACGCACCTCAAACTCAGTTTGGTTCTGGTATCTCTATTAGAATCTGTGACGGACTTAGTGCCGACGCCGACTATACTTTCAACAAAGACCTTTACGAATTTGTTGATCCGGCCGATGTTGCTGAAGCAGCCTTAAACGAAGGTAAGTACGAATCTATTGAACTTCCTTCATATAGTTTGGTAGATGCAGGATTTACCTGGAGATTTCAAGTAGGAAGTCAGAAACTTACTTTCAGAGGTAACGTTTATAACTTATTCAATAATGCATATATCAATCAGAGAAATGCATTTGGATATTACTTAGGAATTGGAAGAACTTATAATGCAAGCTTGCGTTTAAACTTCTAATTCTGAAAATTGAATTGTTAAAAACCGCCTTCGTAAGAGGGCGGTTTTTTTGTTCAATTATACCTACCTTTAAATATTCAAACTAATTTTCACAACTATGTACACTACCCTTCAATTTATTCATTCATGGTGGGCTTATTTGGTACTATTTATGGTCTTGATTGCTTCAATCAACGCTTTGAGTGGTCTCTTTAGAAATAAGGAATACCAACCTAAAGATTTTAGAATTTCACTATTTGCATTAATAGTCACACACATACAATTGCTGATAGGGTTGATACTTTACTTTGTTTCCCCTCTCGGGTTTAAATCTATTTCTAGTAATGGAATGGGAACAGTGATGAAAGATTCGGTACTTAGGTTATATGCTGTTGAACATATCACTATTATGATTCTTGCAGTAATCTTGATAACCATTGGATATTCTAAGCACAAGAAGAAATTGGTGTCTAAGCCGAAATTTAAATCCCTGGCTATTTTTTACACGCTAGCATTAATACTAATGTTAAGCAGAATCCCCTGGCAACAGTGGTTTGATTAAATTAAAAGATCCGCTGAGAAGCGGATCTTTTTTTAACTCTTTTTCGTGGTTTCTTTTATGAGATATATGTAAACCGGGAAGTGGTCGCTATACCCTCCTGTATAACCACCGTCGGCAAAACTACGATAAGGATACCCCTTATATCGCCCACGAGGGTTTGCCAAATAAGTTTTATTAAAAATCCCTGCTTTGTAAAATCTGTATGTGGAGTAATCTTTCTTTAATAATTCACTGGAAATGATTATTTGGTCAAATAGATTCCAACCATCTCTCCACGCCAAGGTTCCTAAACCCTTCTTGTACATTTCTTCCATAGGATTGTACAGTTCTCTAAGCCCTACTTTCTCTCGTTTCTTTTTTGCTTTTAAAATATCTTTTACACTTGGGCTCGTTGGATCGTCATTTAGATCGCCCATGGTTATAATTTTAGCATAGGGATCGTCACTCATTAGTGAATCAATAATCTTCATGTTAAGTTTGGCTGCCTTAATCCTTTTTGGACGACTTCGCGCTTCTCCGCCGCTTCGTGATGGCCAGTGATTAATTATAAAGTGAATCTTTTCACCATCCAACACACCACTAACCAATAACTGGTCACGAGTAAAAATTCGTTTGGTAACGTCGTTATTGTCATAAATTTTCAGTTCGTGATTTTTATAATCTGTAGGCGTAAAAACTTTTTTCTGATACAACAATGCCACATCGATTCCTCTTCTATCGGGAGAATCGAAATGAACAATTCCGTAGTCCTTTCCCACCAACGGATCTTGATTTACAAGGTCTTCAAGCACTCTTCTATTTTCGATTTCGCAAACACCTATTATTGCAGGTGCCGTACCGGTTACGTCTTGGCCAATTTCAGAAATAACCTTAGCCATATTCTTTAATTTCGCCTCATAAATTTCCGGAGTCCAATGATCTTTTCCATCGGGAGTTCTATCGTCGTCGAAAGTGATAGGATCATCTTCGTAATCGAATAAGTTTTCCAGATTATAGAAGGCAATAGTGTTTACTTTGTACGTCTTATCTTCTTGTGCCGAAAGTCCCCATATCATCAATAAAAAGAGGACCAAAAACTTGTTCTGTAAATTCATGAATAGTCAATATTAAGTTTGCGTAAATTCCTATACAAAGGATGGGCCAAAAGTAGTTAATTGGTTTAAAATATGTAGCTTTGCTGCCCATTTATAACGATTTTTTAATCTAAACAAACAACAAAAAGAATGAAACAATTACTACTAACCTTTTGCTTGGCAACCATATGCATTTTATCGATGAATGCTCAGGATGCCATAGTTAAGGGTAGGGTACTAGATGCCAATTCTAATGATGCTGTAGAAAATGTGGAAATACGTATTCAAAATACAAACTCCAGCACCTTCACGACAGCCGATGGATTGTTTTCTATTACCGGAGCTAACCTCCCTCAAGGAGAGCAGGTTTTAATCGTGGATAAGGAAGACTACGTCGTTCAAAGAATTCCTATTACCATTCAAAGTGGTGAAACGGTAAATATCGATCCAATTTTACTACAATTGGACCTTACCGAGGTGGAAGCACAAATTGGTATTATTAGTTTATCCGATAATGAACTAAACCAGGACGAAGGAACATCCTTTAATATATCAGGATTGTTGCAAGCATCCCGAGATGTATTTCTAAGCGCGGCCGCTTTCGATTTTAGTGCTACCTTTTTCCGCCCACGAGGACTCGATAATGCCAATGGAAAAGTTCTAATCAACGGAATTGAAATGAACAAACAGTTTACAGGACGTCCGCAATGGGGAAATTGGGGTGGTCTTAACGATGTTCAGAGAAACCGAGAATTTTCGATGGGAATCAAAGCCAACGAATATACCTTCGGAGACTTAGCCGGAACAACAAACATTAACATGAGAGCTTCTAAATACCGTCAAGGGGGGAGAATTTCTTATGCCGTTGCCAATCGTAGTTATACCGGAAGAGTTATGGGCACCTACAATAGTGGTCTTACTGCCGACGGTTGGGCTTATTCGGTTTCTTTGGCCAGAAGATTTGGTGATGAAGGTTATATAGATGGCACTTCGTATAATGCTAATTCATTTTTTGCTTCCGTAGAGAAAAAATTAAACGACAGCCATAGTTTAAACTTTACTGCCTTTTATACTCCAAATCGAAGAGGACGTTCTACAGCAATTACTCAAGAGGCGAGAGACCTCAAAGGGATTCGCTATAATCCTAACTGGGGATATCAAGGAGAGGACAAGCGAAATAGTAGATTAAGAGAGATCGAAGAACCGGTAATCATGTTGAATCACTACTGGGATATTTCAGAAAAAACAAGTCTGAACACCAACGTTGGATATCAGTTTGGAAAGATTGGAAACACTCGAATCGACAATGGTGGAACTCGCTTGATCAATGTTGACGGACAAGACAGTTATATAGGTGGTGCACGTAACCCTTTAGGCAATTACTATCAAAGATTACCTAGTTATTTCTTGCGATTCGACAATCCTACACCTTACGATTATCAGTTGGCTTACCAGGCAGAACAGGAATTCATTAATGATGGTCAGGTGGACTGGGAAGGAATTTACAGAGCCAATGCAATTTCATCTGCAAACGGAGGTAATTCGATTTATGTAATTCAGGAGGATCGAAACGACGATACTCAAATTACTATTAACTCTATCTTAAATACCGCCTTAACCGAAAACATCACTTTTAATGCAAATGTGAACTACAGAACTTTGAAAAGCGAAAATTTCGCATCGATAAAAGATTTGTTAGGTGGTACAGGTTATCTGGATGTAGATTTCTTTGCTGAAGATGACGTAAACACCATAGTGGGTCAGTTAGCTCAAAGTGATTTACAGAATCCTAATCGAATTGCCGGCGAAGGAGATCAATACAAATACAATTACGAATTGAACGCCGATGTGATCTCCGGATTTGCACAAGCACAATTCAAGTATAACACGGTTGATTTTTATTTGGCAGCACAGGCAGGTCAAACAAACTATCTTAGAACCGGACTTTATGAGAACGGAAACTTTCCGGGATCTCGATCTTTAGGAGATAGTGAAGAACTTAGTTTCACAACCTACGGTGGTAAAGCGGGAGCTGTATATAAAGTGACAGGACGTCACTTAATAGACATCAATGCTGGATACTTCACCAAGGCACCTAATTTGAGAAATTCCTTTACCAATGCACGGCAAAATAACGATGTGGTGATTGGATTGGAAGAAGAGAAAATTCAAAACGTTGACCTAAGTTATATCTATCGTTCACCCATAGTGAAGGCGAGATTAACGGGGTTTTATAATACTATTCAAGACCAATCGGATATAGGTTTTTATTTTACTGAAAACATTTCGGGACTTGGGTTGGAAGAAGATGCTTTTGTACAAGAAGTAATGACCGGAATCGATACTCGAAGAATGGGTGTCGAATTGGGTATTGAAGCTCAAGTTACTCCTACTGTGAAGTTAAAAGGTGCTGCTTCGGTAGGACAATATACCTTTACCAACAACCCGAATTTATATTTGGCCAGTGACGATTTTGACGGAGTACTTACCTTCGGAGACGGAACAGCTAAGTTGGAAAACTATCATGTTGCAGGTGGACCCGAAAGAGCGTATCAAGTTGGATTCGAGTATAGAGATCCTAACTTCTGGTGGGTAGGTGTTACCGGGAATTATTTTTCCAATGCGTATATCGACGTAAACAATTTGGCAAGAACTGCAAATTTCAGTAGTGATTTTGACGGACAAACATTTAACGACTACGATGAGGAAGTTGCTCGTGAATTGTTGAGACAAGAAGAATTTGATGATTATTCCTTAGTAAATATCGTAGGGGGTAAATCATGGAAAATAAAAGATTATTTCGTAGGATTCTTTGCTACGATTAATAATGTCCTTGACCAGGATTACATCACCGGCGGATTTGAACAAGGTAGAAATACCAACTTTAGAGATATTCGTACAGACAAATCCCGTGAGAATGGACAAGTTTTCGGTCCCAGATATTTCTTCGGAAATGGAACCACATATTACCTCAATGTTTACGTAAGATTTTAATTAATATTCAGAAAGAAAAAATAAAATATATATCATGAAAAATTCAATCATTTATAAACTAATCCTTTTGTTCCTTACAATTGGCGTGGCTGTATCCTGTGTTAAGGACGACGATTTCGATACTCCGGACACAACTGTAACCGAAGTTGAAATAAATGGAACAGTAATCGATATAACTGCCCTATACGACCTTTGGTTGCAAGAATTAACAACTAATGGAAACCAAACACTAACTTTTGAAGATGCTACAGATCAATATATCTCCGGATATGTGATTTCAAGTGATGAAGGTGGAAACTTCTTTGAAGAATTAATCCTTCAAAACACAGCTTCAAGTCCTACGCGTGGTGTAAAAGTATTGGTCGATGTGAATCCATTGTTTACTGCCTACGAATTTGGTAGAAAAGTTTATGTGAAGCTTGATGGTCTAACTGTAGGTCTTGATAGTGGAGTACTTACTTTAGGAGTTGGAAGTGCAGGCTCGGTTGAAAAGATTGCAGAATCTCAATTAACTAACTATATCACCAGAGATACAGAAGTTGCCGAAATTGTGCCACTTCCAATGAATATCTCCGATTTCGACCTAACGATGACGAATCTTTACATTCGCTTGAACGATGTACAGTTCAATAGAAATGAAGTATTAGGAGAAGGTCGTAAAACCTTTGCCGCAGAACCAAGCGATGAGTTTGATGGCGAGCGTTTTCTAGAAAGTTGCGCCGAAGCGGCTGCAACCATTTTCAGTACGAGTACTTTCGCCGATTTCAAAGCAGTTCTTTTGCCACAAGGGCGAGGAACTTTGGATGGAATTTTGACTTTAGATTTCTTTGGGGAAACGTTTAACGTGGTAGTAAACGATCCAACCTCAATCAACTTCGACAACGAGAACCGTTGCGATCCCGATACTTATGTTTGTAACGAGCCAAGTGGTGGTGGATCTGCTTTCTTTTCTGAGAATTTTGAAGGATTCAATGCCATCGAAGATTACGTGAATGCTGGTTGGACCAATGTAAACGTGAGTGGTGGAAGCACACTTTGGGTGATTGGAAACTTTGACAACAATAACTACGCACAAATTTCCGGATTCAATTCTGGTGAAAGCACAATCGAGACTTGGTTGGTAACTCCAACTATCGATATGGATAACACCACCGGTGAAGAACTATTAATGGATATCCAATCGAACTTCGATAATGGAACTATACTTTCGGTTGTATTTTCAAATAACTTTACAGGAGATGTCACCACCGCCGACTGGCAATTATTAGATGCTAGTATTCCCGTTGGACCTGAAGGTGGTTTTGGAGATTTCGAAGAGGTTGACCCAATCAATGTTGCCTGTATAGATGGAACGGTGAACTTCGCATTTGTTTATGAAGGAAGTGACCCCAATGCAACGACTCGTTATCACATTGATAATATCGAAGTAACCGGGAACTAATCCTTGTTTAGAAGATAATGAAAAGGGCGCTCATCGAGTGCCCTTTTTTTATGGAGTAGTTCTATTTCAGTAAAAAAAGAACCCTTCCAACTATGAAAGGGTTCTAAGGTAAATTTGATTAGTTATGGGGATGTTATCTTAGCGCTCCACGATTATAAATTCGGAACGTCTGTTCTTTTGATGATCAGCTTCCGTACAATTACTTCCACAAGGAACGGCCGGTTTATCTAAGCCCATTCCTTTTCCACTAATACGAGAAGCATCAATTCCTTGAGAGATTACATATTGAACGGTAGATTGCGCTCTTCTCTCGGATAACTCTCTGTTGTATTCGGCGCGACCTCTTGTATCGGTATGAGATTCAACCTTCACTTTCATATTGGGATATTTCTTCATTATACCCACCAATTTATCCAGCTCAAAGGCAGCCTGAGGTTTGATGTTGTGCTTGTTGTAATCAAATAAAATAGGGTTGAGTTCGATCTTATCATCCACTATAATCGCTTCTATAGGACGCAATTCGATGGTTCGGGTAATCTTACCATCAGGGCTCGCATCAACAGTAATGGCATTGCTCTCGAATCCGCGCATAAAGGCCTGAACCACGTGGGGTTTTTCACATTCAGCAACCACAGTACCTTTACCATTTTCGGCAGTGGACTTGGTGCTTAGTTTATTTTCAAGAGTGTCGTATAGATCGATTCTCGCTCCAAAAATTGGTTCCTGAGTATATTCGTTCACAACGTTGATATCCATGGTAACGTCGCAAGGAGGTTCAATCGCTTTGATTTGATAAATATCGTCCGCTCCTTTTCCTCCGGAACGATTCGAGGACATAAAGCCCGTTTGTGTGTTTGGATCATAGATAAAGGCGAAATCATCGTCTTCACTATTGGCTCCTTTTCCGAGATTGACCGGGTCTTTAAAGCCATTTCCATTGGCTTCAGCATAAAAACCATCGAGCCCACCTAATCCTTGATGACCATCACTTGAAAAATACAGGGCACCGTTGGAATCGATATAGGGGAATACTTCTTTTCCTTCTGTATTTATATTATCACTCAATCTTTCGGGCGTACCGAAATTTCCACTGGCGTCGATTGACACTCGGTATATGTCAGACATACCCTTTCCACCGGGTTTGTCACTTACGTAATAGAGCATATTTCCATTAGCGCTTAGTGCTGGATGACCGGTAGAGAACTCACTGCTGTTGAAGGGAACAGAAAATACACCTTTCCAACCGCCGTCAACCCATTCGGTATAATACAAGTTGATTTGATTGATTCCTTCTTCGCTCTTGTCGAATTTACCGTCCAAATAGTCGTTACGATCGAAATACATTCTCCTACCGTCTGGAGAAATAGCGACATTACCTTCGTGGTATTTAGTGTTTACATCTCCTTCCAGCAGTTTAGCGTTCTTTATCGCATCACCTACCAATTGAGCCTTATAAACATCTAGAAAAGGCTGTTCGTCCCAATGGTATTTTTTACGCGCTGTATTTCTAGCCGAAGAAAAGTAGAAGTCTTTATCTCGTACAATTCCTCCAAATTCTGAATATTCGGTATTGATGTATTCCAGATTTTTGGCTTCAAATCGGGGGTAATCTTCCATAATTTGTGGAACGTAATTCGGGTCTTTCATGAAATCAATAGCTCTTGAATCGTTCGGGCTCATTTCAGCGAACCTTTTCATGAATGTATTGTACAAGCTGAATTTCCCATTTGCCTTGAGTGATTGAGCATAGTTGTAAACGGCTTCTGGCTTCACTTTTCGACCTTTCACCACTCTTTTGTAATAGGTTTCGGCTTTTTTGGTATCGTTAATAAAGAAATAACTATTCGCAAGTCGTTCGAACACATAGCGACTGCCTTTTCCTTTTTTCAGTAACTTCTGATAAGCTTCTGCTGCATCGGTATAGGCTAATCTGTCGTATAGTTGATCGGCCTTCTTGGTATCTTTATTTTGGGCAGTAGTCAAGGTTACTACTAATATGAATAAGATGGTATATATTTTTTTCATTGGAATGAGCTTAAATTTGTCTATTAGAAGTATCGAGGTGAACGTAAAGATTTTTTCTTAAAGAATACATCGAACGTGATAATCACTTCGTGAGATGCATTTGCAACTGCATCGAGATCACTCACTACGTGGTCGTAGGCATATCCTATTCGGATATTTGGCGTGGCTTGAAAACCTACCAAACCGCTAAAGGAATCATCTAAGCGGTAAGAGGCACCAATCTCAAATTTCTCATAAAATAGAGCGTTTAAATTTCCGTCGTAAGAAACGGGAGCATCGAAAGCCGATTTAACCATTACGGACGGTTTCAGTTTTACGTTTTCTGAAACTTGAAATACATAACCAGCTGTTCCGAAGTAATGATTCGTTTCAGAACCTATTTTCAAACCATTTTCGTCCAAATGAACTGAAGTCAGGAAATTGGGAACCGAAAGTCCAATATAAAAGTTATCGCCGTAGAAAAATGCTCCGGCTCCAATATTGGGATAAGTGTTGTTAATGTCTTGCGAGAAGAAGGGGTCATTAGGATCCTGTAATTCGATATCGGAAAGGCCCACATCATGAAAACTTGCTCCGGCTTTTAGACCTAATGCCAGATTTAAATTATCTGAAACCTGTAAAGTATATGAGAAATCAACATAAACATTGGTTTCCTTAACCGGCCCTAACTCATCTTTGATCGCGGAGAGACCTAGTCCTACTTTATCGGTAACAGGACTATGCCCGGAGAACGTTATGGTTTCGGGAGCACCATCTAAGCCCGACCACTGCTTCCGGTAAAGAGCGGTTAGAGAAAGGCTTTCCTTAGATCCCGCGTAAGCAGGATTCACCACGTTCATATTATACATATATTGAGTGTACTGTGGATCTTGCTGTGCATGACTGTCTTGAAACAGCAGCATTAAAAATGCAAGAGGAATTATATAGATATGTTTCATTTTAAACATTTTGATAATTAATTTTTGGTTAGCTAGCATTAGTTGGCGTCTTTGTTAATGTAAATCCATCCGGTAGATTGTGGTCCATAAACAGGATCTTCATTTAAGAAGTTGATGACGTAGAAATAAGTTCCGGTAGGAAGCTCGTTTCCGTCCATGTCTTGTCCGCCCCATTCATTTACATAATTACCTTGTTCAAAGACCAGTACACCCAGCCTGTTAAAAATTTGCAACTTCGTAATTCCTCCGGTTCTATCCGATAAGAATTCCAAGTCCAAATTGTCGTTAAAACCATCTCCATTGGGAGAGATCCCTTGCGAAATCACACAATTACCAACGTCGTATTTCGTAACATCGATTTCATCTTCTCCGGTGCAATCACCCTTACTGGCAATCACACCATAAGTTTGTGTTCCGAAAGTTTCGGCAGATAACATAAATTCCAGAGTGCTATTTGTTTCTCCGGTTAGAATTTCACCATTCAAATACCATTGATAGGTGACATCCGGATCGCTTGCCGTCGCTGTAATAGTTTGAGGTTCGTTTGGACAGGTTTTGAAATCGGCACCTACATCTACAGTAATAGGATCTGAGATGAAAATTTCAATGGAATCGCTCACCGTACAAGGACCTACCATGATTGAAAGGTCGTAGGTTCCGGATTCGTCCACTATAATAGTTTCGGTGGTAGCTCCTGTGCTCCACGTATAAGTTATGCCATCGGTTGGACCCGTAATATTGGGAATTATCTCAAAAATTCCGCCGTCACATAATACTTGGTCTTCTCCTAGGTCTAAGGTAGGCAATTCTGTAACCATAACAGTAACCGTTTCAGAATTTTCACTACAAGGCGGATAGGTAATGGTTACCGTATAAACCCCTGCTGAAGAGGGCGTATAGGCTGCATCGGTAGATACTTCTGTTCCTCCACCATCTTCCCATGAATAGGTAACCTGAGTTAAATCAATACCTGAATTGGTGGGAGTGGCATCCAATACCGGGAAGGCATCGGTACTACAAAGATCGACAGTTTCGGGTAGATTGGTGGTCAAATCAACAATTTCATTGACGATAAGATCGAATTCTACTGTACTGAAACAGGCCGGTTCATCCGTGCGCTCTACTCTTACCCATATGGTTTGAGGATTGCTAAGATTTACGTAGGCATCCGGAGAAGCGATTGGATTCTGACCCGTTTCAGAATCAAACATCGTTTCGTGATAACTTACATTAAATTGAGAGGGCTCCTGACCGTCTAAAACGATGTCGGTTTGGCTACTCAAGTTAAATGTAGCAGTGCCACTGCCAATCGTATCCTCACAAAGGGTAAGGTCTGGTGGAGTGACAATCACCGGCTGACTATTCTCTAAAGCCAAGGTAATATCATCGATGGCGAGATCGTTTCCGCAGCCACCAATAGAGTTATTGATAAGAACTAACTGAATATCTGTATTGGCACCAGTATTAAAATTGATAAAGAATTCTTGCCAATTAGGGTCTGGCCCATTAGGAATATCTCCTGTGTTAGTTTCGTCGATTAGATTACCAACAGGATCTTCAATTCTGAAAATTACATTGGAAGGAATACTGGCTCCACCACAAATTCCTGTGTCGGTATCATAAACGGTAGTAATCCACGCTCTAAAAGTATAATCAATATTTTCACTAAGGGTGATAGTTCTTCTATAGAATTCACCGGTTGCAAAATCGGCGTTCACAAATAACATTCGTCCATCCACATCGCCTTCGGTATGGTCTTCCATATCCACATGCCATCCGGTGTTAAGACCAGTGGAAGTATTGGTAATAGTATATTCGCCGTCCTCCACTTGAGTTGTATCATTACAAATGTAGGTAGTGGTTGCGCCATTCAAGTCGCAAACCCTTCCCGTACCCGTTCCGAAGTTCTCTTCAAAATCAACCGCCTCACACAATGGCTCGATGGTACAATCTGGAGAAGTTAAGAAGGTAACGTCTATACTATCGCTCACAGTGCATGTGTCAATAGTTACATCTACTGAATAAGTATCTGTAGTGGTTACAGTAATCGTAGGTGTGGTTTCACCTGTACTCCAAAGATAGGTGGCCCCAGTTGGGTCACCATCTATGGTTGGAACTATTTCATAGGAAGGAGTATCACAAAAGATTTGATCTTCGCCTAAGTCAACCGTAAACCCTCCACTCAAAGTAACTTCCACGTCGTCGGTGAGAATAACTTCATCACCATTACAATTGGTATAGGTTACTCTTGCCGTATACACGGTTACTGGATCGGTAGGACATACATTAAAGGTAGGATCGTTACTAATTACTGTTCCAGTCGCGTCCAACCATTCGAACAAATAGGTTGGTGCTCCGGATGGAGAGAATGACCAAGCTTCGTTGGTGGCAGTCCAAGGAGAGTCGGAAGTATTTCTTCCCGCCGGCACGAACGCAATATCACCATCGTCATTTTGAATACCCAAAGCGGCGTTACCACTGTTCCAAGTTGGGCAAGATGGTTTGTCTTGCATATAAATCTCTACCACATTGGAGAATTCATAAAATACCACCATTTGGGTAGCTAGCAAACTGTTACAAGCCCCAGAGAACATGGGAACTTCATAGTAGGCAACTACCAAAACTCTATTAGGAAAGGTTCCTAAAACTTCATATCCAATCTCTTCAGTGGTTGATGCTGAAGGATCAATATCATGACCCGGCGTAAATACGTTTGCTTCTCCAAGAGTTGGGTTGGAATTGTTTGGTAAGTCTTCGGAAAAACTCCAGCCGTTACTTGTGTCGGCAGGGTCAACATCGAATCGAATCACTCCATTGGAACCCACTTGAAATTCGGTTTCGATATTTCCGAAGTAACAAAAATCGAAAGGCAATACATCCACAGGGGACCATGCATCATCGATGTTCGGATTTAAACTATTTGAAAGGCCATTAAAGGGAAAGGGCGGATTATAACTTATAGATTCTACTGTATAGGAATTACTTACGGTTTCAAATGTTTCAAGGAAACTAGCGGAGAGATCGGTACAGCCACCGGCGCCACAATCAATGCTAATATCGGGTCCGGCATCCACAAAAAGTGAGCCTGGTCCTTGAGCGAAATTGTTACTTGAAATTAAAAGAAAAAATAATGTTGTAAAAACGGTAAAAAATGTTCCTAGTTTCTTGGATCCACGGGAATTGTGGAAGGAAGGTATATACTTCATTTTTCTGGTTAGATTATTTAATTCTACTAATTTATACAAATTTGAAGATACTCATCGAATCCCAAGAATTTTTAGACTAAAGGCAAGAATTTTCCGATTAAAAAAAGATCTATGTTAAAGAATCAGTCTTCCAATGAGAATACCGCATAAACAGGGAAATGGTCGCTGTAACCTCCTTTGTATTTCTTACCCACATAAGTTCGAAAAGGCAGTCCTTTAAACTTCCCTTTAAATTCCTGAATATCCTTGGGTCCATGAATCTTTGCGTTTAGAAATCGGAATTTATTTTCATGACCCTTTAAAAAGTTGTGCGACATAATTATTTGGTCGAACAAATGCCAGTTGCGCTTGTGACTCAAACTACCCGAATATTTGGTATGTAAAGTTTCCATCGGATTATAAAGCCCATTCTGTGAAAGAAGCTGTAAACTCTCACTATTTGGATCGTCATTGAAGTCACCCATGATTACAATCCTCGAATTCGGGTCATTTTGATAGATCGAATTGATGATCTCCAGGTTCTTTTCTGCCGCAGCCACTCGTTTGTGATTGGTCTCCTCTGTACCGCTCCGGCGGGAAGGCCAGTGATTAACCAGAATATGTAACGGTTGACCCTCTAGTTCTCCATAAACATGTAATACGTCTCGGGTGTAATCTCGTTCCCCGGTTTCGTTGGTGAGGTACACCGTATGGGATTCACTGTTTTTTACACTGAAATATTCTTTCCGATAAAGCAATGCAGTGTCAATTCCCCGCTCGTCCGGCGATTCAATATGGACGAAATCGTACTCTTTTTTCCTTAGAAATTTGGATGAAATTAATTCCTTAAGTACATAGGCATTTTCTACTTCAGCAACACCCAAAATGGCAGGGGGATGCTTTATGTCGTCGTAACCAATGGCCGATATCACACGCCCTAATTTTTTTATTTTTTTTCTGAAACGTTTCTCATTCCATTTTTTTGCCGAATTTGCCGTAAAGTCGTTGTCAAGAGTAGCGGGATCATCGATGGTGTCGAAGAGGTTTTCAAGATTGTAAAATCCGATGGAATATATATTTTTCTCACTTTGGGAATCGTGCGACATAGAACTCAATTTGACGGAAAAATACGAAATTCACCAACAAAGTGTTTCGTACCTTTGTCCAATAATTTAATGTATGCTCGAAAAATCGGAGATAGAATACGAAAAGGCAATTCTCATTGGCTTGGTAACCAAACTTCAAGATCAGGACAAATCGGATGAATATCTGGACGAACTTGAATTCTTGGCGTACACTGCAGGTGCCGAAGTGCTCAAAAGATTTACTCAGAAAATGGACAAGCCTAATCCCAAAACCTTTATAGGAACCGGGAAAATGGAGGATGTCCGACAGTTTGTGGAAGAGCACGAAGTGGGTACTGCCATCTTTGACGATGAACTTTCTCCCGCACAACAAAAAAATATAGAAAAGATTCTGAAATGCAAGGTGGTGGATCGAACCTATTTGATCTTAGACATCTTTGCCCAAAGAGCAAAAACAAGTTACGCACGTACTCAGGTAGAATTGGCTCAGTACGAATATTTACTACCCCGACTGGCAGGAATGTGGACTCACTTGGAAAGACAGCGTGGAGGTATTGGTATGCGTGGTCCCGGTGAAACCGAAATAGAAACCGACCGTCGAATAGTTCGCGATAGAATTTCTTTACTGAAGAAGAAATTGGCTACCATCGATAAACAGATGTCGGTGCAAAGAGGTAATCGTGGAGCTCTCGTAAGAGTGGCCTTGGTTGGATATACCAATGTGGGGAAATCTACTTTGATGAATGTGATAAGTAAAAGTGATGTTTTTGCTGAAAACAAATTATTTGCTACTCTGGATACTACGGTAAGAAAAGTGGTGATTGGTAATCTTCCGTTTTTGTTGAGTGATACCGTAGGATTTATAAGAAAGTTACCTACTCAATTGGTAGAGTCTTTTAAAAGTACATTGGACGAAGTTCGTGAAGCCGATTTACTGCTGCATGTGGTGGATATTTCCCATCCTTCTTTCGAAGACCATATCGCCTCAGTAAATTCTATTTTGGACGAAATCGACGGCGTGGACAAACCCACCTTAATGGTCTTTAATAAGATTGATGCTTACGAACCTGAAGTGATTGAAGAAGATGACTTGATAAGTGAAAAAACTCCTGCACATTTTACATTGGAAGAATGGCGACACACCTGGATGAACAGAGCGAGCGGGGATGCGATATTTATTTCAGCATTAAACAAGGAAAATCTCGAAGAATTTAGAAAAGTGGTGTATACTAAAGTGAGAGAAATTCACATTACTCGTTTTCCATACAACAACTTCTTGTATCCGGAATACATTCAAGAATAAACCCTCCACCGGATTAACGATGAAGGGTTCTCCTTTACTTTGTGTCTGAAATATTAGAATCCGAAGTTCACTCCTAAACCAAATACTTCTCTAATCTGAAAACCTTTAAAGGCATTATCGTCATAGATAGTTTGGAAGGATAAATTCGTAGAAAGATATTTATTGATGGTCATTACGACGTTTAGTGTATAGTCCAAATCCACATTTTGTGGGTCTTCCAAATAATTGGAATATAAATTCAAGATATTTTCTACCGTCACATTAGCCATGGCATTGAATTTATAGTAAGCTCCAATAGCCGCGCCAAATTCAAAACGAGATGTTTCATTCGCTTCTACCCCAAAATACCCACCTCCGGCATTAAAATCATCTGCAGAAATACCGAGGATAGTAGGATCAGTAAACTCATCATG
>JABDKT010000058.1 GCA_013002065.1 Flavobacteriaceae bacterium
AGAACAGCATTGCTTTCGGATTGTCCTATGACCGCCGATGGAACGACCAATGGAATACGCATCTTCAAGCTTATAATACCGATTATAACCTAACGGCAGAAAACGCCAATATTCTTCAGAATCAGCGCTTTTTACAGGAGAATAAAGTTTAAGAAACACGAGCTAAGCTTCAAACTACCTATAACTTAAGCGAACAATCAAACATTACTTTGGGTGCTCATTTTGTAGAAACCAAGGTGACGAATTTGGATGACGTTGACTTTCCTAGATTCAAACTGCTCATTTCAGAAGTAATAAGATCTTATAACGGCTACACGCAATGGAGCTATCGTTCTCGTGATCGAAATTCGAGCCTAAATTTAGGATTGCGTTATAATTATTTGGAAAAATTCAGCAAAAGCATAGTGGAGCCGCGAGTGACGTTTACGCAACAGTTTTTAGAGCATTTTAGTTTTGAATTGGCGGGAGAGTTTAAACATCAAACCACTTCACAGGTAATTAATTTTCAGAATGATTTCTTGGGGGTAGAGAAGAGACGATGGCAACTTTCAAACGACGAAACCATTCCGGTTATTACCAGTAAACAGGGAAGTGTCGGTTTCAATTTTAGTAATGCGGGTTGGTTGATGAGTTTGGAGGGTTACTATAAAATGGTGGAGGGTATTACGACTCAAAGTCAGGGGTTTCAGGATCAATATGAGTTTGTTAAAACCGATGGTAGTTATGAAGTGGTTGGTGCGGATGTGTTGCTTCGGAAAAGGATAAAAAACGCCAACTTTTGGCTTAGTTATGCCTTTATGAACAACGATTATACCTTTGATGCACTTCCTGAAAAAACTTTCCCGAGTAATCTGGACATCACGCATACCATCACCTTCGGAAGTACTTTTAAATATAAAGGACTCAGCTTATCGGGAGGGCTCAACTGGCATACCGGGAAACCAACGACCTTGCCTCGAACTGTACAGGAAATCTCTAGTAATTCGGTTAGTTACGAGGATTCCAATAGTAGCAGATTGGACGATTATATGCGAGTTGATTTTTCTGCTCTGTACGACATAAAATGGGACAAAGTGACTTTACAGGCAGGCGTTTCAGTTTGGAATGTTTTGGATGAAACTAATGTAATTGGTAATTATTACCGATTAAATGCGGAAGGATTACCAAGTGAATTTGTTCAAAACTCATTGGGTCTTACCACCAACGCCGTTCTGCGCTGCTATTTCTAATGCTACAAGCCAAGCGAATCTCTTAAATAGAGATATTGATTTGAATTCTGATTCCAGTAAGCCGATTTAATACGCTCGATTTTCTCGGCAGAAGTTTTCATACCATTGGGATGAAGTTCTTCCCATCGCTCTATTTCATAGGGCGGCTTGCTTTCGAAATAAATTTTTAGCTCCCGATTTAGATCGGGATAGGTAAGGGTATAAGTCGAAAGTGAATCTCCCTTGAACAAAGAAGCCGTTGCGTCTGCCTCTTTTAGTGGAGTATGACTCATTCTGAAATATTCAAAACTTGGCAATGCAGTAAATTCTCCGGTTGGTAGTTCCTCCGGATTTATTCGAATCAAATTCCAGAATTCATTTTCCAACCAAGTTTTTGGAAGGCTCATATTTTGATCTGCTTCCCCTTCAAAATAAGAATGTGATAGTATTTCGTAATCTTTTCTATTGTTGAGCTGAAGGTAAACTTGTCCGCACCATTCCTGCATCGAGAAGGTAGATTTAAGAGCATGGTCTTTATTGTTCACCGGACTAAAGGTACTGGTCATCACAGAGTAAGGATAAATACCAGTTAAGTACTTTTTGGTGTGATTTAATTTAAGGACGGGTATATTTTTTTCGGCGGAGCGATTGGCCTTCACCTGTTCTTTGGGTAAAAAATCTTCGGTCACAAAAATGGTCACCGATGTACCATCGCGGAGTTCACCATAACGCTCCTGAGTTAATTTGTAGGAAGTGATTTCGGCCTGGCCGGCATACCAATAATCCTGAAAACCCTGAGAGAGCGTCCTGCTTTCAGACTTGGTGACCTTTACAGTTTCATTGTTGAGGTTGGATTTAGAAGTGTTTGCAAATCCGAAATAAGCCAAAACGCATAAACCCAAAACGACAAGAACTCCAATTGCTTTCATTAGACTAGAATTTTTACAAAATTACTATAAAATCAGGCGTTGGCAATCTCCATTAACGTTTTGTAAACAAGGCGGGTAGGTAATCCCATGACATTAAAAAAACTTCCTTCGATCTTATCAATTGCGATATAACCCAACCAATCTTGAATTCCATAACTTCCCGCCTTATCGTAGGGTTCATAAATATCTAAGTAATACGTAATTTCGTCTTTGGATAGTTTTTTGAACCATACTTTTGTGCAGTCGTTTACCGTTATCTGAAAATCTTTTCCGGTGAAACATACGGAGGTATAGACTTCATGCATTGCATCACTCAAATTTTCCAACATAGCGACGGCATGCTCTCTATTCTTAGGCTTGCCAATAGCTTGACCATCTTTCCAGACAATGGTATCGCTGGTGATTAAAATGTCTTTCGGTTTAAGATTCGTAAAAACAGAAGCCTTTAGCTGGGATAGGTAGTCGGTTATTTCTTCTTTTTGAAGTTGTTCGTCATATACTTCATCAACTTCACGAACGTCGATAGAGAAATCTAAGTCCAATTTTTTAAAAAAATCTTGCCTTCTGGGAGAACCCGAGGCAAGAATCACGTTGTAGTCTTTCAGTTTATCTCGCAACATTTAGATTCTAGTCTTTAAATTATTCTTCACAAACTCCCATTCGCTTTTTAGTATGCTTAGTATGATACTATCGCGTCTGCCGGTAGTACTTTTGCAATTACTTCTTAAAATTCCTTCTTCCTTGCAACCAATGCTCTTCATAGCGGCGATACTTCTGGCATTGAGAGCGTCTGCTCTAAATTCGACTCTTTCCACCTCGAGAGTTTCAAAAGCGAATTTCAATAGTAAAAATTTACAATTCTTATTCAAACCCGTTCCTTGAAAATCTTTTCCGTACCAAGTATATCCCAACTGTAGGGTGTTGTGATGCCTTTGGATATCGTAAAAACGGGTCGTACCGGCGTATTTTTGAGTTTGTTTGTCGAATACAATGAACGGATAAGAGTCTCCTTCCAAGCGTTTTTCCAATGCGATGTCCAAATAAGTTTTAAGGTTTTCACTGCCGTCGGCTGGGATTAAGGAATACAGCCAGATTTCTGGTTCGTTTTCAGCAAAAGGAAGCAAGTGCTTAAAATCTGCTTCGGAAAGTGGCCGTAACAGCACTCGTTCGTTTTCTAATAATAGGTCTTTCGCAGTATCAAAAATCATACTCATTATAATATTTCAGGAATAAATAATAAGGAGCTAATTCCGGTTACAAAAACAATTTTTAATGCGATCGACATTATCTTGAAATCCTTCCCGTGTTCGGCATCCCATGCCTTGATACAAAAAAACAATAATGGACCTCCAACCATGAAAACCGTATAAAATGCCATGGTTTGGTAATTATAAAGCTTGAAGTAGGTGATTGACAAAACCGCCAATAACCCAATCACTCCCAAAACAAAGCAAATATTTGTGGTACGATTTCTGCCAAGAACAATAGGTAGTGTGGAACGACCTCCATTTTTATCGCCGTTGATGTCCTCAATGTCTTTTACGATTTCTCTTACTAAATTGAAATAGAAAGCAAATACGGCATAGACTAAAATTATAGTGGACGAATGGATTTGAAGCAAGCTGGGTTCGATGTAAATAGCAGGAAAAATGTCGAATAAAATAATAACTATAAGGCTCATGCTTACTAAAATCGAAATGAGGATATTACCAACGAGCAACATAGATTTTAATTGGGTAGCATACACATATAAAAGCGCCGAAATAATTATAAACAGGGCCGCCAATCCAGGAAACTGAATATGATTTGCTAGATAAAAACCAACACCTACGCCTAAGATGGTTAGAAAAATATACAATCCGAAGGCCGCCTTCTCAGAAACCGATTTCCCTACAATTACTTTTTTTGGTTTATTTATTTTATCGATCTCCACATCCTGAATGTCGTTGATCACATTACCCGCCGCTGCGATGGCTACAGTTGCGACGACCAATAATAAAAAAGTGAAATCGCTGAGTAGCGTTGAAACTTCTAATTGAGAAAGAAAACCATATTTAATGATACATTGTACCCATACAATGATCGTCAAATTAAGTGGCCTGATTAGTTTGAGATAGTTAATCATAATTGGCATCGGCACTACCATTGCTAATCCATTTCCCTTGAACTTTTAGCACTTGTTCAATCACGTCTCTAGCGGCCCCATGACCTCCTTTTCTATGAGAAATGTATTTGGAAATAAGTTTGATTTCGGGAACAGCATCTTGTGGGCAACAAGGTAATCCCACCATTTGCATGGAATAAAGATCCGGCACATCATCTCCCATATACAGCACATTATTGGAATCAATATCGTTGGACTGGAAGAAGTTATTAAGGATTTCGGTTTTATTTTTTGCACCCAAATGTATTTCTGAAATTCCCAGTCCTTCCAACCTTTTCCGTACACCTTCGTTCGAACCACCACTAATAATACAGATATGAAATCCTTGCTCTGCAGCCGTTTTTAGGGCAAATCCGTCCTTAATGTTCATTTTCCGGAGCAAGTCTCCTTCGGTGGTCACTAAAACGGAACCATCGGTTAATACTCCGTCCACGTCGAAGACAAAGGTGGTAATATGTTGCAGATATTCTTTATAACTCTTTTCCATAAGTTGCTGTAATGGATTTGGTGATTGCTTTATAAATTTTGCGATATTTTTTATTCTCGAGTAATGCGAGATGCTTTTTTATGGTTTCTTGGTCGTTGCGCTTCGCAGGACCTGTTTGAACATCTTTCGGACTATTATTTATAACCTTACTAGCGGTTTCCAAAAGTAATGGTTTCAGCAAATTAAAATTGAGATTGGTTTGGTTCACAATTTCTTCGGAAATATGGTATAAATGATTCACGAAGTTGTTGATAAAGACGGCGGCCAGATGTAATGACCGGCGTTCTTCCGAATTAATTTCTTGAACATTATTCGACACTGCCGAAGCCAATTTCAGCAAAACTATCAAATCTTCTTTGTTTTGAGCTTCGACACAAATCGGAATTTCTTTAAATTCAACAGACCTATTGGCTGTAAATGTTTGCAACGGATAAAAAACACCTTGCCTATTTTTGGTGTTAAGCTCTTGCATGGGAACACTGCCCGAAGTATGTACAACTAGAGAATTTTCGAGCGGTATTTCCTCTGAAAAACTTGCGATATCGTCGTCCGGAATTGCGACGATATGAATATCTGCTTTTTTTATTTCTGAAATATCTGTGGTAAACTCCAAGGGAGTAGTTGAAAATTGTTTGGGACGAGAGCGATTGTAGACTTGAACCAAATCGATTTCGTCCGACTCTAAAAATGCGTCAACCAAATGCTTTCCTACATTTCCGAAGCCTAAAACAACCACTTTAATCATACTGCTAAAATACACAACCCACAACGATTTCAAAAGGAGACGATTTAACTATTTTTTATAGTGTCTTTTCCGTAATTTTGCACCAAAATTCGCCCGCATGCAGAAGAAACTTGCCGCAATCCTCTTTTCAACCCGACTTACCGCTATTTTGTTTATTGTTTATGCCGTTGCCATGGCCGTTGGGACTTTCATTGATAGAGGATATGAAAGGCCTCCCACGCCCTATGCCCGGGAACTAATCTTTAATGCCTGGTGGTTTGAAGCCATCCATTTACTATTTGTCATCAATTTTGTGGGGAATATTTTCCGTTTCAGATTGTACAAAAAAGAAAAGTGGGCTACGCTTACACTTCATCTATCCTTTGTACTAATCATTATCGGTGCTTTTGTCACCCGATACATCGGTTACGAGGGGGTGATGCACATAAGAGAAGGTGCTACTGAAAATAAATTTCTTTCGGAAGATACCCATCTCAATGTCTTTATCGATGGTGATTATCAAGTGAACGGTGTCCCACAACGTCGTCAATTGCCGTTGAAAAAACTGCGGCTATCAGAGCGTTTAAATAATAACTTTACGATTAACACCGATTATAACAGTCAGCCGGTTACAATTCAGTATAAAGATTTCTTTAAAAATGCGAAGGAGGGATTAATTCCTTCGGAAAGTGGAGAAGAATACTTAAAAATCGTCGAGGCAGGTGATGGAAGTCGGCACGACCATTGGATAAAATCGGGAGAAGTAGTTAACATTCACAATGTGCTATTTGCCTTAAATAAGGAAACCCCCGGCGCCATTAACATTTCCTATACCGAAAATGGTAGCTATTCGATTGCAACACCCTTTGAAGGAACTTATATGCGGATGGCCGACCAGAAACAAGGGGTAGTAGTAGCCGATAGTATTCAGGAGCTGAATTTACGTTCGCTATATCAGGTTGCAGGAATGGCCTTTGTATTCCCTGAACCCGTGACGAAGGGAATGTATGGAGTTGTAAAAGCACCTCAAGGTGAAAAAACTAACAATGATGCCCTTATCTTGGAGGTGTCTTCCAACGGCGAAACCAAGACTGTTGAGTTAGTAGGAGGGAAGGGAGTGACTCCAGACCCTGTGAGTGTGGATGTGGGCGGACTTACAGTCTATTTAGCTTATGGGTCGAAAGAATATGAATTACCGTTCAGTATAACTTTAAACGACTTTATCGCCGATAAATATCCGGGTACCGAAAAGGCTTATTCTGCCTATAAAAGTAAGATTACGGTAAATACTTCGGAAAAGGATTTTTACGATTACGACATTTATATGAACCATGTATTGGATCAAAGTGGGTATCGCTTTTTCCAAGCCTCCTTCGATCCCGATGAAAAAGGAACAGTGCTTTCGGTAAATCATGATTTTTGGGGAACATGGATTACTTATATCGGTTATTTTCTCCTTTATTTTGGCTTGATGGCCATACTGTTTGATCGAAAGACTCGTTTCGCCGATTTGAAACGTTTTCTTCAGAAGGTAAAAGACAAAAAAGCCAAATTAACAACCGCTATATTGTTGTTATTCTCCCTCACTATGGCCGGGCAAGAGGCAGGTCATACTCCCAAACGAGCTACCGTACAACAGATAGACTCTGTAATTAGTGCCAATGTGGTGAGTAAAGAGCACGCCGATAAATTTGCGAAACTGGTGATTCAAGATAATGGACGAATGAAACCCATTAATACCTTTGCCAGTGAATTAATTAGGAAGGTGAGTGGGAAGGATAAGTACATGGACATGGACGCCAATCAGGTGTTCTTATCCATGACCGAGTTTCCATTTGTGTGGTATGAAACCCCTCTAGTCAAATTGGATTGGAGGAACGATAGTATCAAAAAGATCTTAGGAGTTCCAAATGATTCGAAGAAAGTCTCTCTTATCGATATGTTTGATGAAAAAGGGAATAGCAAAATAGCTCCTTATCTGGAAGAAGCTACGTCCAAAGCCAACCCGAATCAGTTTGAAAAAGACTTTATCAAATTATACGAGAAATCATATTTATTAAATGAAGCGCTTAGCGGTGGGATCCTGAAGATATTTCCAATTCCCGGGGATATCAATAACAAATGGGTTTCTTATCCCGAATTGCAAGAGGCTAATTTCAGAGGGATGGATTCCCTTTATACCAAAAACATTTTGCCTCTATATTTTGAGAGTTTGAAAACGGCCAGAGAGACTGGGGATTACACAAAGGCCGAAGAATATTTACAAAGTATTACCAATTTTCAGAGGAAATACGGCAGCGATGTCATGTTATCGGAAAATAAGGTCAACGCGGAAATCACCTACAACAAGGCAAACATCTTTAACCGCCTCTATCATTATTTTGCGATGTTCGGGGTATTCATGTTCATTTTCATTATCGTGCAGATTTTTAATGAAAATAAGGTGATGAATTTTCTGGTGAAGTTCTGTAAAATAAGCATTTGGGTACTATTCGCGCTCATGACCGTTGGTCTTATCGCGCGATGGTACATAAGCGGACATGCCCCTTGGAGTGATGCCTATGAAAGTGTGATTTATGTGAGTTGGGCCACAGTGTTCTTCGGACTCGCATTTGGGCGAAAAAGTGATTTAACAGTGGCTTCTACCGCGTTTGTGGCTTCCATCTTATTATGGGTGGCCCATCTAAGTTGGCTGGACCCGTCGATTGCGAATTTACAGCCAGTATTAGATAGTTATTGGTTAATGATTCATGTGGCGGTAATTGTGGCGAGTTATGGTCCTTTCGCCTTAGGCTGGATTCTAGGAACCGTGGCTTTGATTCTAATCCTATTAACCAACAAAAAGAACAAAGTAAAAATGGACCTTAATTTGAAGGAGATTACCATTATCACTGAAATGGCACTCACTGTTGGTTTGGTGTTGTTGACCATAGGTAATTTCTTAGGCGGACAATGGGCCAACGAGAGTTGGGGACGCTATTGGGGATGGGACCCAAAGGAAACCTGGGCACTTATAAGTATTATGGTCTATGCCTTTGTGATTCATGCGAGATTGGTTCCGGGGTTGCGCGGAAAATGGACTTTTAATGTATTGGCCATTTTTGCTTTTGCTTCGATTATGATGACGTACTTTGGAGTAAACTTCTATCTAACAGGCTTGCATTCTTATGCTAGCGGAGATGTGCCGGTAACGCCGAATTTTATTTATTATTTGGTAGGCTTCTTTGTAATTTTGAGCACGATCTCTTATTTCCAATACAAAAAGCATTATACGAAAAAAGGGTAAGCATCGCTTACCCTTTTTTAGAGTTGGTTAGGTTTCAATAACCTAGATGTTAATTATAAATATAATCAGGTTGAGCGTCTACCATTCGGTAATCTTGCTGAATTTGCTCACTAATCTCTAGTTTTTCATAAAGATCTTTGGTGAGTTCTTCAATTTCATGCTCGTTGGTTTTTAATTTTCGGGCAATCTTAGCATTGTTCTTGCCTTCAGAAATATACTGAAGTAACTTGATTTCAAGTCCGTCCAAGTCGTAATGCATAATTAAATTTTCAAGGTAAACCTCTTCCACCAATCGCTCTGTTTTCTTACGAGTGGCCAAAGCTTCCTGTCGTCTAAGGAATATTCTCAATTCCGCTTGGCGCAATGCGTTTTCCTCCTTCAATGCCTGCATTCTATACATGATCGCATAGGTGAGAATTAGCATTTCCGCAATGGCTGCGGCCTTTATATGGGTTGTTTGAGTTGCCAGAAATTCTACGCCCATTGGGTTGAGAACGAAAAAGTCTAATGCAAATAAAACCGGAATAAAAGTGGCAATTACAAAGAATTTCGGATAGTTTTTCTTGCTGAAAAGTGATACACCTACCACAAAATAGAGTGCCACTACAGAGAATAAAATAATGTTTGTAATATTTCCGAAGGCTTCATTATTAGTAAACCAGGCAAATGCCAAGCTAATGGTTGCTGCACCAATTAAACTAAATCCGATGTATTTTACTTTAGGAAAGAATTCATCGAGTGTGAGATACTTGGAAGCAAATAAAGCTCCAAATGACACTGCGCCTAACATAAGCAAGGACTGAGTGAATAATAAACTTTCCGAAGTATCAATGTTAATTAGCGAAAAGAGACCGTCGCTATAGAACAACAGCAAAGACATACTTGCGAGTGCGAGCGAATAATACAAGAATGGTTTCTCCTCGAATAGGAAAAAGCATACCAGATTCAATAGCACGAGCATAATGGCAAAGCCGTAATACATTCCTTGGCGAAATAGAATCTGACTGTTATCAGATGCTGTTTCTCGAATTGTCGATGTTTGGATAAGAATTGAATCGGATGCACCCTTAGCACTGCCACCTAAATTGTAGGAATTTTCTTCATCTCCGAAAAAGTTGTCGGAAAACGAAAAAGTATCGTTAAAATAAAATGTGCCGTCTACGGGGGTGTTGTAAAATGACGGATTAATTACCGTATTTGGACCGTTGAATTCTGAACCAGCTTGTTTGTCAAGTATAGTGTTTTCAATGCTTTTAACGCTAATGCTCTTAGCATTTATGTCGGCACTATACGTCTTCTTCTTGGCGTACACTCCGGTACACAACAGTAAAGAAACTAGTAGTAAAACTGACCTCATAGTTAGTAGGTTTTTCAAATTTGGGTATGACAATATAAGAAAAAATTACATTTCACCTAATAAATATGCATTTCATCGATGAAATGCACAAATTTAACATATTGTGAGTGTAATTTTTAAGAAAAACGCTCTAATTGAGGAGTTATTGATCGCCAACCATATCTTCAGGCTTTACCCAAGCGTCGAATTCTTCAGCCGTGAGGTAACCTAGGTTTATGGCCTCTTCCTTTAAGGTTGTACCATTTTTATGTGCAGTATTCGCAATTTCGGCGGCTTTGTAATAACCAATTTTTGTGTTTAGAGCAGTAACTAACATCAATGAGTTGTCTAGCAATTTTTTAATTACTTCATGGTTCGGCTCTATACCTTGTGCACAATTTACGTCGAAAGAAACACAGGCATCCCCTAACAATTGCGCAGAATGTAAAATATTGGCAGCCATAAGAGGTTTAAAGACATTCAATTCGTAATGACCTTGCATACCGCCAACGCTAATTGCGACATCGTTACCCATTACTTGTGCACAAACCATGGTTAATGCTTCGCATTGAGTGGGATTTACTTTTCCAGGCATGATAGAGGATCCTGGCTCATTGGCCGGTATAATAATTTCACCTATCCCACTTCTTGGCCCGCTGGCCAACATGCGAATATCATTCGCAATTTTATTCAGAGAAACCGCAAGTTGTTTCAAAGCTCCATGTGATTCCACAATGGCGTCATGTGCGGCTAATGCTTCAAATTTGTTTTCAGCAGTGATAAATGGAAGTCCTGTGAATTCGGCAATATAGGAGGCTACTTTTTCAGAATAACCCTTAGGAGTATTAATTCCGGTTCCTACAGCAGTACCACCCAATGCTAACTGCGAAAGATGATCCAGAGTATTTTCCAGAGCTTTTAATCCAAATTTCAACTGAGCTGCGTACCCACTAAACTCTTGTCCTAGTGTTAGAGGCGTAGCATCCATTAAATGGGTACGTCCAATTTTCACACAAGAACTAAATTCCTTCGATTTTTGCTCCAACGTTTCGAGAAGCTGTTGTACACCGGGAATGGTAACTTCTGTTATTTTTTTATAGGCAGCAATATGCATGCCCGTTGGGAAGGTGTCGTTGGAAGATTGCGATTTATTCACATCATCATTGGGTTGTAAGGTCTTATCTCCCTCACCAATAGTTTTCCCGGCTAGTTGATGCGCTCTGTTTGCAATAACTTCATTAACGTTCATATTGCTTTGAGTTCCACTACCGGTTTGCCAAATCACCAACGGAAATTGATCGTCGTGTTTACCCTCTAGAATTTCATCGCAAACCTCACCAATTAAATCTCTTTTTTCTTCATTGAGCACTCCCAAATCACAATTGGTATAGGCCGCAGCCTTTTTTAAATAGGCAAAGCCATAAACCACTTCCAAAGGCATAGAAGCCGGATTTCCAATTTTAAAATTATTACGCGAACGTTCTGTTTGAGCACCCCAAAGTTTATCGGTAGGTACTTTAACTTCACCCATGGTGTCTTTTTCTATTCGGTAGGCCATAATTGTAGTTTATTTGACTTGGCAAAGGTACGAAAACACCCAATCTTACTCAACTTCATGGATGTTTAATTCCTGTGAATAAATTGAAGAGTTTTGTTATTATTTCTGAAAAAATCATTTTATCTTTGCGTCAAATTAAACGCAACTGCTATGTTTGAATTTGATCAGTATCTTGGATTTCTTGCATTTTTAACCATTTTAACCATAGGTTTTTGGTTAATGATTTTCTTGATTTCTTTTATTCCTTATTGGATAGGAGGACAACTTTATGAGAACTGGAAACTTAAACGCGAAGCAAAACGCAAAGAGAACGAAGCTTAAACATACTACTATCATATATAAAAAAAGGAGGCTAATTTTAGCCTCCTTTTTTTATACAAACAATTCTTTATTTAGCCTTCAAAATCACCATCATCGAAGTCACCACCACCGTTTCCTCGTCCTCTGGATCGTTCTTTCTTCTGATTAAATCTGTAGGTAAAGGAAAGATTAAATTGTCTTTCTCTCCATTGAAATTCACTATCACTTATAAAACTGTCAGTTTCCGTAAGAGACATTCTCTTACGTGAATTGAACAAATCACTTACGTTAAAACCTATAGTTGCATTATCTCCTAAGAAATCTTTACTAAAGGCCAGACTGATGGAAATTATGCCTTCAGTTTCTGTTTGAGCGTTGTTTCTTGGTCCGCGATAAAAGGCGTTTGTTTGCCAATCTACCTTACCCGGTAATGTAACTTTGGCACTACCTCTGGCAAACCAACTAGTGTTTTTGGTTCCATAGTCTACGTTGTTGAAAGTTCCTTCCGATTCGAACTGGAAGAAATTAAAACTCCCATTAAAACGCAGCCATCGTGCCGGATTATAAAGCATAGCGGCCTCGAATCCTACTCTTTGATTGGTCGACAGGTTAATCGGTATGGTACGAATAATAGGTATTCCATTAGGTGTTTCTTCTCCAGTATCTTCCTGAACTCTTTCAAAGGCATCTGTTTCATATTGATAATAGACCGAAGCCGTAAGTGTCAATTTCTTCCATCTTTTTAAGTACCCCAGGTCAAATGCGCTGGCGTAGGCCGGATTTAGATTGGGATTCCCTTGAAATACATTGGCTTCACTAGATCTGGAGGGGAACGGATTTAAAAACCAGTTTCTCGGACGATTAATACGTCGGTTATAACCCAATGTGATATTTTCTTTTTCGTTCAATTCGTATACCAAATTTACAGTTGGGAAAAGTCCGATTAGGTCTTTATCAAAACTAATATTGAAACTCTCATTAGAAGTCACATCTTCTCCTGTTACTTCTCCTTTTAGCACGGTATTTTCCATTCTTAACCCTAACAAGAAAGAAAAGTTTCCGAACTTGTTTCCGTATTGTGTATATAATGCTTGTACATTTTGAGTAAAATCGAATATGTTAGAAAGGCTGTCGTTTCTTACGAAAGGTCCTCCCGCCGATAGTTGTTCCAAAAGTAGATAGTCTGTTACACTGTTCTCAAAACGCCCGCGATAGCCGGCTTCAAATTGTGCATTTTCCCCAATGGGTAGAACATAGTCGGCTTGCAATAATATTTCTGTTTCATCCTCAACCTCTGTGATATCTTCGGTTGGCAACAGTTCCAATTCCGGAAAAGTATTGCTTTCTTCAATTAAGGATGTTTGTGTTTCTTCTCCTATTTCATATTGAAAATCAGCAGATAGTTTATGCCCGTTATCGTTGAAATTATTTACATATGCCAACGAAAATTGAAAATTTAAGTCATCCTCTAATTCGGTTTCTATTCGATCTCTGGTAACTGCGAGATTACTATCCCGATCAAATTCGTCGGTAATATTTACGGTATTGTCTTCATCGTCACCGGTTCTTAAAAATCCGGCTGCGGTAATGGAGGAGCGATCATTGAGAAAATATTCGATTCCCAGATTCGTATTAAATCCGCGTCTTAAACGGTCGTAATCTCTATCTTCTATAATCAATGGATTGTCTACATTATTTGAGAGATAAGTGTTTCTAAAGAATGCATTTCCAGGAGATTCCTGATAGCGAACCCCGGTTGTATTAAAAATATTGAATTTGTCGGTTCTCAGATTAATATTACCTGTAACACTACTTCCTAAAGGATAACTTATATTCGTTTGAAGAGAACCGTTTAAACCCAAGGTTTTCTCTTTCCGAAGAATAATATTTAAGATACCTGCGGTTCCTTCGGCATCGTAACGAGCAGACGGGGAGGTGATTACTTCAACTCTTTCAATAGCCTCGGCAGGAAGTTGTCTTAGCGCATCGGTGCTTCCAAAACCGGCTATGGCAGAAGGTTTACCGTTGATTAGAATTCGAACATTCTCGTTTCCGCGCAGGGCAATCGTACCATCCACATCCACCGTAACCGAAGGTACATTATCCAAGGCATCGCTCACCGTGGCTCCGCTTGTGGTAAGATCTTTCCCAATATTATATACTTTTTTGTCAAGTCTAATCTGTACTTCCGTTGTTTCGGCTCGCACTACAACCTCATCCAAACTCTCCGAATCCAATGCCATATAAACTACCGGTAATTCGGTGTTTTTGAAAAGCCTTTGCGGAGGTAGCTTTACGGTTTTATAGGAAATAAAATCGTATTGGAGGGTGTAAATACCCTGAGGGACTTCAATTCGATACTTTCCTTCGGTATCACTAATTCCTCCTGCAACGAGAGTTCCATCGGACTTCAAAAATGAAACGGTCGCATATTCTAACGGAAAATTAGTACCCTTCTCTAAGATTCTTCCACTTACAGTGATATCTCGTTCAATGTTTGATCCTGCACCAGGAACTTGTGCACAGAGGCCATAGCCAAATAAAAAAAGGAAAAATAGCAGTTGATATTTCATAGTCTGTTTAGCCAATTAGACCACGAAAGTAACCATAGGTTTTAGCGGAAAGTATTAAGTATTTGTTAAATATTTACAGGAGAATCTTAACCTTTTCTGGAGGCCTTCCAATCACCGCTTTTCCCTCTTTTACGACTATGGGTCGTTCGATGAGTTTTGGGTGAGTTACCATGGCAGAGATAAGCTGAGTATCACTTAATTCTTTGCCTTTGAATTTTTCTTTCCATACAGGTTCTCCTTTACGAACCAACTGTATTGGCTTCAAGCCGAGCATTTTTATAAGAGATTTCAACTCTTCCTTGGAGGGGACTTCCTCCAGATATCGTACAATTGTTATTTCTTCCTTGAGGGATTCCAATAGTTCAAGAGTTTGTCTTGATTTGGTACATCTGGGATTATGATAAATTTTTGTCATAGTGGTTTACTCTTTCTTGTCTTTTCTTTTTTTGGTCCAGAAATCTAATTCTACGGAAATCTCATCACCTATAAAATTTTCCATGGAAGTATGTTGAAAATCGGACGCCAGATTAAAATCACTTCGTTTTACCACAAATCTCGATTGAAATCCGATGGTGTTCGGCCCGTCCCTGCCCGTAATTTTTAACGGAATCGTCATGGATTTCTTCACTCCGTGAAAATCCATGACTCCTGTCACCATCATACCTTCGTCCGTTTGAGTTATGGCGGTACTTTCGAAAGTAATTTGAGGATAGGTTTCAGTATCGAAAAAGTCTTTGCTGCGAAGATGTTCATCACGGTCACTAATTCCGGTATCTAAACTTTCAGCATTAATAATTGCCTTCAAAGTAGTTTGAGAAATATCTTCTTCTGAAAAATCCAATTCGATAGCATAGTCATTAAACTTTCCAGTAACTCTCGTAATTCCGTTCGAAATAGGCACGGAGAAAAGCAAAGTCGAATGATTGGTTTCGGCTTTCAACTTCAATTTTGTAAAGCCTTCAGTAAATGCTACGGTGAGAAGGAGTGTTAAAGTAGCAAGTAGGGTTAAGGTGGTTTTCTGATTTATTTTCATGACTTGTTTATTTATAAAATGAATCCCTATCAACAACGAGGGTAGTTAATTCGACTGTATTTCCGTCTGGATCCAGAGTGTATATAGAGTGAAAATGATAATGATCCTGAAACTGAAATGAAATCCCTAGGTCCTTATAATGTTCTTGGGCTTTATTAAAATCATTATTTGTTACGTTGAAAGCAAAGTGATCAATTTTTACATTTTTTGAACTTTTAGGCAGGAGTGGATCCTCGCTGTTCGCCGGAAAGAGCGCCAATCCCGTAGTTCCGGACAACATAAAGATGGGAAACTCACCCCATTCGGTGACGTCGCGACGCTTCAGACCCAACACTTTTTCGTACCAGGAAGCAGATAGCTCTAAATCCTTGACTCGAATAGCAACGTGATCTAAATGATTAATTCTGAAATTAGCCATCCATTAAATTGTTTAGTTCCACGGTGTAATCATGCTGTAAGTCCTCGTGCAGACCGCCAATTTTTTTTTGAATGAGCAATCGCTGTCGCTCCAGTAAATTCATCAATGTCCTGTTGTTGCGAACGCTTGGCCTAAATGATAGTAAACCTTCACAGAAGTGAAGTAGAAGTTCAACTTCGGTTTCTTTGGCGTTTGAGTAGCGAATGAACTTTTTGGTCTCCCTCAATATTTTTCTAACACTTTTTTTAATGTAATAGAAACTATCTGTATTTATTTCTGAAAATTTTTCATCCATTAACTCTTTTACGCTAAGGATGTAACTTGGCTCGTGTTCGGCTTCAAAAAGGAGATAGGTTAAGAGTTCCTTGTTTTCTTTTTTGAATCTGGCCAAGCGAAGACAAAGCCCCATTAATTCATCGGGGGAACGGAATTTTAATTCTTTTTTAATTTCGGCGACGGTGGCTGATTTCAATACGTAGAGGTTTCAGTAAAAATAGCCAATAATTCTCGGATTAGTTACCGTAAGTGAATTCAATAATCTTGTCGGTTTCTTCCAAAGATTTAAATACATCAAAAGTTTTCCCCTGAGTTCGTTGGGCTCCCATGGCGTTTCCGTATTGTGCCGCTTTGATAAAGTCGTTGGGATCTTTTAATAGGCTAAAAGCAATTCCGCCTGCGAATGAATCACCACAGCCAGTGGTATCAATTACTTTGTCAACCTTCACAGAGGGAACAAAGTCTTCTCTTAATTCTCCATTTTCTAGGGTGTAGACCATTACACCTCGAGCATCTAAAGTCACATAAAGTGATTTAAGACCATGTTCCAAACAATGCTTGGCAAAATTTGGTAACTCGCTTTCTGCGATTTCTTCGTTGTCTTTTAGTTCATGGATTCCGTATTCATTTTTGAACCAACTGCAGTTTGCCTCTTCTAAATTCATTTTTAGCACATCAATATATGGCAGCCACATATCCCGATCTACCCAAAATTTTGTCACTCTACGACCCCTAACGGTTAGGGCAGTAGTGGGCCCATGGGCATCAAAAACGATGGAAGCATTACTATTGGCCTTTATGTATTTTAAGGTTTCCAAAGGCACTTCGAAATCGGTCACGGGAACGCATACAAATACCTCACAATCCAAAAGCGGTTCTACATCTTCCGGGGTGATAGGTTTCATAAAAGCGGTTTGGGTTTCCACTCTTTTATTCTGGTCGACGAATTTGAGTTGTATTACATCTCCTTGATCCGCTTCCGAAGAAATATACCGGGTCACAATATTCGAATAGGGAGCTAATAAATCATTGATCCCGGCCTCATCTTGCTTCCTAATATGAGTCACGGGAATCACTTCATCATTAGACGACATTAGATTGGACAACGCGATTGCTGTATGTGTAGCACAGCCATACTTTTGAATGACTTCGTTATTATGAGTAATAATGTGATCTCGAGGAATGGGACCAAGTACAGCAACCTTGTGTTTCTTCATACTACAATATTAGGGAATTATAGCTTCAATCCCAATAGCTGTAAATCGTTTCTAAGTTGCACTGCAGAACTAAAATGAAGTGCCTTTAGACCCACGTCTTCACTTCCTTTAACATTTGCTTTACTATCGTCGATAAAAACAGCTCGAGTACGATCTATATGGTATCTTGAGAGTATCAATTCGTAAATCTCTGGGAAGGGTTTTCTCATGCCTTCATCACCACTTACTAAAATACCTTCAAACCATTGTAGCCATGGAAATTTTTCAATCGCCTTTGGCCAGGTTTCGCCACTCCAATTGGTTAATGCATAAACATTATAGTCTGGATGATCGACGACAGATTTTAGGATATCTAATGTATCTTCATGGGCAAATCCGAGCATTTCTTCCCATCTGCCATAATACATTTTAATGAGCCGTTCATACTCAGGAAATAGTGCGATTCTATCCAAAGTAGCCTGCTCGAGAGAGTACCCGGCATCCTGATTCGCATTCCATTCCCACGCGCAAATTTCGTTGAGAAACCAATTCATTTTATCACGGTCGCCTCTAAATTCCTTTAAATATACATACTCCGGATTCCAATCAATTAGAACGCCACCCAAATCGAAAATAACAGTATCGATTGTACTACTCATGCTTAGATATTTTATGAAATAAAAGTAAAAGTTCTCTTTTGAGACGGGCCGTGCTTTTCACCATCAAAAAATAGGGAATTATTGCTAACAGTACGAGACTAATTGCTGCACTGGTTATAGCAACTGGGGCTAGTTTTATTTCTGAACTTGCAAGAAATCCTAACCAAAGGATCGCCATTAGTAGTAAGCACAAAAACCCATAATACAAATACATTCGGGTACGGAAACTATTGATGGTTGTGTCGATAAAAAGTGTGTTTTCTTTTTGCTGAAAAGTGCCTTTTGCCACCGCCTTGCTTAGGTGAACGTCGAAGGGGCCTCTTCTTTTTTTAATCACAAATGCTTCCGAAGAAACTGTTCCTTTAAACCAATTTGTCCTAGCTTCAAACTGTTCAAATGCTTCAGAAGTGAAACCCACCTCACCAAAATCTACATTTTCTTTTAATCTGGAAACAAATGTCTCCTTGTCCAAGGATGACTCGAACCTAAATTGATCTAGGAGTTTTAATTGTTTCAGCAAAAGAATTAATAAAAAATAGAATTTAAAGCAAAGGCAATGATCGTAATTCCGATAATCACTAAAATTACCGCAATTTCGAATCCTTTGGAGCGCTGTTTATTGCTGGCATCAAAATTCTTGTTAGAATAATTATACACCCTAATAGCAATAACAATTATGAGCAATCCAAGGATTGCCAATAATATATCTTTCATGTGGTTGGCGATTCAATACTTCTTATCAAACTTATCACATTTTAAACTTTTTAGTTCTATTTCAGACTAAAAATTTTATAAACTTCGACGACGAGGCAATGTTATAGTTCCTGCTTTTTCTCGCCTTGTCCGGTCATCATTAGATAAGCTTTGAGGAATTCGTTAATATCTCCGTCCAAGACGGCATCTGTATTTCCGGTTTCATAAGAAGTACGTACATCTTTCACCAATTTATAGGGATGAAGCACATAATTGCGAATTTGAGAACCCCATTCAATGGCCATTTTACTATCTTCAATAGCAGCTCTTTGTGCCTGTTGTTTCCGAAGTTCGATTTCATAGAGCTGTGATTTTAGCATTTGCATGGCTTTTTCACGGTTCTCCAATTGAGAGCGAGTTTCCGAATTATGGATTACAATACCACTAGGATGGTGGGTGAGTATGGCCTTGGTTTCAACCTTGTTCACATTTTGACCCCCGGCACCACTACTGCGAGCAAAGTCCCATGAGATATCGGCTGGGTTTATTTCAATTTCTATGGAATCGTCGGCTAGGGGATAAACATACACACTGGCAAAACTGGTATGGCGCTTGGCGTTGCTGTCGAAAGGGGAGATACGCACTAATCTATGTACACCATTTTCTCCCTTCAACCATCCGAAAGCAAAATCTCCTTCAATTTCCAGCGTCACGGTTTTGATTCCTGCCACATCTCCAGACTGGAAGTTTAACTCCTTTACTTTGAAACCATTTTTTTCTGCCCACATAAGATACATACGCATCAACATTTGAGCCCAATCACAACTTTCCGTTCCTCCGGCACCGGCAGTTATTTGCAATACAGCACTTAGATCGTCTCCTTCGGAACTGAGCATATTCCTGAATTCCAACGATTCGACGGCCTCACTGGCTTTTAGAAATCTGGCTTCGACATTTTCGGCAGCTCCTTCTCCCTCTTTAAAGAATTCGAAGATCACTTCCGCATCATCGGTTAAGTTTACCGCCGTTTCATAATCCTCTACCCACTTCTTTTTATTTCGGAGTAGTTTCATAAATGCTTCGGCTTCCTGCGGATTATTCCAAAAATTGGGGTCAAACGTTTTTTCCTCGTCGTTGGCTATTTCAATTTGCTTACCTTCAACGTCAAAGATACCTCCTTAACGCATCCAGGCGATTTCTGAGATCTTTTAAATGATCTGATGTTATCATAGAGTAGAATTATTGATTTCAAAAATAGAATTTATCTAATCAAGCTGAAATGTTTTTGACGTATTTTTTAGTAGATTTAAAAATTATAACGAAAGGGAGATCGTGAAATGAAACATATTCTAATTACACTGCTCATTACCTTCTGCATGAATCCAGTTTCTGCGCAATTTTTAGAAGGGAAAAAGAATTTACAAGCCTTTGATGGATACTTCACTTTTTATTATGCTGAAGACGAAGGCAGTATTTATTTGGAAGTGGATAAGGTGGATGAAGAATTTCTTTATGTACGCTCCTTACGAACGGGCTTAGGCTCCAACGATATTGGATTGGACCGGGGGCAGTTTGGCGATCAAGCCGTTGTGAAATTTCTAAAAAGTGGCAATAAACTTCTGTTACTTCAGCCCAATTTGAAATTTAGAGCAAATTCCGATAACAAATTGGAGCGTAAGAGCATATCCGAGGCCTTTGCGAAATCGGTACTATTCGGATTTCCGATTAAGGAGGAAAAAGAAGGTTCTTATGTTATCGATTTTACGCCCTTTTTAATGCGAGATGCACACAATGTGGCTGGGCGATTAAAATCTCAGAAACAAGGTAATTATAAACTAGATAAGACCAGAAACACAGTTTGGATGGAGCGCACCAAGGCTTTTCCAAAGAATGTTGAATTCGAAGCATTGCTCACATTTATAGGGGAACCTACCGGCGACAACATTCGGTCGGTATCTCCGGACGCCCAGAGTATTTCGGTAATTCAACATCACAGCTTTGTGGAACTGCCGGACGATAATTATGAACCAAGAGAATTTGATCCGAGATGCGGTTCTTTCTCTATGGATTTTATGGATTATGCGAGCCGTATTCACGAACCTATTAAGAAGAAATACATTACGCGCCACCGAATTGAAAAAAAGAACAAGGCTTCAGCAAAAAGTGAAGCGGTTGAACCCATTATTTATTATTTGGATCCTGGAACTCCCGAACCGGTCCGTTCGGCGTTAATAGAAGGGGCTAGTTGGTGGAATCAAGCTTTTGAAGATATTGGCTACAACAATGCATTTCAGGTGAAACTTCTTCCTGAAGAGGCAGACCCCATGGATGTACGCTATAATGTTATTCAATGGGTGCATAGATCCACTCGAGGTTGGAGTTATGGAAGAAGCGTAATCGATCCAAGGACGGGAGAAATTATCAAAGGTCATGTTAGTTTAGGCAGCTTGAGAATTCGTCAGGATTTTATGATTGCCCAGGCTTTAATGAACAAACCGTTTAAAGATCGAGATGATAATCACGATACCATGATGGAAATGGCACTTGCGCGTATTCGACAATTATCGGCTCACGAGGTAGGTCACACTCTTGGATTCGCGCATAATTTTGCGGCCAGCACAAATAAAAGAACCAGTGTAATGGATTACCCGCATCCTACACTTTCATTAAAAAAAGGTGAAGTTGATTTTAGCAATGCCTACGCCACCGGGATTGGGGTGTGGGATAAAATCACTGTTGCCTACAGTTACAGTGATATCCCAAATTCAACTTCAGAAAAGGATTATTTAAACGGAATTCTGGAAGGCGCTTTTGCCAATGGGTTGAGGTATATTTCAGATAGTGATGCACGTGCCAAAGGAGGCGCTCATGCTAAGGCACATCTTTGGGACAATGGAGCAAACGCGTCCGATGAGCTTCAAAACGTGCTTGACCTGCGAGATGTAGCCATGTCCAATTTCTCCAAAGATAATATTCGAACAGGTGAACCTTACACGGTTTTGGAGGATGTTTTTGTGCCTCTGTATTTCTATCATCGCTATCAAACCGAAGCAGCTGTGAAGCTGGTAGGGGGTATGGAATACGATTATCTCGTAAAAGGTTACAATGGTATAGAACACAAGTATTTGCCTAAGAAAGATCAAGAAAATGCTCTTAATGCAGTGTTGAATACTTTAGGGACAGACATCTTAGCTATCCCGGAAGATAAATTAAAATTGTTTCCTCCCAGAGCCTACGGATATGGGCGAAGTCGAGAGTCTTTTTCGAGTAAACAAGGAGTTTCTTTCGATGCGCTTGGAGCTGCAGCGACAGCCAGTGATCTCACTCTAAATTTATTATTACATTGTGAACGGGCCAATAGACTTATTCAGCAGAAAGCATTGGAACCATTTAATTTGGGACTGGACGATGTTTTGGAAGAATTGACCAAATCTACTTTTAATGGGGATGCAAAATCTGAATATCACAACGAAATTCAACGCATTGTTCAATTTAGAACCTTGCAACACTTGATGAAACTAGCACTTAACAAAAATGCATTTCCTCAGGTTAAAGGAATCGTCAATGAAACCATTAACGAGATTGAAGTGAAATTGCGGAAAAATTCGGATACCTTTTCAAAGGAAATGGTTCGAAATATTACGTCCTATAAAGACGATCCTGAAGAATTTATAACTATTTGGGCTCCAAAGATCCCGGATGGGAGTCCGATTGGAAGTTATCAATGCTTAAGTAATTAATAAAAAGTATGAGAAGTATAATTTTTTTATTGCTGGCGAGTTTGGGGACTCTGGCAACAGCTCAGAATGATGAAGCCCATGTAGATAAACTCACGAGTGAATTTACCCAGAAACTTTCAGAAAGAAATATAGAGCAATACGCGGTATCTAAACGTCACTGTTCAGGCACCATCGAAATGTTTCAAATAAACGGAAAGGTTTGTAGCAGTCA
>JABDKT010000074.1 GCA_013002065.1 Flavobacteriaceae bacterium
AGCTGATAGCGGTACTTTATATCCTCCGGATTCCCGAAATAGGGGGTGCCCAGGCGTATATCAATATTATTTTGACGATGCTTAAGTTTTAGATGGGACGACAACAATTCTTTTCCAATAGTTAATTCCGGTATTGCTATCTTTCTAAAATATGGTCGCAAATCTTCTGGATGGGTTTTAATTTTTTCAGGATAAAAATAATTGACACCGTTGGTGCCACCCACGAACACAAGGCCGGTTCTACTTTTTATAAAACTATTGGCATGGAAGTAGTTTCCTCTTATATTCTCTGCATAGCCGAAAGAAATTTCACTTTCTTCCTCTGGATCGTAGCGATGTAATTGATTTTCGGAGACAAACCAAATGACATGGTTTTTGTCTTCAAAAATTGATCGTATGTCCTTATCATGAAGTGCAGGAATGATCTTTTCTATTTTAGCATCTCCATCATTTTTAGAACGGTAGTAAACTCCTCCCACCGTACCGAAATAATAACCGCCTTCAGTTTCCAGCATGCAATTAGTTCGGAGGTTATCGATCTGGTCATTAATTTGATATTGGAAATTTAAGTCGGCGTCAAGACTAAACAAGCCACCACGTAAAGTGCTAATGAAAATACTACCTGAGCTAGTTTCGAAAGAGAACAGTACATTCAACTCGCTTCCGGGAAAATCCAGTTCCGATAATTGATACGTAGTTCCATCCAAAACGTAAGCTCCGTCTCTTGCGCTCACAATATGATTGCCGTTTTTGAGCGTTTTTATCTGTTTCACAAAATCCTGTTCGCTTTTCACTTTCAGTAGTCTGCCATTTTCATCTGAAGAAAACAGAGGCCTTTTGAACGATTTATCTTTAAGATTGTAAATCCAAATTCCTTTATTGGTTTGCCCAATAATTAGATTGGTACCATCGTAAACCAATCCTCGAATGGAAGGATGATTTAGTCCCTCTTCTACGTTCTCTCTGGCCATGAGTTTAGAAAAACTGTTGTTGGCAACATTCCATCGGGTAAGACCATTAACAGTAGCAAGCCATAAATCACCATTTTCGACTTCAACAAAATTCCGTACATCACGGGTAAATTGGTGTTGAGGATCGCTCCCATCATTTTGAATGAAATTGATGGTCTCACCCATAATATTAAAATTGATCAGGCTATTTTCGGTACAGGCCCAGATTTCACCACCACTATCCATGTGCAGCCCCATGTAACGCTGTTCCAAATAAGGTTTGCCTTCATAGGACAGATTTACCGTTTGCAGTTCCTTTGTAATGGCATTAAAAAGCAATAGTCCTCTTGACGTTGCCAAATAGTTGCGTTCTCGATCGACAGGCAGTACATCAAATACTAATATAAATTTGTCTGTTCCGGGCAAAGTAAGTCTCTTTTCTTCCTTTGTTAAAAAATCATAATACCAGCATTTACTTTCCCAATTACAGACTATCACATCGTTTTCATCAAGTACTTTGACATCTTTTAGAGCATTTAATTTTTTCCATTGTTTTTCACCCGTTGACATATTGTGACGCCAAACCGTATCTTTTACAGGGTAATATATAATAGAGTTGTGATATGAAAATGACTCGTTTCGTATCCATGCTCCCTTCCTCAATTGAGTCATCTTAGTATTAGTTAATTGAAATGAACGCAGAAAATCGTTCCATTCGAAAATTCCGGATGAAGAAATATAATATATCTGCCCTCCCATATTTTCAAATAGTACTTTTCTAAGATCATCGGGGCGATCACTTGTTAATTCTTCAAATTTATTCGTTGCATCGTCAAAAAGAAACACGGCTTGCCTGGATGAAACCCAAATTCTCCCCGCACGGTCTGCTAGCATTGATTCGAGTCGTTCCCCTTTTAAAAAAGTCTCCACATTTTTACCGTCAAAGCGTTGCACCTGATTGTTATGCATGGTCCAGATAAAACCTTCTTTATCTCTGGTCACACTTTTAAATAGGTGAGTTTCCAATCCTTGGTTTTGAGTGAATTTTTGAATAGGATATTCAGGTAACTGAGAGAATAAAGGTAGTATCGATGCTATCCAAACCACGAAATGACAGAATATGCGTAGAAATAAGTTCATACTAAAGTTTAAAATATTGCGAGCGATAATCAAAGGTAGGGAAAGGGTATCACATTGCATATCACATATATATGGTATTGTGTAAATCCTTCTACCTAGCGAAATTTGTAGAACAATAATCAATAGAAATAACACAAAGAAAGGGTGTGCATTTGGCCACGCCTAATATTGCTAACAAGAACGCGAGGTTAAAAACAAAACGATATGAAAACAACAAGACTAAAAACAAGAAAGATGGGCATCAAGGTAGCACAGCCGCTTATAACGATTTGCATATTATTAATGATCCTAATGGCTTGTACGACTACAGATAGTGATCCAGTAGAACCTGCCGTAAATCTATTTGGGGATGTAACAGGTGTCGTTCTTGACGAAAGTGGAAATGCGTATCAGAGTATAGAAGTAAGTTTGAAAAAAGCAGGGGAGACGGTAGAAATAGCTTTTACTGACTCCAATGGAACCTATATGATGAACGACGTAGAGGTGGGAAACTATAATCTGAGCATATCGATACCTTTGGGAAGTGAGATTACTAATACAAATCCCAGATCGATAACCATACAAGATGCCGCTACCACAACGGCAAATTTTTCCGTTAGTATTAGATCGAATGCCGCATTTTATGTGCTCGCACCGAAAGATCCGCTTAAAGAGGTGAGAA
>JABDKT010000076.1 GCA_013002065.1 Flavobacteriaceae bacterium
CAAAACTTATCAACAACATTTTTATAATTTGGAATAATTCCATAATTTTGGAATATATCCAAATGTATTTAAACACACATACATATTATAGCCTTCGATATGGCACTATAAAACCCCGGGATTTATTGCAATGGTTTCAGGATTTAGGAGTGTCTGCCTTTGCATTGACCGACATCAACACCACCTCCGCCTGCCTAGAAATTGCACGTCTTTCACCTAAATACAATATCAAACCGTCTCTGGGGATCGATTTCAGAAATAGTGCAAAGCAACAGTTCATCCTACTAGCTAAAAATAATGAAGGCTTTCAGCATATCAACCGTTACCTTTCGGAATTTCTCCATGAAGACGATTACAAAATTCCCGATCGTTCCAAAGCATTACCACACACCATTGTTATCTATCCCTTTTCAAAATTTGAAGGAGAGACCCTACTGGACCACGAATTTCTGGGCGTAAAGATCGAGGACCTTAACCGACTTAAATTTTCTCCCTGGAACAAGCGGCTCGACAAACTGGTCATCTTACAAACGGTTTCCTTTCAGAATAAAAAAGGATACAACACCCATCGTTTGCTTCGCTCCATCGCTAATAACACCTTGCTTAGCAAACTACCTGAAGAGGAACAAGGCAGTCCTAACGACCTTCTCTGTAGTCCGCAGAAACTGGAAGCTGCTTTCAGCGAGTTCCCCGAGCTTATTGAAAACACCCAAAGGTTGCTGGAACTGTGTAAAGTAGAATTCGACTTTTCAAAAGAGACGCCTAACAATCAGCGGTCCTATACCGGCAATGAAGGTTTGGATTACCGTTTGCTGAAAAAGCTTACCTATCGCGGACTCCCCTATCGATACAAACGCCCCGGCCGCCGGGTGCTATTACGTATTGAAAAAGAATTGGAAATCATTCGTCAAAAAGGTTTTGTGTCTTACTTTTTGATCAATTGGAAAATCCTTAAATACGCCCGAAGCAAAGGTTATTTCTATGTGGGCCGTGGTAGCGGCGCCAATAGCGTAATCGCCTATCTACTTCGCATCACCGATGTGGACCCTATCGAGCTAGACCTTTATTTTGAGCGGTTTATCAATCTGTACCGTAAGAATCCGCCCGACTTCGATATCGATTTTTCTTGGGCAGACCGGGACGATGTCACCGAGTTCATTTTCCGAAGGTTTAGACATACTGCCCTGCTTACGGTGTACAATACATTTAAATACAAAGCGGCTGTCCGAGAATTAGGGAAGGTCTTCGGATTGCCAAAAGCCGAGATCGATGTGCTTTCCTCCGGCGATTACAACTACAAAGCGCTAGATAAACTGTCGCAGTTGGTGATTGTCTATGGAAAGCTCATCCACGGCTTCCCTAATTATTTAGGTATCCATGCCAGTGGAATTATTATTTCTGAAAAGCCCATCCACTACTACACTCCTACTTTTATGCCCCCCAAAGGCTTTCCCACCACTCAATTCGACATGGTCGTAGCCGAAGATATTGGGCTGTATAAATTTGATATTTTGAGTCAGCGGGGGTTGGGAAAAATCAAAGATGCCGTTGAAATCATTAAATACAATCATCCCAAGTTACCTCCTATCGATATCCACGATATCAAGCGCTTTAAAAAGGACGAACGCATTAAATATTTATTGCGAAACGCCAAGGCCATCGGTTGTTTCTATGTGGAATCACCTGCCATGCGTATGTTACTTCGGAAATTGCAGGTGGACAACTACCTGGGGCTTGTAGCAGCCAGTTCGGTGATACGCCCAGGAGTATCCCAATCCGGGATGATGCGGGAATATATCCTTAGGTATCGCTTTCCCGAACGCCGAAAAGATGCGCATCCTGTCATGCTCGACATCATGCCCGAAACCTACGGGGTCATGGTCTATCAGGAAGATGTGATCAAAGTGGCGCATTATTTTGGCGGACTCACATTGGGCGAAGCCGATATGTTGCGCAGAGGTATGTCTGGAAAATTTCGGTCGAGAGATGAATTCCTAAAAGTGAAAGATCAGTTTTTTGAGAATTGCCGGAAATCGGGAAAACCGGATGACCTCACCAAAGAGATTTGGCGCCAAACTGAGAGTTTTGCTGGGTATGCCTTTGCCAAAGGACATTCGGCCTCTTATGCGGTGGAAAGTTATCAGAGTTTGTTTTTGAAAGCCTATTACCCCCTGGAATATATGGTGGCGACCATTAATAATGGTGGCGGATTTTACCGCACCGAATTCTATGTACACGAAGCGCGTATGCATGGTGCAGAAATCCTTCCTCCTTGTGTCAACTTAAGTAATCCCGAAACCGTAATACGCGGGAAAAATATTTATCTGGGTTTTGCTTTTTTACATGCTCTCGAATCCCGAACCATAAAAACTTTTATAAATGAGCGTAGAGAAAATGGAGTTTTTAAAAGCCTAGACGACTTTATCGATAGGGTGCCTATTTCCATGGAACAGATTGCGATTTTGATCAAGATCAATGCCTTCCTTTTTACACAAAGAAATAAGCGGGAACTACTCTGGGAGGCTCATATGAAGATTAACAAGGTAACTTTTGAAGATCCTAAGCTTTTATTGTTTAAGGCCGAAAAGGTAGATTACAAAACTCCAAACCTGCCTAACACAAATCTGGAAGATGCTTTTGATGAAATGGAACTATTGGGCTATCCGTTGTGCAATCCGTTTCAACTCTTACTCGAAACTTCCGAAGTAAGACTAAGGGCTAGAGACTTGGGGCGCTACGTGAACAAAGAGATTATGATCGATGGTTATTTGGTCACCACTAAACGCACCAGTACTTCCAACAAAAAGACCATGTACTTCGGAACCTTTTTGGATCTGGACGGCGATTTTATAGATACGGTACATTTTCCGCCGGTGGCTGCGAAATATAAATTCCGCGGAAAAGGAGTCTATCGAATCTGCGGAAAAGTGATGGAAGAATTCGATTGCATTACGGTAGAAGTTTCCAAAATGGAACGCCTGGCTATTATAGAAGATCCCCGCTACGCCGAGGGAGTCGTACAAACACGAATGAAAGGAAAACGATATAAAAATGAAGAGAAAAGTACGATGCACGATGCTCAAAGTAAAAATGAAATAATTTAAACACACTGTTATGAAAAGCTATTATGTATTTATTCTGAAATGTGAAGACGGAACCTACTTCACCGGTTTCACTTCCAATCTGGAGTTACAATTGGAAGCCCATCAATCTGGAACACGGAAAGACCTGGCTACTTATGGTCGTGGAGCAGTAAGCTTGGTATTTCAAACCAAGTTCAATATTGCTGCTATGGCTTTGGAGGCCAAAAAACAGATCAAACGCTGGTCCTCCACCAAAAAGGAAGCCCTTATCAATGGAGAATTCGAAAAGCTTTCGAGTTTGACTTAATGGTGTTAATTCGAGTGCCGAACGAAGTGAGGTGTATCGAGAACCTTGTCAGTTCGAGTGCCGAACGAAGTGAGGTGTATCGAGAACACTTCTCGATACTATTTTTTACTCCTCCCTCGTAAAAAATCACTCGAAGTGACAAACAAAACACCCAATGAACCACTCCCGTCATATCGTCCATATGGATTTGGACACCTTTTTCGTGTCCTGCGAACGCTTACTCGACAGTAAGTTGGAAGGAAAGCCCGTGCTTATTGGTGGCACCACCGATCGCGGAGTCGTAGCCTCCTGTAGCTACGAAGCCCGGGTTTTTGGAATTCACTCGGCCATGCCCATGAGACTCGCCAAACAGCTATGTCCCGAAGCTATCGTACTACGAGGGAATTCCGGGATATATAGTAAATTTTCAGAGGCTGTTACCGAAGTAATTAAGGAAAGTGTTCCTCTATACGAGAAGACCTCGGTAGATGAATTCTATATTGATCTCACCGGTATGGACCAATTCTTTGGCTGCCATAAACTGGCTAGTGAACTACGCTCTCGAATCATTCGAGAAACAGGCTTGCCCATTTCCTTCGGACTTTCCACCAACAAAACAGTGTCTAAAATTGCTACCGGAGAAGCCAAACCCAACAATCAGATCCAAGTGCATAAAGGCACCGAAAAGCCCTTCCTCTCTCCACTTTCCGTAGGGAAAATTCCCATGGTGGGAAAAGTTACCTATAGACAGCTCTGCGATCTGGGGATCAAACGGATCAAAACCATTCAGGAAATGCCCATCGAGATGATGGCCAAAGTATTTGGTAAAAACGGACAAGTAATCTGGAAAAAAGCCAATGGTATTGACAACACACCCGTGGTCCAGTACTCGGAACGAAAATCCATCTCTACCGAGCGCACCTTCGATCGAGATACCACCGATGTGAAAAAACTGGAAAGCATTATCATCGCCATGGCCGAAAATCTAATTTACCAACTACGTCGCGGCAATAAACTAACGGCTTGTGTTACTTTTAAAATTCGTTACTCCGATTTCCAAACCTACACCCAACAAAAACGAATTCCCTACAGCTCTGCCGATCATAAAATACTCCCCGTAGTTATGGATTTGTATAAAAACCTTTATCAGCGTAGGCTTCTGGTGCGCTTAGTCGGCGTGCGCTTTAGTCATTTGGTGGAGGGCGGACAACAAATCGACCTTTTCGACGACAACGAGAAAATCATCAACTTGTATCAGGCTATGGACAGAATGCGTGAGCGTTACGGTGACCGCGCCGTTATAAAAGCTGCCGGAATGGGTGCTAAAAGCATAAGTCGGTGGAATCCGTTTACCGGGGAGCCCCCTCCCTTACTAGCAAACAGAAGACAATAACCAAAAAAACCTTCAGGTTTTATTCGATACGTTTATATTTGTTTCAACAAAACTAACCCATGGAGAGTATTAGCGTTTTCGACATGCTGAAAATTGGTGTAGGTCCGTCCAGTTCGCACACTTTGGGCCCCTGGAGAGCTGCCAATAGATGGATTGATATGCTCAAGTCCAAAGAAATTTTTGATAAAGTTGACAGTGTTAAAGTGCAGCTTTATGGTTCGCTATCTCTTACAGGTAAAGGGCATGCCACAGATAAAGCTGTTATGTTGGGCTTGTTAGGAACAGACCCTGTAACTTTTGACATAGATAGCATTCAGAAGGAGATTGACATCATTACTTCAGAAAAAACATTAAAATTAAATTCAGAAAAAGAAATAAAATTCCATCCAACCGAGGATATTGTTTTCAACAGAAAGTTTCTTCCCTTCCATCCCAACGGAATCACCTTTGTGGCTACTTTAAAAGACGGAACGAAAAAGTCGGAAACTTACTACTCTATTGGCGGCGGATTTGTGGTTCAGCAAGAACGTAAAAGGGCCAAAAAGAAAATTGAGAAATTTTCAAATTTTCCATTTCCTGTTGAAAAGGCAACCGAATTATTAAAGTATTGTCATGAAGAAGGCAAATCTATTAGTCAAATAGTGATGCATAATGAACTATCACTTCGTTCTGAAGAAGAAATAAAAACCGGTCTTAAGGACATATGGGAAGTCATGTTGGATTCAATGTATGTGGGTTGTCATACGGAAGGAATTTTACCCGGCGGACTTAGAGTACAACGCCGCGCATTTGAAACTCATAAAAAACTTATTGGTGACACCCCCTACCAAAACGCCTACGAATGGATAGCTACGATTAGAAATACAGAAGTTAAGTTTCGACAAATTTTAAAATGGGTGAGTTGTTTCGCATTGGCGGTAAATGAAGTTAATGCCTCATTAGGTAGAGTTGTTACAGCTCCAACCAATGGGAGTGCAGGTGTAATTCCGGCTGTCTTGATGTACTACTTGGTTATTGAAAACCACGATGGAAATTTTGAAGACATTCGCAAATTTCTGATGGTCGCAGGAGAAATTGGCAGTTTATTTAAAAAGGGAGCAACCATTTCGGCGGCCATGGGCGGTTGTCAGGCAGAAATAGGTGTTTCTTCGGCAATGGCGGCAGGCGCCCTCACCGAATTAATGGGCGGATCTCCAGATCAAGTCCTTATGGCAGCCGAAATCGCTATGGAACATCATTTGGGTCTCACCTGTGATCCTATTGCAGGATTGGTCCAAATACCCTGTATAGAACGAAACGCTATGGGCGCCATTAAAGCTATTAACGCCTGTGAAATGGCACTTGACGGTGATCCTAGCACAGCAAAAATTCCTTTAGACAAAGTAATTGCAACCATGTGGGAAACCGCCAAGGACATGACTACTAAATATAAAGAGACTAGTGAAGGTGGGCTCGCTGTTCAGGTTAATATTAGTGATTGCTAGTCAAGTTTCAGCAATAAAAATTCACTTCCTAAGTTTATTTTATACACTCTCCATCATCAAATTACGGGTCTAAACCAGTTAAATAGCAGTTAATTTTGTAGGAAAATACCTTATTTTTACAATTTTAACACAATTCTTGACAATATTTTACTTTTTATCGTGTTTATTTACTGTTAATCGAATATTTAATGCATAGCCCCAACCTTAAAACATTTGATTATGCGAAAATTGATCTTACTTAGCCTACTTTTTACATGCTTTGCCACTAGCGCACAGGAAGTGCAAATCGATGGCCGTTTACAGCCCCTTTTAACGGACTTCTTCGAAAAGTGTAAGAAATACAACATTGAGGTACACGAAAAATTATTTAAACTACAATCGATAGATGTTGTTAATACCCTAACTGTTTCTGAAAATGGCTCCACACTCGGGATGCTTCGTAGAAATGAACAGGGAGAAGTTGTTTCGATCGAAATTAATTGGATCGCCCTAATGGATCCAGAAATATTAAAAGTCGTAGCCTTTCACGAATTCGGTCATTACTTCTTAGACTATTCCAAACATGTGTGCGACGATTGCGGTGAGATCATGGCGGTAGTGAATTCAAGTTATTTCGAAATAATTAGGGATTGGGACAACCAGCTTCAGATATTGTTTGAACAATCACCTGTCTATAAAAGGAAGTTAGGCACACCCATTGCTTACAGAAAGCACTAGTTTATTTTTTACCCTTGCATGTTTCTCTACGTCTCGAATCAATGAGATGAACAATTTTCCATCCGTCGTCCATTCGGGTTAGCGTGAAAGCATTTGCACCACAATGAATAAAGGTGTCATTAATATAAAACTCGTATGGAGTCCAAACATGAGCAAGGTTTCCATCTATCTTCACTTGATAGCCACCTAATCTTTCATCCCATTTTTGATCCTCTCCTCTGCTGGCGATTGCTTTGAGTAAGGCTTCCGAAGTACCACTCGACAGTCTGTGATTTCCCTTTTTGTCGGTAAATGCTGTTTGCATCACCATATCTTTTGACATTACAGATTTCATCATGGTAGTATCTCCTTTATGGAACCCTTCAAAAAAAGTGTCGATTAAGGCTTGCGCTTCTACCTCCGAGAAATATCGTTGACCTAGAGAAATGGTGCTTATAAGCAAGAAAAGAGAAAATAAAAAATGCTTCATGGTATGGGAATAACTTGTTGAATTCAAAATTAGTATTTTTACTCGATAATTTATTACGAATATGTCCATCGCAAAAAAAGAATACAAAAGAATTACAACCAAGACTTTGGTTGATATGAAGAAAAATGGAGAGAATATCTCCATGTTAACGGCTTACGACTATACCATGGCGAAAATAGTTGATGGTTCGGGCATAGACGTTATTTTAGTTGGAGACTCCGCTTCGAATGTTATGGCGGGGCACGAAACTACCCTCCCCATAACATTAGATCAGATGATCTATCACGCCTCCTCAGTAATAAGGGCTGTTGAGAGATGTTTGGTCGTTGTAGATATTCCCTTCGGAAGTTATCAAAGTGATCCCAAGGAAGCCTTGAGGTCTGCCATTCGTATTATGAAAGAGAGCGGCGCCCATGCGGTCAAAGTTGAAGGTGGAAAGGAAATCAAGGAATCCATCAAAAGAATTTTAAATGCCGGAATTCCTGTTATGGGTCATTTAGGTTTAACACCACAGTCCATATATAAATTTGGAACATATACGGTTCGAGCTAAAGAAGAGGAAGAAGCCAATCAGTTAAGAGAAGATGCTAAAATGCTTGAAAAAGCGGGTTGTTTTGCCATCGTTATTGAAAAAATTCCTGCGAAATTAGCCGAAGAGATTGCCAAAAGTGTTACCATCCCAATTATTGGAATTGGGGCAGGTGGCGGCGTGGATGGGCAAGTGCTTGTTACTCACGATATGATTGGAATGACCCATGAATTCAATCCGAGGTTTTTACGAAGATACTTGGATCTCTACAGTGATATGACCAACGCTTTTTCACAGTACATCAAGGATGTAAAAAGCGGAGAATTTCCTAATGAAAAGGAGCAATATTAATGCACTCTACGGTTGATAATCTTCAGGTTCTATATGAAGACAATCATATAATCGCAATCAATAAAAGACCCGGAGATATTGTTCAAGGCGATAAAACCGGAGATGTTCCTCTTTCCGAAGTAGTCAAAAAGTACATTGCCAAAAAATACAACAAACCCGGAGCTGTATTCTTGGGAGTTGTCCATAGACTGGATCGACCCACCAGTGGTATTATTCTCTTCGCTCGTACCTCCAAAGCCCTTTCCCGTTTAAATAAAATGTTTTCTGAAAGGCAAACAGAAAAAACGTATTGGGCAATTGTAAAAAAAAGCCCTCCGCATGAATCAAATAGATTGGAACACTATCTGAAAAGGAATCCGAAGCAAAATAAGTCATATGCTTATCCCAAAGAGGTCACCAACAGCAAAAAAGCAGTTCTAAGCTATTCGATTATAAAAAAACTGGATAGATACTTTTTGCTGGAAATTGAACTTGAAACGGGCCGACATCACCAAATTAGAGCTCAATTGTCATTTTTAGGTTGTCCCATAAAAGGTGATTTAAAATATGGTTTCGATCGAAGTAATAAAGATGGAAGCATTCATCTTCATGCAAGAGAGCTGCGATTTGTACATCCTGTAAAAAAAGAACCCATAATTATAAGCGCCAATCCTCCCAAAGACCCCTTATGGGATAGCTGTTATTAAATTTCGGTGATGTTGTTTTTTAGGGCGTAAATAACCAGACCCACTCTATTTTTTATATTCAATTTATTGAATAGTTCTTGGCGATAGCCGTCGATAGTTTTCGGACTTAAATTCATCACATCGGCAATTTCCTTGTAGGTCATTTCAGAACAAGCTAATTGTAAAAAAGTGCGCTCGTTTTCTTTTAATGCCAGTGGTTCTTGATTGGACCCGGGTTGTAAGGCATGCACCATGGTCGAAGTTACCTTTTCAGAATAATAATACCCTTTATCCATAACCTCAATCAAGGCTTCTTTTAAATCGTTGGGATGAATGTCTTTTAAAAAATAACCCTTCGCTCCACCGCGAATCATTTTAAGTATGGTTCGCTCATCATCTTCCATGGAAAGAACAAGCACTCTTATTTGCGGGTGTGTTTCAGTTAACCACTCTAGGGTTTCTTTACCGTCCATAACCGGCATGTTTAGGTCCAAAAGAATGATATCTGGTTTCGACTTGGTATTTTCAATTTCTCTTTGTAATTCCAATCCGTTACGCGCCTTAAGAATTACTTGAAAATCGGGAAATGAATGGATGAGTTTCTCCAAGGAGCTTGCAAAAAGCAAATGGTCATCAACTATAGCAATTTTATGTTTTGTTTGGTTTGTCATTTAGAATTGGGTACGTTAATGTAAGATGGGTTCCTGAACCCACTTCCGATTCCAGTTTGTACTCGGCTCCGAGAAGCATTGCGCGGCTTCGCATGTTTGTCAAGCCTGAATTATCGCTGGATTTTGAAACATCAAAACCAACACCATCATCTTTAGCTACAATCACTAAATCGGTTGATTTATAACATAAATGTACGAATAATTTATTAGCCTTTGCGTGCTTTATTACATTGGAAAAGAACTCTTGAAGTATTCTAAATATGATGATCTCGTCTTCATTTTGTATCTCAATTTCATCACCTTCGACAAGTAGATCGGCCTGTAAGAAGTTCAACCTATTGAATCTTGCCAATTCCACTTGTATCGATTTTATGAGTCCGTTGTTGAGCACCACATCGGTATTTAAGGTCTTAGACAAAGAGCGTACCTCATCTACCGTAGCCACAATCACATCCTTCGTTTCAATAATTTGCTCTTTTATATCGCCTTCGGGAGCATCGATAAGCATATTGAGTTGAATATTTGCTACTGACAAGAGCTGACCTACATTGTCGTGAAGTTCCCAAGCAATATTCTTAAAGGTTTGTTCCTGAATTTCGAGTTGGGAATTTGCCAATTCCTTTTGAAATTTCTGCTCCGCTTCCAATCGTTCCAATAAAAACTTGTTTTTTCTTCTTTGGAAGGCGATAAAAAAGATTACCACGAAAACTGCCAAACAAAAAATGATAGCTACAAAATAAATTATTAATGCAATTTCTGCGTTTTCGAGCATACGATAAAACCAATTATAAAACAGGAATACATAAATATATTCGAATATAATATCATATGCACCTGTAGATTCACGAAGGTATCATTTTCAGAATTAAAATACCCCGAGAAGAAGGTTAAGGGTGTGATACAAAGATAAAATATGAACACGCCAATCGAGATATACATTGGGAGAAATCGTTTCAAATTTAGAATTAGATTGCTCTTAAGTAATTCAAAATAAAACAAAGCCACACTTAAAAATAGTAGCAAAGTTCCGGTGAGATTCACAAATTTTGAATCGCCTACGAAAAAAACATCTCCTGTTATTAGACTTATTACTGAGGCAATTATAAAAACGACCACTAGAAATCTTAGCAATACCTGCGAACCCTTATTTTTTAGGTATAGTCCGAAATACACAGGGAAAAAGCTAAAACAGACAACAAAATAGATATTGTATATCCAATTATTTCGAACAAATAAAGTATCCTTGACGAAACCAAAAATTTCGTAATTACTGAAATAGGCTAGTGGAGCATAAGCAGAAAATATTTCAACCGAAAAAGTAAGCCACAAAAATCTAACAAGATATTTTGTGGCAATGTGAGGGTTTTTAATTTTACTTAAATAATAAGTGCCGGCTATCGCGGATAAAAGTTCTAAAACGTAAACCGGAAATGTAAATAAAAAATAGTCTTCAAGTTCCAATATTAGTAGGCATTAGGAGGCCACCCTGTACCTCCTCTATTAAAAGGATCCACATTGTAATTGTTGTCCGAATTCTCATCATCCCCGTCTGTAGGCGCCAAAAACACCGTCGATCGGTTGTTGTTTGTTTCATTGTAAGCCGCAAAAAAGATGCGAATTCCTGGGTTGCTAATTCCTTGTTTGTTCGATTCGTCTTTCACATAATCTAAGTACTCTTGTAATTCAGCAACTGTGAAGAATACATCGTGGGAGTCTTGTCCTACAGATGAAAGACTTAAACTGGCACCTCGGGTAGCGACCCAATGGGCGTGAAGATCCTGTGCTTCTTTAACTGAAATACATTTTGCGGGTTTTGACATAATTTAAAGTTTAACGGGTTTATAGGTTCTCCAAATTAACAAAAAGCACCTTCTCTTTATAATGATTTGAAGAAAATTAGGTAAAATCCTCCAAGCCGGTCAAGGGTTTTTCCTATTCTCGAAAAGCTCTCTTTCTTAAATCCCTAGGTGAACAGGCTATAGAGCTAAAAAGTGTTCATACGCTATGGCCTCTTACACGCTCTAAACATCACGGCAAAAGAACTTCTAATGGCAGGAATTAAACGAGAATACCAAAAGGAAGATCGCTTATTCTAAATCTCACCTCTTCTCCCGCTCTTTTTTGAGCAAGCATATCAATCGCCGATTCTGTAAGTTGCAATACTCTAGAATAGCCTCCGGTGGTTTGAGAATCCCGCATTAATACAACAAGTTTGCCCGCTGGTGTAAGTTGAACGGTACCTGGTTGAACCGGTGCAGTTAGAATTTCATTGGCATAGACTATATTTTGATATTCCAAAACATAAGCCATACGATTACTGTCGGTTCCAACGGTAAATACTTGGTTTTCTAGTTCTTGCTGTGCGGCATCCGATAAAAATATATATTCAGGACCTTTATAAACTTCAATTTCATTAGCATCAAAATTCGTCTTTTGAGCCGAGGTTATGGTTTCCAAAGTTGAAGGTACTTGTATAGGGAAGGATAAAGTATCTCCCTTTTTAAGTGTAGCTTTTTCTGTAATCCCATTGTAAAAACTACTGCTGCCCAGCACTTTTTCAGCGATAAAACCACCCTTGACAGCTAAATACCCTCTAATTCCGGAATGTGCGATACCTAAATGTAAGGTGCTTTTTGCAGGAACTTTAATCGCCTTGTTTTGTGGGATCTTTGATCCTTCTAAATCGGGTTCAAATTCACCACCGGAAATTGCAATGGTAGTTTCTTCTTCAAAAAACAAAGATGGTCCCGTAGCCGTAAATTCCATCACAGTATCCCCTTCTCTATTTCCAACCAATGAATTGGCCATTTTCATTGATGATAAATCCATCGCACCGCTCCAAGGCACTCCGTCATTTCGATATCCGAAACGACCCAAATCCTGCAAGCTGCTGTAAAGTCCGGAGGAGATCATTTTAATCATTATACACCTCCTCTTCCATTTTATAAGTTCCCGTATTAATTTCGATTTCTATTAGTCGGTATGTTGTTTTCGAAACCGGAACGAACTTTATCAGATCTCCAGCGCGAATCAATGAAGGCTGATCTCGGGTTGCATCAAATAATTTTAAAGGAGTCCGGCCAATGATATTCCAACCACCAGGATAATTTCCAGGATATACACCAGTCTGTGAACTTCCAATTCCCACCGAACCTGCTTCAATAAACCTTCGAGGAGCTACTTTTCTAGGTGTATGTAACCTCTGGTCTAAACCTGCCAAGTATGGAAATCCCGGTAGGAATCCGATGAAATAAGTTTTGTAAATTTTCTGAGAATGTATTTCGATTACTTCGGAAATGGATAATTGGTGTAACCTAGCCAATGCTTTCAAATCAATCCCGAATTCATCATCATAACATACCGGTATTGAAATTAGTTTAGGTGATTTGGGCGGAATTAAATCTCGCTTCACTACTGCTTTTCTCAATTTATCAATAAATACATCCTTTGGAATACCGGGACGTAAAAAAACAGCTAACGCATTATAAGATGGCGCAATTTCAATAATTTCATCCCTATATATTTCCTCGATAAATTCCTTCCATTGTATGAGTTCCCGATGAATTTCTTCATCTATTTTGTCTCTCCATTCCAGTAAAACCGAATGTTCTCCAAAATATCTAAAAGTGGGATAGCTACTCATGAAAGCATTAAAGCGTGTTTTTCTAACCGACTATGAATATACTTCAAAATTAATACAGTATTGGGATGATCACTATGAATACAAAAAGTATTTGCAAAAATAGGAACATTTTGACCATCAATAGAAATTACCTCATTTCCGTTTACGATATTCCATAATTGATTCCATGCTTCTTTACTATCGTTAATTGTCGCATTCGCATTAGAGCGAGGCACTAATTTTCCATTCGCCAGATATCGTCTGTCAATAAATGCCTCAAAGGCTAGCGGAAGTAGGTTTTCTGCCTTTTTATGAAGCACCGAATTATAGGGCACATATAGTTTTGGTCGACTTTTAGTGGCAATAATGGCATCTAAAACTGCATCTGCCGCTGGTGCATCTCCAGCTGTGTAATGATACAAGGCGCCGTGTAATTTTACATGATGAACTTCCACCTCTAATTCCTCACTAACCGCATAAAACTGCAACAATTGATGAAAAATAGTTTCGGTGAGTTCATTTTTGGTGAGGGACATTAATTTCCTGCCAAAATTGTCCTTGTCCGGAAATGATGGGTGTGCTCCTATTTTAACCTTGTGCTTTTTGGCCAACATTATGGTTTTGGATATGGAATCGAAATTTCCGTAGTGTCCGCCACACGCGATACTACAAGACGAAATTAGAGGCATAATCAACTCGTCATTCGGAAATCCTTCACCCAAATCACAATTAATGTCAATATGCTTCACTTCGGAACTCATATTTCAGAATAAATCAAATTGAAAAACTTTGTCCAAACTTCGTACACTCAATACAATGGTGGCAATTACTATTACGATCCCCATTAGGTTTTGCCAATTGCGATTAGACCATTTACCCAATAATCTTTTATTATTCACCGCCCATAATAAGAAAAGCGCAATAATGGGTAATAACAGTCCATTCGAAACTTGAGCAAATTTTATAATCTCGATAGGCTTTATTCCAACGGACGAGAATATGATTCCCAGAAACAGTACAATTCCCCAAACTATTCTAAATCGAACCGACTTAAAATTACTTTCCCAACCAAGACACTCATTCACTACATAAGCAGCTGCTAAAGGAGCTGTAATGGCAGATGTTATTCCTGCTGCGAACAAGCCGAGGCCAAAAATATACTTTGAAAAGCTGCCGTAAAGTGGCTCTAAACCTAAGGCTAAATCGGAAGCAGAAGAAATCGTTTCCAATTTTAAGGCAGCAGCACAAATTATAATGGCCATAGACACCAATCCTCCCAAAACTATAGAAACAACTGTGTCATTTCTCGCTGTTTTTAAATGCGTTTCGCCCTTCCACTTCTCTTTGACAATAGAAGCATGTAAAAACAGGTTATACGGCACTACGGTTGTACCCACCAATGCAATTACTGTCAAGATACCCTCCTCTGGCATCCGCGGTATAAATATTCCTTCTACTATTTCTGAAATGTTCGGCATCGTTAGAACTGCCGCCACCAAGAAGGAGAGGCTCATAAATATCACCAATGCCACCAGACTTTTTTCAATCACTTTGTAATTTCCGAAGTACAATAAAATAAAGGCCAACATGCCAATGGCCAAACTAGCAACATTAATCGTCAAGCCGCCAATTACAGCACTAGTTTCCGTACTGATCGTTTGAACTCCCAAAACTCCGCCACTAATATTTCCCGCTTCATAGGCTGCATTGCCAATGAGAATAGCCGACAAGATTAAAAAAATAGCGATAATCCTTAAAAACGGAATTTTAATTTGAATCCTTACAATCTCTGCCAGTCCTTTTCCGGTAACTATTCCCAAACGAGCTGCCATTTCTTGTAAAATGATCGTGGCGATAATAGACAAACCCATGGCCCATAATAGGGTAAATCCGTAGTCCACGCCTGCCAGCGTACAAACCGTTACGGTTCCAGGGCCTATAAAAGCTGCTGCCACCAAGGTTCCCGGACCCAAATTTTTCAAAGGGTTTTTCATTCCCATTAAAGGTATCAAAAATTACTTTTCAGCTAATACAAAAAAAGGGAAGCATTTCGGCTTCCCTTTCATTCCTTTTAAATTATAGTTATTGTATAACTTCTTCAAGTTTCACTTCTTCACCTTCTTTATCAACCAACATTACCTCATCGAAGCCCATATCTTTAAATTGAGCATATTGTGTGGTTGCATCTCCTACTACCAGATAAGCCATTTTGGATTCATCCAAATATTGGTTGGCCAGTTCCTTATGTCTTTCCAACGTCATATTTCTAATAACAGCTTCCTCGTCGGCAATATAGTTTGGAGATAGACCATAGTTGCTCATTTCCTGCAACATTCCCAATAATGAAAACTGAGTTTCGAATCGGCGAGCGTTAGATTTTATAAGTGCATTTTTGGTGAATTCCAAGTCTTCTTCAGATATTCCCTCCTTGTACTTCTTAATTTCATCGCGGAAAATACTCACAGACTCTCCCGTTGTGTTTGTTCGAACACTAGACGAAGCTGTAAATGTCCCGGGGATTTTGCTACCGCTAAATCGCGTTCTGGCTCCGTAGGTATATCCTTTTTCTTCTCTCAGGATCAAGTTCACATTTCCGCTGAATGATCCACCCAACTTATAATTCATCACCTCGGCCGGGTAGAAATCCTCGTGAGTTCTCGGCATTGAGATGTAACCTATGTTAATCACCGATTGTTTCGCATTTGGGATGTCCACAAAATAAAGTGAAGACTTATCCCTGTTGTTGGCAACATCGTAAGTAGGAATTTCGACTTCTTTTGCAGCCCATGAACTTTCCAGGTTCTTGAGGCTACTTTTTACTTTTCCTTCATCAATCTTACCCACAATATGGAATCTTGAAATAGAAGGAGAGAAATTATTAGCATAAAAAGCTTTTAAGTCATCGATCGTAATTGCCTCTACCGATTCAACCGTTCCTATGGTTGGATAACTAAATATGTGATCCTCTCCGTAAAGAAGTTTGTTATACACTCTTCTGGCAACCGTGTTCGGGTTAGCATCCGACCTTTTAATCTGGTTGATCGTAGCAGTCTTAATTCGAGCGAATTCCTCCTCGTCCCATCGTGGCTCCAAAAGTATTTCCTCCACCAAAGCCATGGTTTTGTCGAAATTACGCACCAAGGTATTTCCTTGAATAACAATCGACTCGTTGGTAGTGTACATATTGATACTGGCGCCCAACATTTCAATTTCTTCTTCAAGTTCTTCTGGAGTTTTATTGGCCGTACCTTCCATCATTATATCGGTCATCAAGTTTGCGACTCCGTTATTATCCATATCATCCAATAGATGCCCGCCATCAATAATCAAGCTGAAATTAACCGTCGGAATTTCATTTTGTTCGATGCCATACACCTTCATACCGTTTGCCAATTCGTAACTCCAACTGGTAGGAATATTCAAGGCGGGTGCAGGACCTTGTTCAGGTTCTACGGAGCGATCGAAATTGGAAGGAGTTTTAGCTATTTCCTCGTCGGAATCTTCCACATTCTTGGCGATGTTTTCTTTTATCTCTTCCTCAACCACCGGGGCTTTTTCAGAATTTTCGGCGATTAGGTTCATTTGACCTTTAGGAACAAAACTGGTAATTACATAAGGCTTATCTTTTATGTACTTATTGTAAACTCGCATAATATCTTCCTTGGTCACCTTCTTTATATTCTCGATATCCTGCTCAATAAATCCGGGATCTCCTGCAAAGACGTTGTACTGCGATAATTGGAATGATTTCCCAAGCACACTACTAATACCGTTGTAGAATTGAGTTTCCAAGCCGGCCTTGATGCGCTCTACATCCTTTTCGGTAATGCCTTCTTCTTCAAACATCGCAAAGGCTTCAAATACTCCCTGCTCTACATCATTTAAGTTCACACCACTGTTTCCGGTAACTTGTAGATGAAATTCTCCGGCAATCTCCTGCGAGCTGTTATAGGCAAAAAATCGTGAAGTAAGTTCCTTCTCTTTTTCCAACACTTTGTACAAAGGAGCTTTTTTTCCACTTGATAATATTTCAGCAAGAAAATCTAATGCGTAAGCATCGTCTGTATATTGTTGTAGCGTAGGCCATACCATATTTAGTTGTGGAGCCGTTGCAAAATTATCTTCGTGATATAATCTCTTGGTTTCTGAAATAGTCACGGGTTGAGGCTCCAGCTTTGGAACATCCTGCCGTCTTTTTATCTCTCCAAAATACTTCTCGATTAAGGACTTGGCCTCCTCGGTTTCAAAATCACCTGCCAAGACTAATGTCGCATTGTTAGGGCCGTAATACTTGTCATAAAACTCTCTTACATCCTCAACAGTTGCATTCTGAAGATCCACCAACTCCCCTATCACCTGCCAATTGTAAGGATGGCCCTCGGGATAGATGTTCTTATCAATCACCCAGTTGGTGTGTCCGTATGGATTGTTATCCACTCTTTGTCTTTTCTCGTTCTGAACTACTTCCTGCTGATTGTAGAAAGCAGACTCTGTCACGGTATTAATTAAATAACCCATACGGTCGCTTTCGAGCCACATAATCATTTCCAAAGCGTTTTTTGGAACTACCTCATAATAGATCGTTCCATCTTTCCAGGTTCCACCATTTAAAGTTCCACCTGCATCTTGTATTTTCTTAAAAAACTGATCCTGACCTACATTTTCAGATTCCTGAAATAACATATGCTCAAACAAGTGAGCAAAACCGGTGCGTCCGGTCTTTTCGCGATTTGAACCAACACCATACTGAATCGCCAGCGATACGATGGGATCACTGGTATCTTTGTGGAGTACTACGTCCAAGCCATTTTCCAATTCATATTTTTCAAAATCGATGGAAAGACTTGCATCGTCTTTTTTTGAGTCCGATCCCTCACCGCAACTGCTCAACAAAAAGCTGAAAGAAACAAGAGCGATTGATAAAAGTCTAAAGAAATTTTTACTATTCATTTTATTGCTGTTTGATTGATTTATAAAGATACAATCACTCAAATTGTCTTCACTTAAATAATTGTTAAATCCATTTGTTCGGGATCTGAAATTCTTTGCTGAAAATTTTGCTGACTTTTATCATTTTTTAAAATTTGACGATTTTCCAACTTGCTTGAAACAATTCATCGCCAACATGGGAGAACAAAGTGTCAAGAAAATTCAAACGGAAGAAAAGAGAGCTGAATTCATCAAACACCTACTCGACGATATCAAAGCCATGGAATGGATGCTTGAGAATGATGTCATCGAATCGGGAATTACGCGAATTGGCGCCGAACAAGAATTTTGTTTGGTGAGCAACGACTGGAGGCCGGCAAAGAATTCGGTTGAGATATTAGCGGAGATCAATGATCCACACTTCACTACCGAGCTCGCTCGATATAATCTTGAAATCAATTTAGATCCTATCGAGCTCAAGGACGATTGCTTTACAAAGGTGGAGAATCAAACCAGAGCTTTACTCGATAAGGCCGATCCTATAGCCGAAAAACATGGTTCAAAAATCGTACTCACCGGAATACTGCCAACTATCGGAAAAACCCAGCTTCACTTAGACTATATTACCCCTATGCCAAGATACTTGGCGTTGAATGAAGCTTTTTTAAATCTAAAGAGAGCCAATTTTCATTTGCATCTTCAAGGGGTGGATGAATTGAGCATTTCACACGATTCGGTGTTATTTGAAGCCTGTAATACGAGTTTTCAAACGCATCTACAGATTGACCCATCCGATTTTATATCCAGTTATAATTGGTCGCAAGCGATTGCAGGGCCCATATTAGCTATTTGTTCCAATTCCCCTTTATTGTTAGGTAGAGAGTTATGGAATGAAACGAGGATTGCCTTATTCAGGCAGAGTATTGATACAAGGAAGATATCACTGGCACTAAAAGATCAACAACCACGTGTTTCCTTCGGAACTCACTGGGCCAAAGGAACTGCCGTGGATATATTTAAGGAGAATATTGCTCAGTATAAAATTATCCTCACTCAAGATATGGGAGAAAATTCACTGGAAGATGTAAAGGCAGGGAAAATTCCGAAGTTAAAAGCGATGAATTTACACAGTGGAACCATTTATCCTTGGAATAGAGCATGCTACGGTGTTGGGGGAGGTAAACCTCACCTTCGGATAGAGAATAGATACTTGCCTTCCGGGCCTTCGGTAAGGGATGAAATGGCAAATTTTGCACTCTGGGTGGGAATTATGATGGCTCGTCCCAAGAAATACGATACAATTTCCGAAGTAATGGATTTTCAAGATGCCAAGTCCAATTTCATAAAAGCGGCTCGATACGGAAAGGATTCTTTACAGTGTTGGGATAATAAAGAGTACAATGTGGTCGAATTGATGGAAGAAGTCATGTTGCCTTTGGCCTATGAAGGATTGAAGAAAGCCGGAATTGATCAGCAGGACATTGAAAAATACCTCAAGGTCATTGAAAGACGTTTACACGGAAAAACAGGTTCCCAATGGATCATATCAAATTATCGTAGGCTAAAGAAGAAATATACGCGCGATACTGCTTTGCGAATGATCACAAAGTCGATGCATTTAAAGCAAAAGCAAAATGCACCGGTAAATATGTGGGCCGATATTAAGGAAGCTGAAATATTAGAAAAAGAATCCCGTAAAGTGGGTCATATTATGAGTACTAAACTGCTCACGGTTAAGGAAAATGATCTAGCCGATCTCGCCACAAGCATTATGGAATGGAAGGATATTCACCATGTTCCGGTCGAAAATGAAGAAGGTGAGTTATCCGGCTTGCTTACGTGGACTCATGCACAAAAGTTTCAGGGTCAACCCAACTCCAACGGTATAATGGTAAAGGATATCATGGTAAATGATGTAGTTACCGTGGAGGCAAAAACGCGAATAAATAAAGCGATAGAAATCATGAAATCAAAAGAAATTGGTTGTCTCCCTGTTGTGGATGGTAACGAATTAATTGGTATTATTACCATTAAGGATGTAATTGCTTTTGACAATGATTGAAATACACAGCAAAGCCCTAAATAAAACCATTCAAGTAGATCGAATCATTGGTAAATATCAAGGTTCGGAAGAGGGTCCAACTCTAATTTTTACCGGAGGCATACATGGCAATGAACCAAGCGGTGTATTTGCTCTTAAAACTGTTTTAGAGGAACTAAAGCAAAGTGGTATTCCATGCAGAGGCAACCTTTATGCAATTAGTGGGAACCTGAGCGCACTTGAAAAAGGTGTCCGTTTTGACAAAAAAGACCTTAACCGACAATGGACCAAAGAGAATGTTCGCTCTTTACATCAAGGCAGTTACAATGGTATTTCAGACCGCAACGAACAAATTGAAATTCACAATACCATAGAAAAAATCTTGGCCACGGAAAAAGGGCCATTTTACTTTTTCGATCTTCACACCACATCGAGTGAAACCGTTCCTTTCGTCACTATTAACGACAGTGTCATCAATCGGAAATTTACACGTCAATATCCGTTGTCCATTGTCTTGGGCATTGAAGAATTTTTGGAGGGACCGTTACTTAGCTACATCAATGAATTGGGTTACGTAGCCTTTGGATTTGAAGCCGGCCAGCACGATGACGTGATTTCCTATGAAAATCATATTTCATTTATTTATCTATCCATGGTTTATGCCGAGTTTATCGACAGGAAGGATATAAACTATTTGAAATATCACCATCACTTGGAAAAGCAGATTTTGTTCAGCGATAAATTTTATGAGATATTATATCGTTACGAAATTGAAGATAATTCAAGCTTTTCCATGTTTAATGGTTATAGAAATTTTCAAAAAATTCGTACAAACGATTTGTTAGCGGTAAATAATGACCGCGAAGTTCGAGCGCCCATGAAGGGGCATATTTTTATGCCTTTGTACCAAGGGAAAGGTAATGACGGTTTTTTCGTGATTCGATCAATTCCGAGGTTTTTTTTACGATTGTCTTTATTTCTTCGGAAAGTTTACTTCGACCGATTCCTCGTGCTTCTACCCGGAATTAAATGGGCCTCACCCGAACGTGAAGCTTTGAGAGTAAATCTGAAAGTAGCTCGATTCTACACAAAGCAGTTATTCCACTTATTAGGCTATCGTTCCAGAACAGCCGATAAAACCCATCTGATAATGACCAACCGGGAGGGTGCTTCGAAAATGGGGGATTATAAAAATACGGCTTGGTTTAAATGATAGATCCTGATTCTAAATTGACCTGTTTGTTTTTTATTTAAAATTTTATTTCTATTACTGAAAAAGCTTTGTCCCTTAAGCTCAAGCGTTTGATTAATGTGATTTGGTTATCTTTAATAAATGGTCATAACTAGGTCATACAAGAGACTATATCTATTTACAGCACTCTTCATTGCGTTATATTTTTGCTCAAAGTTATATTCTCAAGAAAATGAAAGTAAATATTCATTCGTCTCGATCGATTCAGAAAATGGACTTTCCAACAATGTCATATATGATATCCTGCAAGATAAAGAGGGTTATATTTGGATGGCAACAGACAACGGCTTAAACCGCTATAACGGTTATACCATACAAACATTCTTTCACAAACCAACTGATAGTACCACTATATCCTCTAGTGTGGTTAGATCACTTATAGAAGATTCAGATGGTAATTTCTGGATAGGTACAAAGAATGGTTTGAACTTATTTGATAAAGAAAATCGAGAATTCAATCAACCCATAATTTTAGACAATACTCCCTTCATTAATAAGGAAGTTATGAAAATGGAACTAGATCCCGCCGGGAATATCTGGTTCGTTACATTAAATGATGTTGGCTTCTTTAATCCACAAACACTTCGTATTGAATTGGTTTCCAGTTCAGAGTTCAATCCTTACATCACTATCACCAATAAAAAAGTATGGATACGGAATAAAGAAGGTGACGTAAGTTATTACGATCTCAACTCAAAAATTCTTAATTCTAATAAAGATTATTCAATCTTATCTCATCAATTAATCCACTTCGATTCGCTATCAAAACGATTATGGATCCCTGATGAATTTGAATCGGAAGTTGCAAACTTAGATTATAGTATTTTACCAAAATTGCCGAATAATCTTAAGATGAATAGTGTTCTGGAAATAGATAGTAGTAATTTATGGATAGGTACAAATGAAGGGCTTTTCGAATATAACTTTGGTAGTAAGCAATTGAGAAAAATCGACTTAGGCAAGTCAACATTAATTCAGCAAATTAAGAGAATTTATAAGGACAATCATGGAGGAGTTTGGATTGGCACATTGGGAGGTGTTTATCACTACGATTCTCATAGAAAAGTGTTCGATCATATCTATCTTGATGAAGATTCGGATGATATAGTGA
>JABDKT010000089.1 GCA_013002065.1 Flavobacteriaceae bacterium
AAAGTGGGAAGAACGGAACGTACTTAATCCGACCGCCATCGTAAAAGACAATCGGGTATATCTTTTCTATCGCGCTCAAGACAGTATGGGTACTTCGCGAATAGGAATGGCGATAAGCGACGACGGACTCAATTTCAAAAAAGAACCCGCTCCTGTTTTTTATCCCGATCTGGACTCAATGAAAACCTATGAATGGAATTACAAAAAAGACGAGGCTCCGCAAAAGAATTCGGAAGAGTGTTATTTCTGTTATTTCGACGGTGTCGAAGATCCGCGAATTGTAGAGAGTGAGGACGGACAATATTTTATGACCTATACTTCTTATGATGGCAAAACCGCACGCCTCAGCATAGCTTCGTCTTTGGATTTAATTAACTGGACCAAACACGGACTCGTTCTTGGCGATGAGAAATACAGAGATACCTGGTCAAAGGCCGGAGCTATTGTCGCCGAGCAAAAAGAGCATAGAATGGTTGCAAAAAAGATAGATGGGAAGTATTGGATGTACTTTGGAGATACAAATTTATTTATGGCCACTTCCACCGACTTAAAAACCTGGACCGTTGCCGAAAACGAAGAATCGGGTAAGCGAATTTCAGTATTACATCCGCGTATGGGTTATTTCGACAGTAGATTGGTAGAACCGGGACCCTTTGCCTTGTGGAAAGACGAGGGCATTCTATTAATTTACAATGCAAGTAATGCTGCGAATTTCAATGACCAAGAATTACCCAAGTTTACCTATGCGGCCGGACAAGCTCTGTTTGATAAAGAAAAACCATACCGAATAGTCGATCGCACCGACGATTATTTTATCCATCCCGATAAAGAATATGAAAAGGTGGGTGAAGTAAATGAAGTGTGCTTTGTGGAAGGACTTGTCTACTTTCAGGAAAAGTGGTTTCTATATTATGGAACCGCCGACTCTAAAATAGCATTGGCTATCTATGATCCTAAGAAATAAAGTATAATTTTTGATTTGCGGTTATAAGTCTATCGGCGATGGATATTAAGCTCCTTCACTCCTACATTTTCAGTATCTTTAAGTAAATTATTTGTTCTCACAAATTGACATATATGTTCAAATTACTTAAAATTATATGCGGAATCATGATTGCTATTTCGCTTTCAATTTCATGTGAGACCAAAGAAGATGGTAAACTATTTGATGGAAAAACTCTTGAAGGATGGGAAGGATCTAGTTCGATTTTCAGAGCAGAGAATGGTGCCATCATTGGAGGTAATCTTAAAACGCCACTCGATAAAACCGGTTATCTGTGTACCAAACAGAAATTCGAAAATTTTGAGTTAAAATTAGAAGCCAAATTTATCTCCACCGACCTAAAAATAAATGGAGGAATTAGTTTTAGAGCTAAGCGTGTTCCCAATTCGAATGAAGTCATGGGGTATCAGGCAGATCTTGGATATATAGACGCCAGTGCCATACCCATATTTTCAAACTTTCAACCAAAAGATACCACCGGCTTATATCCCTTATGGGGAACCCTTGTCGATGAAAACAGGCCCGATACTTCACGATATCCAAAACCTGAAATCTTCCCGGTGATCATTTATTCGTTGGCCGATAAAGATCTTATAGAACAGACTATGGATCCTCTCGATTGGAATGAGATTACTATAAAGGCTCATGGGCCAAATATTGAAATTAAAATCAACGGAGTAACTACTGCGGAATATTCCGAGAAAGAAGATGTGCCGTTAAACGGATGCGTATGCTTACAAGCGCATGCAGGCGGACCCTACGAGATTTGGTATAAAAACATCATTCTTAATCGATTGGAATAAGAGTAAATCTAACGTCGAATCCTCATCCCTTATTCATTATTCTCAATTTTTATAAAATACATTGTTGTTTTTTTACAACATTAATCACATATTCTAATATTAATATCGCTTTTTTTCAACATAAAAAATTAAATTACAATAATATTGACTATATTTACGTTGTAAAATACCGACATTAGCACTTTATTAATCAATTAATGATGGAATATAGCAACAATACTTGGACATCGATGAGCGATCTAGCCATTATGGAAGCGATTGGGAACTATCTCAAACAACAACGCTTGGACCAAAATAAAACTCAGGCAGAACTAGCAGAAGCAGCCGGTATTAACCGCACTACGCTTAGCGGAATAGAAAACGGAGAACCTATCTCCCTCTCTACACTAATCCAACTCCTACGCGCGCTCGATCAACTGCATATTCTCAACGCTTTTAAAGTCGAACCACGTATAAGTCCGTTACAACTCGCTAAACTAGAAAAAGAAAAAAGACAAAGAGCTAGCAAACGGAAAGGCCAAAACCCCGATAAAGAAAGTTCATGGTAACCACCAACACCGCCTTTGTAAAAATTTGGGGGCAAATCGTAGGCGCGGTTTCCTGGGATGCTAACAGCGGCTATGCAAGTTTTGAATATGACCCTAAATTCGCAGCATCCGGGCTCGACCTCGCACCTATCAAAATGCCTATTGCTCAAAGCGGACAAATATTCTCATTTCCAGAACTTCGGGTGAAACCAAATAGTGAGTTCGACACATTTAAAGGCTTACCCGGACTTCTGGCCGATGTCCTACCCGATAAATACGGAAACCAGTTGATCAATGTTTGGCTTGCTCAACAAGGCCGCCCATCTAATAGTATGAATCCGGTAGAACAACTCTGTTTTATCGGAACTCGAGGAATGGGCGCTTTAGAATTTGAACCCACGCAACTCAAGCCCAATAAAAACACCTTTGAAGTAGAAATTGGCAGTCTGGTAGATATCGCACAAAAGATGCTGGAGAAACGAGAACATTTTGAAGCCAATCTAAGCAAAGATGAACAGCAAGCCATGACCGAGATTTTAAAAATTGGAACCTCGGCCGGAGGAGCACGCCCCAAAGCTATTATCGCCTATAATCCAAGAACCGGACAAGTTCGTTCGGGCCAAACCAACGCTCCTAAAGGATTCGAACACTGGATGATCAAGCTTGATGGAGTGAGCGATGCACAGTTTGGAGAAAGCCAAGGATACGGGAGAGTGGAAATGGCGTATTACGAAATGGCAACCGATTGCGGTATCGAGATGATGCCTTCACAATTGTTGGAAGAAAATAGAAGGGCACATTTTATGACCCAACGCTTCGATCGTGAAGGAGGTTCGACCAAACATCACATTCAAACGTTCTGTGCCATGCAGCATTTCGATTTTAATGAAATGACAAGTTTTAGTTATGAACAATTGTTTCAGACCATGCGGATTTTACGCCTACCTTACCCGGCAGCCGAGCAAATGTTCCGAAGAATGGTATTTAATGTAATTTCTAAAAACTGCGATGATCACACCAAGAACTTTGCCTTTAGATTGCGACAAGGCCACAATTGGGAACTAGCTCCTGCCTATGATATTTGTTTTGCTTACCGCCCGGAAAGTATGTGGGTAAGTCAGCAGGTGTTGAGTATCAATGGCAAACGCAAGGGAATTACAAGTACTGATATGCTCACGGTTGCAAAAAGCATGAATATCAAAAAGGCAGATAAAATTATCACACAGATTATCGATACAGTTAGACTTTGGACCCATTATGCGGAAAAGCATAAGGTAAAACCCGAACTTCGGGACCATATCCAAAAAACATTACTTAATTTGTAAAAGAAAACCTTTTTATGTTCAAAAAATTAGATAAGGTGCTAGCGGCCTTCGGAAATATTAGAGCGATGGAGCGCTTGCATGTGGACACTTTTACTGAAGACAAAATAGAAACGGTCTCTGGCGATCCCATTGCCTATTCCGAAGAAGGAAAACTACACGCCGGAGTTCAAGAGTTGAATGGCTATTTATTTTTGGAAACAATTTTAATTAGTCAACAGAATTTTAAAACCTTCAAAGGAGCAAAATTGGAAATTAAAGGAGGTACAGAAGATTTTATTTTAGATTCAGATACCCTAGAAATCGAATCCGATTATTCTAATGTGTCCAAAAGATATCTCTGTGAGGTAAGTTTCGATATAACCAAAGAGCAAATTCAAAAGTTAGTCGACCAGGACTACGAGCAGGTTATTTTTCAGTGTAAAAAGAAAACCATCGTTATGAATCGAGTGGAAAGAATTCATGATGAAGAGGAATAATAATAGTTGAAGCCAATAAAAAACCCTCCTTAGCTTTAGCGCAGGAGGGCTCTTCTTCATAGCGATCTTTCAAACGAACATCATCTTATTTGGGCATTACCACGTCGCCAATTACGTGGATTACTCCGTTACTCGCCATGATATCAGTGCTGGTAATTTGGCTGTAGTTTCCGTTTCCGTCTTTCAACCAAATCTTTCCATCTTTTTGCATCACCGTTAGAGTCTCTCCGTTTAAGGCTTTTACTTCGGCTTTTCCGTTTCCTTTCTTTAAAGCAGCTACTACATCTCCAGAGGCCAAGTTTCCACTCACCACGTGGTAAGTTAAGATGTTAGATAAGGCTCCTTTGTTTTGTGGTTCTAATAAAGACCCTAAGGTCTTGGAATCGATTTTTGCAAAGGCGGCGTTAGTGGGTGCGAATACTGTAAAAGGTCCGTCACCTTGTAAGGCTCCTACCAAATCGGCTGCTTTTAACGCTGTTACTAAGGTTGAGAAATCTTCGTTTCCAACCGCGATCTCAACGATGCTTTGTTTTTGTGCGGTTGCATTTTGTGCAATACTGAATACTAATACTGTTGTTAAAATGAATACTAACTTTTTCATGAGTTTTAATTTTAAGTTTGATTTATAATTGTTTTGGCGCGCTTTCAATTACATATACACCCTGCTTCCACATTGGATGAGTTGGCTTCAAATTTTTGCTTAACTTTAACAACCTGAAATTTGCTATGTCTAACGAATTAGAACGAATTACCCAACTTCAAAATGGTGACCAAAGAGCGCTGTCTTCTTTGTACGACAGCTACTCGGGAGCACTTTACGGAGTTATAATTCGGATGTGTCGAGACGAGGGGCAGGCCCAAGATCTACTACAGGAGACTTTTGTGAAAATTTGGCAAAATTCAAAATCGTATGATCCGGAAAAAGGCAAATTTTATACCTGGGCTTATCGAATTGCAAGAAACACCACTTTAAATTTTCTTCGGAAAGGAAACCAACTCATCCAAACCGACGATTTAAGTGTATATAGTAATAAAGCCGAAGAGGGCGAAAATAATATCGATTCGCTCGCCCTAATCGGCACCATAAAAAAACTGGAAAGCCACCATCAAAAAGCTTTGGAACTGGTCTATTTTCAGGGATTGACTCATAGAGAAGCACATAAAGAGATGGACGTCCCGCTGGGAACCTTTAAATCGTATGTGCAGCAGGCCCTAAAAAAACTGAGAGAATTGTATCCTCCACTGGCCTTAGTGATGGCCTTATTAATTGAAAGGATGTTATGATGAATGAAAATGAATTGAAAGATTCCGGTTGGCTTGAGCAATACTTGCTCGGCGATTTAGATCCCTCCCAAACGGCAGAGGTAGAAGCACTATTGTCTAAAAGTTCCGAATTGAGAGCCTATGTAGCTCAAATGGAAGACAACCTACAACAACTGGCTATGGAAAATGCCATGGATGTTCCTTCCGCAGTAAAATCGGGACTCATGAAGAGCATAGCCTCTAAAGAAAAACCCACCATTCCACTAAACGAGAAACGAACCAACAATTCGTACCTCGCTATTGCCGCTAGTTTGGCGCTACTTTTTGGCGTGAGTTCTTTCTGGTTATATACCAAGGTAAATAGTTTGGAAGACGACATACGTTTGGTTCGTGAACAAAAAGATGCACTGCAGGACGACTTTAATGATGCAGTGGCCAACTTCGACGAAGCCCAAAAGTGGTATGAAGCCATCAATGATCCCAAGGCGCAAAAATTTACCTTGGAAGGAAATGATCTTTCGCCAGATGCCACCCTTATCAGTTATGTAAATGACGAGAAGAAAAGTGTCATTGTAGATGCTTCAGGACTTCCCGAGCTCGATGCAGATCACGATTATCAGATGTGGGCCGATGTAGAGGGAGAAATGATCAATATGGGAGTAATTCCTAAAAATTCTGAAATGATTGCGATGACGTATATCGACAATGCGGAATCTCTAAATATAACTATTGAACCCGCGGGCGGGAACGATCATCCCACGGTCGAACGACTAATTACCAACGTCTATTTGGAGCCCTAATTAATTTTTGATAACCTTTATGGTAGTGGTTTTTTGTCCTTCGGAAATTTTAACGAAGTAAATTCCGTTAGCCCATGTAACCACTCCAAGGCGATTTCCATCGTACGAGTTTATCTCAAGCAGCATTTTTCCGAAGAGATCGAACACCTCCACTTTATTTCCTTGGGCATTGCTAATCTCAAATCCAGTTGAAAAAGGACTCGGATAAGCCTTAATATCCTCCGAAGAAAAGTCAGGTGTTTCCAAAACAATGCAATCGGGATTTTCTCCGGGTACTTTAACCACTAAAAAAGGACCCGAGTCGAATTTTATCCAATGTTCCCATTCTCCTTCACTCGTTATGACCTCCCAGGTATCCAAATGAATCGTAATATCTCCAGATTCTGTCGCTGGAACTTTAAGTACTTGCAGCCCGTCAAACCAAACCAATTCCTCCCCCGGCTCACAAGTATCGGGATTGTAATCGAAACATTCAGGTTGAGCAAAATAAACAAAATCACCAAAAGCAGGATAACTTCCAAAAACTCTGGCCTTTCCGTCGGCTTCGATACAAATACTCGTAAATTCTTCACAAGCAAGTCCGGTGGCACGTACATTTCGGTCCACAATAATACGAGCCATAAACGCAAGTAAACGGCCTGTTCTCCACGGATTGTCAAAATGAGTATCGGTGATCACATTTTCTAAATAGGGTATTTGAAGAAAATCGCTATGTCCTAATGAAACCCGACTGTCGTATGGATTGGTCAAGGCCTGCTCTGAAGTAACCGTTCCATTTTCAGCATCAAAATAATGCCCGCCCAAAATAGCCATCCCTGCACTCGTACCACCAATAACACCCTTTTTTACATTTATAAACTCATTCAAAGCATCCTCCATGGCATTATCCTTAAAATAAGTTATATAATCGAATTGATCTCCACCTGCGAACCAAATCGCTTCGGCATTTTCAACTTGCTGTAGTACGTAAGGATCCAAGGCACCCGATGCATTATTAATTACTAGGGTTTCCACACTATTGATAGTAATACCCAATTCAGAATAAAAATAATCGTTATACCCATCGGCACCACTGGCTCTGAGGACTACCACATCGCCCCCATCGGCTTTATTTAGGAACCAAATCATGGCATTGTCGTTTTCGGTTGCACCTCCCATTAGGCAGGTTCCTTGTTGGTGATTGGTAGTTACATCGGCCGTATCTCCTGTAAAATAACTAGTGTAGTTCTGTGCAAAAGATTGTGTTGTCGCAAGGACAAATAATATGAGTAATTTCTTTTTCATTTCTTTTTCGTTTCTTTATTCATAATGAAGTGAGTTAGTAGTGCTCCACCACCATTGTTTTTCGACTTTCGACTTTGAACAACAACTGACTACTTCCTCGCGATACTATTTTGTTCATTTCATTCTAAAAACCACTCGAAGTGTCAATTCTTTGAACTTCATACTTCTCGCATCGTGCTTCGCACTTCGTACATCCACCTAATTCTTATCCTCTAATAAAGGTACAAAACGATATTCACCATGCTCCTTTTTATCGAATTCAGTTTCGCTTTTCCTGGTAAAAACTGTCATGATCTGCACATTTTCACCCACAGGAATTACTAGCTTTCCTCCTATTTTTAATTGCGACAACAAATCTTTTGGAACAAAGGGAGCACCCGCCGTCACGACGATTCCGTCGAAAGGGGCAAATTCGGGTAGGCCTTTATAAC
>JABDKT010000109.1 GCA_013002065.1 Flavobacteriaceae bacterium
ATTTTCTGAAAGGGCCAACATAAAATCGACGGACTTTTTGCAAATGGGGTATTTTTTGAAATGAGATGGTTCTAGCAGCAATACACGATTGGCGGCGATGTCTTCTTTCCACAAAGGATCGAGGTTAAAATAATTATAGATACAAACCGGGAGGTTCTTATTAATTTCTATCACTTTAGGATGCGGCAGGGTCGTTTCCATATAAAAACTTGACAGCTCCAGCAGCACCTCAGGGATTCCCATTTCGTTAAACTTGTCATATTCAACATCAAGAAAAGTTCCCTTTTGTTTTGAATGAAAATATTTGTTTATGTTATCCTGATTCGCATAATACTTCTTATGGCTGTTGGCTCCGGCCACCCATTGCCAGCTTAAAGCATTGCTTGCCCAATCGCCGTCCAGCAAATGATAGTACAACCACTGGGCCGGAATTTTCCACTGACTTTGACCCACATTGCAGGCGATGGAGGCGATGTACATACGCATGTGATTGTGCATATAGCCGGTTTCGTAGAATTGGGAAATGGCTTCGTCAACGGCATCGATCCCGGTTGAGGCCTCCACGATCGCTCGAGGAATGCTGGTATTGGATACCGGTGTTTGGGAATTTTTTAAGTCTGAATTGATCGCGTCTCCTTTCGCGATCCATATCTGCTGCCAATAATCTCGCCAGGCCAATTCCTGAATGAATTTCTCAATAGCCTTGGGTTCATATCCCCGCTTTAAAGTTTGAGTCAGGACATATTTCGTGGAAATGACCCCCCGAGAGATATAGGGCGATAAATAAGTAACTGCACCATCGACAAAATTTCGGCTGCGGCCGTATTTTACAGGATCAATATGGCGCACGCGCTGTTCGATTTCGTCATACGAAGTTGGAAAGAGGTTGGGATGCTCGCTAAGGAGTAAGGACATTATCGTTTACTGATCTTATTTCCGGAAATTGCCCGCTGACGGGAGCATTTGAATCGGTTGATCTCCGGATCTCGTTTTTTCAGATGTTTCTGACTTACACCGCTGTTCACTCGCTTTCTCCAGCGTTTAAAACTGCTTTCTTTCAATTGGGAACGCATGAGTTTGATCACATCCTTTTCAGCAAAACCAAACTGAAATCGGATCGCTTCAAAGGGGGTACGATCTTCCCAGGCCATTTCGATGATGCGATCGAGGTCCCGTTCGCTTAGAGTGAGGGTGTTTTTCATGGATGAATTATTGCCGTTCCCATATCTGGTCCGCATTTAGGTAAAAACTTCCTAAAAATTGAAAATTGCAATGTTCCGGTGCAATGAGCGATAAAAAAGTGGATTCGTTCTCTCTTCGATACAAATGATACACTTCTCCAACAATGGGCTCGAAGTTAAAACTCGAATTGTAGATGAGGGTGTTCAGTTCATAGTCTGCCATCATTTTATCATAGGCAGCCTTGAGCTCCGAAAATCGGGCCTGCACCTGTTTGTTTGCCCTATTGATACTCCTATTTTTCCAGGCGGTAGTTTCGGTAGTGGTAATAACCGGAGCTCCTACGTTGGTCCCATACGACTTAAGTGAAGCATCATAGGTTTGGGTCTCCGAGTTGAATACCACATTGTCCGGTTTCTTTTTGGCGCTCATAGAAGGAGTAGTTTTAAGCGATCTTTTCCAATTGCTTCATAACCTCCTCTGCTTCGAAAGTCTTTTGGTCGCTGAGCTTTCGATTAATGGTAGATAAGCGGTATGCTTCCTGTTGCAACTTTTCGTATTTTTCCTGTAATCGTTCTTTTTCTGATTTTTTTCTGAATAATCCGAGCATATATTTCAATTTTTTCAAGTTGCGATCGAAACTGCTCGTCACAACCTACGTTTCCTGAATAATGCTAAATTACTAGTTTGTTTAATTTTTATTAGTGTACTTTAAACAATTTTAACATATCAAGCAAATTTGAACTTTGAGCATATCAAGGAATAGAACAAATTATATGACATTTCCCCCTTTGTTCTTCTTCTTAAAAAGTGCGGGAATCTGGTTATAATCCAGGAAGTATTGCAATTTGACGGAAAATATATGTCGGATAGGCTGTTTAAAGAGCGTATCCAAACTTTCCAGATACGTATCTC
>JABDKT010000148.1 GCA_013002065.1 Flavobacteriaceae bacterium
GGGTTCTTCCAATTCGCCGTGAAAAGAATAAATTATCGGCTCCACCTCCCACTCGAAAATCAAAAACATTTTTATTCTCCACAAAAAAAGGCCTGCGTTCCTGAAAGAATATTTCGAATCCATCGAGCGCAATGGCTCCGGGATCTGCATCAACTTGTCCGAAATCGGGATTCACTGTTAAGTCTAGCGTAAGGTCATTGGTAATTCCAATCTTGGCATCCAAACCTGCCGTGAAGAAGGTGTCGCTTCCATCTCGAAACGGATTACCATCTTGCGCTTCGTAGGTATCCAATTGCGCCAAACCATAAGGTTGAATTTCCAACTGTTTCTGGGGTTTTAGACCCTTGAGACCACGAAGTATTCCGAATTCACTTACCCAGCCGGGCGGATTCGCAGATAGCGGTTGCCAGGTGGATCGTTCTTCATTATTGAAATAACGACGTGTTGATTGTATTCCCCAATTTTGTTCTTCATCGTTTCCAAATCGCAACTGACTCAACGGAATTCTAAATTCTGCTGTCCAACCATCGTCATCGATTTTGGTGCTTAGGTACCAAATTGGATTCCAGCTACTATCGAAGTTTCCGTTATTGGAGATAAATTCATCTCCTTTAACTCCAGACGCCGAGGCGGTAAAGGAAAAACCGGTACGATCGTCGTCGTAGCTGTCGATATTTATTTCGACCCAATCACCCGGAAAGTCATCTCTTCTACCCATGCGTTTTTCGATGGTTGTAGGATCGGCTTGGTAACACTTAAATGCGACATAAAGGTTTTTATCGTCGTATGCGATTTTCATTTTGGTCTGTTCGGTGGGAGCGGTTGCATTATCCGGCTGAAATTCCATATAATCGGAAGTCCATTCTACCACATCCCAGGCAGCCTCATCGATAACACCGTCTATGGTTATTCCCTCAGTTCCATTAATTGAAGCTGTGGTGTAAATACGTTTTTCGTAGCTTACAGGAGCGTCAACAGAGGTAGAATCGGTTTGAGAATAAATGAATGGAGAAAAAAGCAGGGCTATCGCCAGCGATAATCGGATGGTGGAATTCATGGTAGTTAGTTGTTTTGTGATTGATGCTTAATAGACTCATATAACGTTCCGCAGTGACAGTTTTATTTGTTAATTAAGAGAAATTTAACTTTTGGATATTTCAGCAGTAAAAACAAGGTGAAAATTAATTTCTGAACCCTTGTTATTCAAATAAATAATAGTACATTTGCAGCCCTTTTAAAGGGAAAACTCTATCGTGAGAGGCGATTGAGAAAAACAATGATTTATTAACTATTGACAAAAAACTAATGGACACATTAAGTTACAAAACAGCATCTGCTAACAAAAACACTGTAAATAAAGAGTGGCTTTTGGTAGATGCGGACGGGCAAACATTGGGTCGTCTTGCGAGTGAAGTAGCCAAATTACTTCGAGGTAAACACAAACCTAATTTCACTCCTCATGTGGATTGTGGCGATAACGTAGTTATCACAAATGCTTCAAAGATCCACTTATCGGGTAAGAAATGGGAAGGAAAAGAATACATTCGTCACACAGGATATCCTGGGGGACAACGTTCTTTAACCGCGCAAGAGCTTTATGCGAAAGATCCATCAAGACTAGTAGAAAACGCTGTAAAAGGCATGTTACCTAAAAATAAATTAGGGGCGGCTCTTTTCAGAAATTTGAAAGTTTATAACGATGCCGAGCATGGCCAAGAAGCGCAAAAACCTAGAGTAATTAACCTTAAGGATCTTAAGTAATGGAGACTATTCACAAAATTGGAAGAAGAAAAACCGCTGTTGCAAGAATTTATCTTTCCGAAGGAAAAGGGAATATTACTATCAACAAGCGTGAATTAAATAACTATTTTACCACCCCTACTTTACAGTACAAAGTAAGACAGCCTTTGGCATTGACCGAAAATGACAAGGCTTACGATATTAGTGTAAATGTTTTTGGTGGTGGGATCACAGGACAAGCCGAAGCCATTCGATTGGCAATTTCTCGAGCTTTATGTGAGATCAACGAAGAGTACAGAACGGTATTAAAACCAGAAGGGTTGTTAACAAGAGATCCTCGTATGGTAGAGCGTAAGAAATTCGGACAGAAGAAAGCTCGTAAGAAATTCCAGTTCTCTAAGCGTTAAAAACTATCAACACTATTGGGTGTTTCTTCGGAAATGCCCAACAGTGTTACTACGTTCATATTTATTATTAATTAAGCTGTTAGTCACAACCCTTGCCGGGAGTGGCGTTAGTTTAGCATCTAAATCAAAGAACTGAATACTTTTAAGCTTTAGCTTCGAAGTGGGATGGGAAAGATTGCTATCTATAATTACAGAAAGTAAACTATTACAAAAATGGCAAACAACAAAGAAGTTAAGGAACTCCTTAACGCCGGTGTTCATTTCGGACACCTTACCAGAAAATGGAACCCAAACATGGCACCTTACATCTACATGGAGCGTAATGGGATCCACATTATCAACTTGTACAAAACTTCAGCAAAATTGGAAGAGGCTAATGAAGCCTTGAAGAAGATTGCTGCTAGCGGACGTAAAATTCTATTCGTAGCTACCAAGAAACAGGCGAAAGACATCGTTGCCGATAAAGCAAAGAATGCCAACATGCCGTACATCACAGAAAGATGGCCGGGTGGAATGTTGACCAACTTCGTAACTATTCGTAAAGCGGTTAAGAAAATGACTTCTATCGATAGAATGAAGCAAGATGGTACTTTCAACACACTTTCCAAGAAAGAAAGATTAGCTGTAGATCGTACTCGTGCTAAATTGGAAAAGAACTTAGGTTCTATTACCGATATGAGTCGTCTTCCGGGAGCTCTTTTTATTGTTGATACAACAAGAGAGCATATTGCTGTGAAAGAAGCTCAAAAATTGAACATTCCAATTTTCGCAATGGTAGATACCAATAGTGATCCAAGACCGATCGACTATGTAATACCATCTAACGATGATGCTTCTAAGTCTATCGAGAAAATTATTTCTAGTGTTTCTAA
>JABDKT010000150.1 GCA_013002065.1 Flavobacteriaceae bacterium
GAATATATTGTTGAGGCGTTGGAATGGCTAAATATTCCATTTGACGAAGGTCCCGGAAAAGAAGGTGGGTTTGGGCCGTATCGACAGAGCGAAAGACAGCATTTGTACAAGCAATACGCCGAACAACTAATAAATGAAGGCAAGGCTTACTATGCTTTTGATTCGGCAGAAGAGTTAGCGTCTCTTCGGAAGGAATACGAGGCTGAGGGTAAAACTTTTATCTACAATTGGCACAACCGTGAAAAGCTTAATAATTCTTTATCGCTTTCCGAAGAAGAAGTGCAAAATCGAATTACTTCGGGAGATACTTACACCATCCGATTTAAAACACCATTAATAGAACACCTCCAGCTGAAAGACCTAATAAGAGGCGAGATTACCATAAATACAACCACCTTAGACGATAAAGTGCTTTTTAAAAGCGACGGTATGCCCACCTATCATCTAGCAAATATCGTGGACGACCATTTAATGGATATTACCCATGTAATTCGCGGAGAAGAATGGTTGCCTTCTTTGGCTTTGCATCATTTGCTTTACGATGCATTTGGGTGGGAAAGCCCAAAATTTGCCCATTTATCGTTGATCCTAAAACCAAACGGTAAAGGAAAGCTTAGTAAAAGAGATGGTGAGGCCGGAGGATTTCCTGTATTTCCTCTGTCTTGGAAAGGTGAAGATGGAACTGAATTATCCGGCTATAGAGAAGATGGATATTTGCCTGAAGCCGTTGTAAATATGCTGGCCTTCTTGGGTTGGAATCCGGGAACCGAGCAAGAATTGTTTGCTCTTGACGAATTAGAAAAAGTCTTTATGCTAGAGCGTGTCAATAAGGCAGGGGCGAAGTTCGATCCGGAAAAAGCTAAGTGGTTCCAACAGCAGTATTTTGTGGCTCTGGAAGACAACTATTTAGCCGAGGAATTTTCAAAACTATTAAATCAAAAGGGGATTAATTCTTCAATAGATTTGGTTCAAGTGGTTGCGAATATAAAAGAGCGCGCAGTTTTTATTGGTGACTTATGGGAACAGGGCCATTTCTTTTTCGAGAAGCCAGTATCCTATGATGAAAAAGCGGCGAATAAAGCCTTTAAAGAAGACACTTCAGATATTCTTAAAGAGGTGGTCGATCTTTTAAAGGGGATAAAAGATTTCACGGCGAATAATATTTCCGAAGTAATCAAAGGTTGGATCACTTCTCAGGAAATGGGCTTTGGGAAAGTTATGATGCCGTTGCGATTGGCCTTAGTAGGATCCATGAAAGGGCCGGACGTTTTTGTGATAGCTTCAATAATGGGTAAAGCCGAAACTGTGGAAAGAATAGAAGCAGCACGGTCTTTTATGTCTTAGAAATAAACTACGACAGCAAAGATTAAGGTGCCGGTATTTCCTTCAAATTTGCTATTTGCAGGCTGTTCAATGTCAAGATCATTGAGCCTGTTGAAAAGATTGGTGGCACCGTATTGATATTGAGCACTCAATCTAAAATTTTCTAGTCCGGCGGTGATGCCTGCCGCGGCGTGTAAATTGACACGAGAAACGTTTTGAATTTGCTCTGCCGTGAGATTTTCGTAACCTCTTAACACATAATTTTCGAAGCCATTTCTTTTGAGCTTCATTTTACCATTCACATTGAGGACAGGCCCAAACTCAATACTAAGACGATCATTGATGATATTAAAAGAGCCTAAAAGGTTAATCTGAGCCGACTGCAATACATAATCTACATACTGACTCAAGCCATTATTGCTTTCACCAGTAATATCCCTGCCCAATATTCCTATCTCGGTTTGAACAAAACTAATACCGTAAATTAGGTCGAAGGCATCGTAGAATGCTCCACGTGTTGTGAAGGCTAAAAAGTAGCCCTCTCCCTGTTCTGTTTCGAAATTTGAAGTCTCTATATTAAGAAAGGTTAAGCCTCCTGTAATCCCTAAATGATTTGATTGTTCGAAGTTGTGTTGTGCTGAAATATTCTGAAAGAAAAGGACGCTTATAGTAACAAAAAACAGGTTCCGAAGACTCATAAGTATGTGAGGTTTTGAAGGGGCAAAAGTAGCTTTAATTTCGTATCTTCAAACGGTTATTAATTAAAAATTATTTCTATGGGTGGGTTTATTGCAATTCCAATTATTATTTTTTCATTTCTGTTTTTGCTGATGTTTATTTTCATCGTAAAACAGCAAACGGCAGCTATTGTAGAACGCTTTGGTCGCTTTCAAAGTATTCGGAATTCGGGAATTCAGTTTAAAATTCCAATTATTGATCGCATTGCCGGGCGTATCAACCTGAAAATCCAACAGTTAGATGTGTTGGTGGAAACTAAAACCAAAGATGATGTTTTTGTGCGATTAAAGATATCTGTGCAGTTTCAGGTAATAAAAACTAGTGTGTATGAAGCTTTCTATAAACTTGAAAGTCCGCACGATCAAATAACTTCCTATGTATTTGATGTGGTTCGCGCCGAAGTACCAAAAATGAAATTGGATGATGTTTTCGAGAGAAAAGATGATATCGCGATTGCTGTGAAGCGAGAGTTAAATGAAGCCATGATTGATTATGGTTATGACATTATAAAAACCCTTGTAACCGATATAGACCCGGATGTACAGGTTAAGGCAGCCATGAACCGTATTAATGCCGCAGAAAGAGAAAAAGTGGCAGCCGAATATGAAGCTGAAGCTGAACGTATAAAAATTGTAGCCAAGGCTAGGGCGGAAGCGGAAAGCAAGCGCCTACAAGGTCAAGGTATTGCCGATCAAAGACGTGAGATTGCTCGCGGTTTGGAAGAGTCGGTAGATGTACTAAACAATGTGGGTATCAACTCTCAAGAGGCATCGGCTTTGATTGTCGTGACTCAACATTACGATACCTTACAAAGTATAGGGGAGGAGACAAATACTAATTTGATCTTACTTCCTAATTCACCACAGGCGGGAAGTAATATGCTTAACGATATGATCGCTTCTTTTGTGGCGAGTAACCAAATAGGGGAGGAGATGAAAAAGTCGAATGCGGAGAAGGGAATAAAGCCTCGAAAGCGAAAAAATCCGCCACCACCACCGCCAGAAGATCCAGATGTAAATTTCTAATCAATAAGCCGCTTCATTGCGGCTTTTATATTTCGTAGTCAATATCTAATAATTTCAGTACTGTTTCGAAAATCACATCGGTGGTGATCTCTTCATCTTCCAATTGCTGTAGTTTCTGAATGCTGTCAGGATATTTCAGTAGAAATGAATCTGAGTACCAAATAAGATACGCCGGGTTCTTTGCTTCTTCACCCGCTTGTGCATGAAGCCATTTCCCGCGCTCTCCTAAATGTTCTCCGTGATCGGAAACATAAACCATGACGGTTGGTAAAGGTTCTTTTTCTAAGGTGCGAATGACGGCTTCCAAAAAGTAATCGAGGTAAATGAGTGTATTGTCGTAAGAATTGATCATTTGCTCAGCCGATTGGGAGGGCACATATTTACTGTCGATCACCGGGGTGTATTTCCTAAACTCATCTGTATATCTGTTCTCATACCACCAATGGCTCCCTATCATATGAAGGGTGACAAGTTTTCTGTTGTCTTCGGCTAGTTCTTTCTTCATGGGAAGTAACATTTCTTCGTCTAGCGCCTTGGCAAAACTGAATTCACTCTTATAGGCATCGACTAAAAGTACTTCCCTGTTCGTCTGCACCACAGGATCAAAGGATTTCTCCAGTGTTTGGTTTCCTATCCATGTAGTGGCATAACCGGCTTTACTTACGACAGAATACAAGGAAGTAAACGCTCCTTCTCTGCTGTCGAGATTTTGATTGGTGAGTATTTGTGGGACGCTCGCACCCGTATAAGAGTATTTTGTGTAAAGATTTGTGAAGGAAATAAGGTTTTTTCTGTCTATTAAAAACGGATTGGTTTCGCGTTCATATCCGTTGAGTTGCAGGTGGTCTGCCCTAACGGTTTCTCCGAGCACAAAAACCATTTTTAAAGAATCTGACTTGGTGTGGGCGTATTTTATTTCAGAATTTAAGATTAATTCCGGCTTAGCGGTATATGCGTTAATAGCATTAAGAATGTTATAGGGCAACCGATTTTTCAAACTCCCTTTTCGCTTTGACTCCACAATAAAGTAAAGTCCGATGCACAGCAATGCGGGAATCAGCAATATCCTTGACCCCATTTGTGGGTAAATCCGATTGTAATATTTCAGAATAAATAGAAGTGCTGCGCCTGCCACTATAACAAATAAAGCATAAGGTGCAGTGATAAGATCAATGGCGATATCGGGTTTTGTTTCCAGAATTGCCTGAAACAAAGCGGGAGTTACTGAAATATCTTGGGTATAAGCCCAGAAAGAAAAACAAGACAATAGCATAAAACTGACTCCAAACACTATTCTAAAAAGACGGCGATGCAAGCTTAATAGATAAATAATCCCGGCTATAGTTGTTTGTAAGACCATTAAATGAAGGAGATAGACTAGGGTGTCTTTCCAGCCAACAAGAGGGGTGTGGAAATAGGAGGCCCCTGTGATAAATAGCACAAAAATGACATTCACCGTAAGGTGAAAAAATATAAGGGGTTTAAGATTTTGAAACTTTACCATCTAAAATGGGTGCATATTTTCCAACAACCCAAATAATTGGGATAATTAATACAACTTGTGCAATGGCTAAAATAAACTTTTCCATTTCAGTAAAGGTAAAAACAGTCGTGCCAAGCACTAAATAGAACGCTAATTTTATCACGGTTAGTGTTCTAATATGAGTGGCCAATATGACAATAGTGTGTCTTCCAATGTAGCCTAAAAACTTGAACACGGGTATGGCTTTAAATAGTAAGATATAGAATATTGATCCCGTTAATCCGCTAATAAGGAACAGCCCTTCATTGGCGTAAATCGAACGATACATATCTACTTTCCCTGTATTAAAATAATAGGATACGAAATGAATTATAAACATGGTAATTATTGCGAGATATAGTTTTGTTTTTTCTATACCGAAAAGAGCTTTCTTTAATAGGCCTCCACTCAAATAAAAAGCTAGGGCAACCATGGCTACGTCCACACTCCAGGGCAGGTGAATCCCGGTTAGTTGAGGCCAAACGAATCCCAAAATAATTGCAATTAATGAAACTGTGTTCTGTAACCACACTCGTCCGATTTTCTTTATGGCCGAGGCGAGCAGGAACAGAATAAACACACAGGGTAAAAACCATAAGGGTATTCCCCAGCTCATGTATTCTTGTCCGCCTTGAGCATAAAATATACCAATGAAATTGTCAATAGGTGATAGATCAAGTTCGCTGGTCTTTCCGTAATTTTTACCAACAGCAAGCCAGAATCCGAAGAGCAAAAAGGCCCAAACGAAATAGGGAACTAAAATCATTTTAGCTCTTCTTTTTATTACTGAAAAATTGACTTCTTTGGGGTGAAACATCCCGGCAATAAAGAAAAACAAGGGTACGTGAAAACTATAGATATAAGGCTCGATTACCGGAAAGTTATGCCCATAAACCACCATAAAAATGGAGAGTCCTCGCGCTTGATCTATCCAGGCTTTTCTCTCAGCCATCTTATGAAATTTTCGCCCAGGAATCTCTTAGCGGAACCGTTCGGTTAAAGACTAACTGGTTTTCTGTGCTATCTCGATCCACCACAAAATAGCCCAATCGCTGAAACTGGAATCGGTCTCCTTCCTTGGCACTTTTAAGGCTAGGTTCGGCATACCCGGTAATAACATTTAGTGAATCCGGATTAACAAACTCCATAAAATCTTTATCCTTGTGAGTGTCTGGAGACGGGTCGGTAAAAAGACGGTCATACATTCTCACCTCAACCGGAAAAGATTCTGAAATCGAAACCCAATGCAAGGTGCCTTTTACTTTTCTCTTGGAGGCTTCTGAACCACTTCCGCTTTTACTGTCGGGATCGTAGGTGCAGTGTATCTCAGTAATGTTTCCTTCAGCATCTTTTACAACACTTTCTCCCTTGATGATGTAGGCATTTTTCAAACGAACTTCTTTATTCAAAGTAAGTCGGAAAAATTTCCTATTGGCTTCTTCTTTAAAGTCTTCTCTTTCTATATATAATTCTCTGGTAAACGGTACTTCCCTTGAGCCCGCACTTTCGTCTTCCGGATTATTCTCGGCTGTTAGCCACTCCACTTTATCTTGAGGATAATTCGTGATCACCAATTTTATTGGATTTAGAACTGCCATTACGCGTGGTGCCTTTTTGTTGAGGTCTTCACGAACACAGAATTCCAAATGGGAAACATCGATCAGGTTTTCACGTTTACCAACACCAATGCTCTCGGCAAAATTCCGAATGGATTCCGGGGTATAGCCCCTTCTTCTTAATCCAGAAATTGTGGGCATCCTTGGATCATCCCAGCCCGTCACTATTCCATCTTCAACCAAGCGGGCCAATTTTCGTTTACTAACGACTGTATGACTTAGGTTTCTTCGGGCAAATTCTCTCTGTTTGGGCCTTAGCTTTTTAATGTCATGTACTTGATCTAAGAACCAGTCATAGAGTTCACGATGAGGGAGAAACTCTAGTGTACAAAAAGAGTGAGAAACCTGTTCTATGTAGTCGCTTTCACCATGTGTCCAATCGTACATTGGAAAGATTTTCCAGTCGGTGCCGGTTCTATGGTGGTGTTTGTGAAGCACTCGGTATATTACAGGGTCTCGCATAAGCATATTGGGAGAGCTCATATCGATTTTTGCTCTTAATACATGCTCTCCTTCCCCTACTTCTCCATTTTTCATCTTCTCAAGCAGCTCAAGATTTTCTTCAACCGGTCTGTTCCGATAAGGGCTTTCTACGCCCGGAGTGCTAGGTGTTCCTTTTTGGGTTGCCATTTCTTCGGAAGTTTGAGAATCTACATAAGCTTTTCCCGCTTTAATTAACTCAACTGCCCAATCGTACAACTGCTGAAAATAATCGGAAGCATAACATTCTTTATCCCATTCATAGCCGAGCCATTTAACATCCCGTTTAATCGCATCTACAAATTCTTGCTCTTCTTTAGCCGGGTTGGTGTCATCAAACCGAAGATTAACAGGCGCATTGTGCTTGAGTCCTAGTCCAAAATTCAAACAAATAGCAGAGGCGTGACCAATGTGTAAATACCCATTTGGCTCCGGAGGAAATCGAAACCGCAACTGATCTCTCGAATAGTTAGCAGCTAAATCATCCTCGATGATATGTTCTATAAAATTCAGGCTCTCTTTTGTTTCAGACATGGCTTAAAATAAAGGCACAAAGGTACGTAAATAACAGAAAAAAGTATCTTTGTAAAAATATTTTAAATGAGCACCATACGCCTTAAAAACATTCGGATTTTCACCAATCACGGATGTCTTATTGAAGAAGAAAAAATAGGAAGTGATTATCTAGTAAATCTAACTGTGAGGGCGAATTTGCATAAGGCTGCAGATACCGATTCACTCAAGGATACTGTGGATTATGTGCACCTGCAACACATCGTTAAAAATGAAATGTCTGTGCGGTCCAAACTGCTAGAACATGTGGGGCAACGTATCATAGACCGAATATTAAGTGAGATTGAATTAGTGGACAAGGTAAAGGTGACCATCTCGAAATTGAATCCGCCTATAGGTGGTGATGTAGAAGAGGTAAGTGTAACAATGCAGTCGAAAAGGCCTTGATTTAATTAGGTTTATTACAGCTAATCTTTTTATATTTGCCCTCAACTCTGGCGTCTTGGCCGAGTGGCTAGGCAGAGCTCTGCAAAAGCTTGTACAGCGGTTCGAATCCGCTAGACGCCTCAAAAAATCCTCAGCTATTTAGTTGGGGATTTTTTATTCCTGAACTTTCTCTAAAGGGTTTGATGTTTTTGGAATTTTGTCCAATCCTTTTTGAACCTGATCCGGGAAAATTCCCTCAATCAACAGTAACGCTCCAAATGCGATAATTAAAATACTCACCCATTTTTTTGTTCTGTAAACAACCCTGGGGGTCAACTTGCTCTTGAGTTTTTTGGCCAAGGTAATTTTAATGAGATCGGTGCAAAAGAAAGTCACCAGCACCGTGCTTAAGAAAAGAAAAACTCCATTCTCTGATGTGGTGAGGGCGTTGGCCATAATAATGGTGGCGATCCAGCCCGCAAGCACCCCAAAGTTGACAAAATTTAGTAAGAAGCCTTTCAAAAATAAGCCGCCTAAATTCTTCTTTACCTTCACCGCATAATGTTCTCGAACAATTTTTATAAAGGACTTAGCTGTTCGTATATAAGATATAATTCCATAAGCGACCAAAATCACCCCGCCAAAAATCAACAGCCCGGGATCATCTTTAACTCGCTCTAAGATTTTACTAGTACTGAAATAAGCTATTAAGATGAAAATGATGTCGGCAACGATAGCTCCAAGATCAAAAAACAATCCCGCTCTAAAGCCTTTGGTAATGCTGGTTTCGATAAGTGTAAAAAACACAGGGCCCACTGCAAATGCAAGGAGGAATCCATAAAGTGCTGCATATAATAAACCATCGAACATATACGTAAAAGTACAAATTACTTTACTCTTGTTCGACGGTTTAAATAAGGTAATACAAGAATTCTAATTCATCACCTTGATGCGTCCACCTGCGACGCTTTTCTTGTTTATCTCTTTCGGACTTCCGTAAACATAAACGTCTCCACCGGCAGTAACCTTTACATCAACTCTATTACTCGCGTTCACATCGGCCTCACCGGCTGCTGTGATTCTAACTTTTGTTTCCTGGGTTTTCAGGTCTCTTCCTTCGAAAATTCCGCCGGTATTCAATTTGATATTTTGACTTTTTGAAAGGCCCGATGCCTGGACTATTCCACCGGTTACCGCTTTGATGTTTGTGTGATCTACTTGTAGGCCTACTTTTATTTTTCCGCCTTCTTGAGCTTTCAGGTTAATTTCTTTTTGCTCAATCATTTCGTTGCCCACTATATAGGAGCCTTCATTGGCGTCGATGGTTTCTATTTCAGTAAAATAAACTTCAATATAAGTGTCTTCGCCACGAAAACGAGTATCAAGCTCCATTCGAAGTTTTAGTTTTCCATCGTCATTGATCACTTGAACGTCGTCTGTGTGGTCTCCTTTAATTACCACTTTATTTTCATTCGATTGAATTAAGTTTACGACCATTAAATCGAACACTTTGAGTTCGTGAAAGTCACCCACATTTTTAGTGATGGTTTCCTGAGCGATGGCCGAAAAAGTTATAATTCCAATAAGCAGTGTAAGAATTGTTTTCATATTGATGAATTTAGTTTACATAAAGACCTTATTTACACTGAAACGTTACACTTTAGGTTGATATTCTTCTTTATGGCCTAACATATAAAAGTCTAAGTGTTTTTTAACTAAATCGGCGTTCTTCACCTTTACATAGACTTCGTCGCCTAACTGATATACATTCTTTGAGCGGTCGCCAATTACAGCAAATTCATCTTTGTCGAAAGTATAATGATCATCTTTTAGGTCGCCCAGCCTTATCATTCCTTCACATTTATTGCTAATTATTTCAACATAGATCCCCCATTCGGTCACTCCGGAAATTACTCCTAAAAATTCCTGATCCCGATGGTCTTGCATATACTTTACTTGCATATACTTGATACTATCCCTCTCGGCATTGGAGGCAAGTTGTTCCATGTCGGATGAGTGACGACACTTATCTTCATATTCTTCCTCCTTAGTGCTTTTTCCGCCATCTAAATAATGCTGAAGTAATCTATGAACCATTACGTCTGGATAACGTCGAATAGGCGAAGTAAAATGGGTATAGTGGTCAAAAGCTAGCCCATAGTGTCCAATGTTGTGTACGGTATAAACCGCTTTACTCATACTTCTAATCGCTAAGGTATCCACCAAATTTTGTTCCTTTTTTCCTGAAACATCGTTTAAGAGTTTATTAAGTGAAGCTGCCGTACTTTGGCGATCTCTGGTGTTTAATTTATATCCGAAGCGTTTTATAATGTTTTCCAAAGCCGCAATTTTTTCATCGTCGGGCTCATCGTGGACACGATAGACAAAAGTTTTCTTCGGATTTTGTTTTCCGATAAACTCGGCCACACTTCTATTCGCTAATAACATAAACTCTTCGATTAATTTATTAGCATCTTTACTCACTTTAAAAAATACTCCTTCCGGCTCATTCTGATCATCTAATTTGAATTTCACCTCTACTTTATCAAAAGAAATAGCTCCTGCATGCATTCTCTTTTTCCGAAGAATTTTAGCTAGTCGGTCCATTTCTAAAATCGAATATGCCACATCTGGATCTACCTTATATGCTTTTCCGGTTAAAGATATTTCCGAAGGAATCGTAAACGAATCATCTTTCGGATTCTCGATAATATGCTGTGCCTCTTCATAAGCAAATCTCGCATCACTATAGGTTACAGTACGTCCAAACCACTTATTAATTACTTCAGCTTTATCATTTATTTCAAAGACAGAGGAAAAAGTATATTTTTCTTCATTTGGACGTAAAGAGCAAGCGTTGTTGGATAAAATTTCAGGCAACATAGGAACAACTCGATCTACCAAATAAACCGAGGTTGCTCTTTCAAAAGCTTCATCATCTAGGATGTTTCCCGGACGCACATAATGAGATACATCGGCTATGTGAATTCCAATTTCATAATTTCCGTTTTCTAACTTCTGAAAGGAAAGAGCATCGTCGAAATCTTTAGCATCTTTTGGATCAATCGTAAAGGTTAAAACTTCACGCATATCTCGCCTTTTAGCAATTTCTGAAGCTTGAATGGAAGTGTCTAATTCGTTAGCAAACTGTTCCACTTCGGCTGGAAACTCATAAGGTAAACCATACTGTGCGAGGATCGCATGAATTTCGGTATGATGTTCACCTGGTTTTCCTAGTACTTTGATTACGCTTCCAATAGGGGAATCGCTATGCTCTTCCCAACCATCCATGCGCACCAAGACTTTATCACCATCATTGGCTTTATTAATCTTGCTTTTTGGCACGAAAATATCGGTGTACATATTGTAACCGGTACATTCTACAAAAGCAAACTTTTCAGAGACCGTAATGGTACCCACAAATTCTTTTCGCTTTCGCTCTAAGACTTTGGTTATTTCGCCTTCCGTCTTACCATTTCGTCTACGCTTAAAAACATACACTTCCACCACATCACCCTGAAGCGATCGATTTAAATGTTTATTACTTATAAAAATATCATCCTCTAAACCATCGACGATAACGTATCCTTGTCCGCGACTAGTAAGATCTACTATTCCTGTATGATAATTCATAGAAGGAGTAAGTATATATTTTCCTCTTTCAATTTCTTGAAGGGTTCCTTTTGCTTGCAGCTTCTTTAAAGATTTTATAATGTGATTTCTGCTACTTGCATCATTTAATCCAAGCTTGGCTGCTATTTGTTTGTAGTTGAAGCTATTATTTCGATTTTTTCTGAATATTTCCAGAATACTTTGAGTGATTCCTTCTCCTTGTTTTTTCTTTCCTTTTCTCTTCCTTTTCGGCATAATTTTTTCTAATAATTTTTAAAAGTACGGTTATTCGTCGAATCAAAATCCAAGATATCCATAAGATTTATTAACTTAGACAATATGGAAGATTACCACACCGTAGCAATTTTCACTTATCCCAGTGAGTATGCTGTTTTACAGCACTTACTTCAACAAAGTAATCTGCGTTTTGTTTTTCAAAATGAAACTATGATTAGTGTACTTCCATTCCATTCCAACGCCTTTGGAGGTATTCGTCTTCAAGTACACAAAGACGATATAGATCAAGCTCGAGAGATTATAAATAATTTAAATAATTCATCCGAATTAAATATCGTTTAAACTTATATCTGAGAAGTTCTTTTCAACACTTTATATAATTATCATATTTCTTTTTTAAAATTTAAAATAAAAATGATGGTTATTATAGCTTGTTGATATATGGAATAACTTTTATTGGATATATTTTGATATTGATTTATTAATATTTATTTGCGGTTATGAACACGTACGTACTACTTTTACATGATTAATTTTAAAGGACTTTTGAATTTATTTTACAATTGTGAACAACCTAAATTAACAGCTAATTTTTAATAATTTCTTTAATAATTTTTGTTCTTAATTCGAATATTCCGGTCGATAAATTCACGATAAATGATGACTTAAAATATTGTGTAAACCAAATAATTTTATCTATTGGAATTCCTTCCGAATTCACCAAATAATCTTTTAGTTATTCTACGAACAAATATTAACAAGGTTGTTAACTAAATCATGATCCTCGTCTTAAAAAATTGTAAAGATTTTATGATATTGAATTTCATTAAATTACCTATCTCAACTACAAAAGGTATCTTTGTAAAAATTATTATTTCATGAAAATAGCTATAGGAAACGATCACGCAGGTACCGAATACAAAAACGCTATCGTTCGGTATTTAGAAACCAACGGACATGAAGTAGAAAACTTTGGCACCAACACTAACGAAAGTGTGGATTATCCAGATTTCATACATCCCGTTGCGGAAAAAGTTGAAAACGAAGAAGTAGATTTTGGAATTATCATCTGCGGAAGTGGTAATGGAGCTTCAATGACAGCAAATAAACATCAAAAAGTACGATCGGCTCTCTGTTGGACCAAGGAAATTACACAATTGGCCCGTGAGCATAACGATGCGAATATTTTAAGTATTCCCGCGAGATTTACAAGCATACCACAAGCGGTAGGAATGGTTGATACTTTCTTAACAACCGGTTTTGAGGGAGGACGACACCAAAGACGTGTTGACAAAATAGCCTGTTCTTAATCATCTAAACATGGCGCACTCCCATTCACATCATCATCACGACCATAATGATTTGAAAGGGCGGAACCTTCTCATTTCTATTCTTCTTAATATCCTTATAACCGTTGCCCAGGTTATTGGTGGTATAATTTCTGGAAGTCTTTCACTCCTAAGTGACGCGCTCCATAATTTTAGTGATGTACTTTCTTTAATAGTAAGCTTTATAGCAAATAAGTATGCTAAGAAAAAGGCTTCTATCGACAAAACCTTCGGATATAAACGAGCGGAAATAATAGCTGCGTTCGTGAATTCGGTCACTTTATTAGTAGTAGCAGCTTATTTGATTTATGAGGCTATTGAACGTTTTTTTAATATTCAGGAAATAGAGAGTAATCTGGTAATTTGGTTAGCTATTTTAGGAATTGCCGCCAACGGATTCAGTGTTTTATTACTTCGGAAAAGCGCCAGGGAGAACATGAACATGCGTTCAGCTTATTTACACCTGCTTACAGATATGTCTGCCTCGGTGGCCGTTTTAGCGGGCGGTTTGTTAATGAAGTACTTTGGATGGTTTTGGGTGGATAGCGTACTTACAGTATTGATCGCTATTTACTTAATTTTCATGGGGTATGATTTACTAAAAAGTTCATTTAAAGTATTGATGCTTTTTACTCCAGATGATATCGACCTCAATCATTTGAGAACTACGATTTCTCGACATTCTGAAATTAAGAATGTGCATCATATCCATATTTGGCAGCTCAACGAACAAGAGACTCACCTCGAAGCCCACATTGATTTCTATAATAACATAACTTTATCCGAATTCGACGACATTTTAAATGAAGTAGAAGAGGTTTTATACCATGACTTCGGAATTAATCACGTTAACATCCAACCGGAATTTAAAAAAGACGACCCAAAGGATATAATTGTACAGGACTAAGATGAAAATTTATACCAAGACCTTTAATGAACTGTCAATAGAAGAATTATATCAAATCCTTCAATTGCGTTCCGAAGTATTTGTGGTGGAACAAGACTGCGTCTATCAAGATGTGGACGGTAAAGACCAAAAAGCACTTCATGTATTTGGAGAAAAGGATGGGAGAATTGTTGCCTACACTAGATGTTTCGCTCCCGGACTGTATTTTTCTGAAGCTGCTATTGGCAGAGTAGTAGTGAAGGAGTCGCAACGAAAATTCGGACTCGGACATGAAATCATGAAAGAATCGGTTAGAGCTATCTCCGAATATTATCAAACGGAAACAATAGCACTATCCGCTCAAACATATCTCGTTAAATTTTATCAAGAACACAGCTTTGAGCCCGTAGGGGATGAATATTTAGAGGACGGAATCCCACATATTAAAATGATTCGCTCCTCAATTTAGATTTTAATCAAGTTCTTCTTAAGATTAAGATCCGACAACATTTCGTTGGTGAATTTGTAGTGTCCTTTTCGAGTAATGATCTTGAATCTATAATCTTTCATTCTGGTGAATACTTCAAGAAATCGCCATTTAGATTTCAAGAGTTGGGGCTTTTCGCTTTTTAAACTAAGGTCGAAATAGTGTCTTATCCCAGCTCGGTCTGCGACGATGTCTGGAGTTATTTTAACATCGCTCTTTTTCCGTAGAAAGGTTCTTGGAGTTTCATATCCCGGAATGTCGGCTTTAATATTTTCGAACCCTTTTTGTTCTAAATAATTGATTGAATCCTCTAGAATGCCCTTGTTTTCTTGCTTTTCTGATTTTATCATAGAATATAAACTACGAAATTCAAGGCACAATTGCAATTAAAGTTTTGTTAAGACAGGTATTAGCGCCGTGATTTACTCTTCACAGTCTTGTTAAATGGAATTCCCAATTGTACCGCAATACTTTCATCGTCCGTATGATCGGCCAGATCTACACCGTATTGGATTTCTGAAGTGTCACCATAAACAAAAGTGCCAAAAATACGATCCCAAATCGACAGCATATTTCCATAGTTACTATCGGTCCAAGGCAATTCGTAGTGATGATGGAATTTATGCATATTGGGAGTTACAATCACATAACTCAACCCCTTATCCAATTTCAATGGCAGATTTAAATTTGCGTGCGTGAAGTAGGTGAACAACACACTCAAAATTCGGTAAAAGAAATAAAAGGCAATGGGCATTCCCATAATGATCACGGCGATCAATGCAAAACACTCTCGAACAATAAAATCGATCGGGTGGTGTCTGGTTCCGGTAGTAACATCTACATTTTTATCGCTATGATGAACTATATGCAGCCTCCACATAGCAGGTACTTTGTGAAGAAAATAATGAACTCCATATTGGGCAATAAGGTCTAACACCATTATTGAAAGCAAAAGCTCCACCCAAACAGGCGCCTCAAACAAATGCAGCAATCCGAAATTAGATTCTCCAAACCACAAGAAGACACCGGCTGTGGCAATACCGAAAACGGCATTAATTACCATGACAAAGAATAGCAACACTAGATTTACCTTGGCGTGCCGCCACTTTTTATAGGTGAGATTGTAAAGATTATAGTACCCTTCCAATATCCAAAAAATGGCCATCACCAAAAAAATCCAGCCCGCCTTCATCCAAATAGGCATGTTTTCAAAAAAGTCTAGAAATGCCTCCATAAATTACTTCAGAATTCTCTCGTATTTCTTAGTGTCATTCAATACCGAAATCGCTTCTAATATTTCAGGATTATTCACCACCTGATAATCGTAAAGACCTTCACGATAAAAATAACGCTTTAAAATCTCATCTGAAATTAACGACTTTATCTCTGCGCTCTTATCCACCAACTCTTTTTGCTTAGCCTTATCAATAGCCGACATTAGAGCCTTGTAACTAGATTGAATTTCATCTTGGATATCATCATCTTCCGCCCTTCTCAATGCTTCCTCAAACTCTTTTTCAGTTTCAGTTTCGTAGTCAAAATTGTTCTTTTTCAGAAATTGTAAAAAATCCTGAAAAATCGATTCATTCACTTCAAATCCAGACCAATCTTCAAGAGTGTTTTTATAATAGTAATGAGTTGCATAATCGAAAATGGCATTATCTTTTAATAGCGCAGTTGTTATCGGACTAAACTTAGCCGTTTCCAATTCGATATCCGGTAAAATACCGCCCCCGTCATAAACGGTACGCCCCCCTTTAGTTTTAAAAGAATTATACTCTTTAGGATCTAACCGAATAGGATCACCATTCTCATCCCTGTTCCAATAATCTAACGCCTGAATACAACGACCACTCGGGGTGTAATATCTCGAAATCGTAATCTTCAATTGGGTGCCATAAGTCAGCTTTTTAGGTCGTTGCACTAACCCTTTTCCGAAACTTCGAGCTCCAATCACCACAGCGCGATCCAAATCCTGCAAGCCACCGGAAACAATTTCACTAGCCGAAGCGCTTCTACCATTTACCAGAACAGCCAGAGGAATCTCTGTGTCAATTGGTTCGTTACGGGTCTTATAAACCTTATTGTATTTTTTGATAACCGATTTGGTCGTAGTGATTACTTCGTCTTTTGGCACGAACAAATTAACTACGCTTATGGCCTCGTTCAAAAGCCCTCCCGGATTTCCACGTAAATCCAGAATTATTTTTGTCGCTCCATCGGCTTTTAATTCTTCCAAAGCATTTTTCGTCTCAATAGTAGTTCTTCGATTAAATTTGCTTAGAACGATATAACCAATATCTCCCGAAATTAATTTGTAGTAAGGCACGGCTTTTACATCTACCTTTTCACGATTTAAAGTTGTCGTTTGCGCTTTTCCCTGTCTTTCATAAGTAAGAGAAACATTAGTCCCCGCAGCTCCTTTTAGCAACTCCCCGGCATCATCGTCAAAGTCGGCAATGCTAATATTTCCAATCTTGATAATTTCGTCACCGGCCTTTAAACCCGCTTTGTCGGCGGGATAATCTTTTATGGGCTCAACGATCACCACACGGTCTTTCAATGTGCGCACGGTGGCTCCAATTCCGGTATAGGTGCCCGAATTTTTAATTCGAGCGTCTTCCACTGCCTGTTCATTCCAATAAACAGTGTAGGGGTCCAAATCGGCAAGCATGCCTTTAATAGCGCCATCCATTAGCGTAGCTGGAGTGGTTTCGTCCACATAGTTCATGTTTAGCTCCTTGAATAGTGTGGTAAAAATTTCCACTTGCTTGGCGATTTCAAAAAAGTCGTTTTTAAAACTCGCAGTCGTGATGAGTATTCCAATGGCCAGCACCGGAATTAATATTTTTTTCTTCATAATAGATTACTTCATTTATGCCGTAGAAAAGATAAGTCGCTTTGGTTAAATTTTATAACAAGCAACTGTTAATTTTGAGCCTTCTTCTTAGATTTTCTCAAATAACGCCTTAGAACCAAAAGCCCAATAAGTATAATGAGAAGCAAAGGCCAGATGTATAAGATTCCCAAAAAGAAAACCGAGATGCCATCCCAGCCGCCTTTAAGCGCATTCACCATTTTTCTTCCGTAGGAAACAGTGACACCTGTTTCGGCAGTATATTTATAAAATTCTATATTAATCGTACTGGTCGCTACCCGATCCTGAAGGTAATTAAGACGACCTTGTTTGGCTTCAATCTCTTCGCGAATGTTTGCTAATTCTCGCTCGATTTCGAGCATTTCTTTTACGTTTTTGGCCGACTTCAACAATTCTAGGTATCGGTTTTCAAGCTCTCTCTTAGCCTTGAGACGAGCAGTTAAATCCACAAATTCCTCTGTTACATCCTTTCGAGAGATGTCTTTTTGCTCAAAGAAAGGAACACCTTCAGAAACGCCGTCTACAAAAGCCTGAAAATTTTCAGTAGGTATCCTAACAGTAATATTCCGAAAAATCCGATTGTAACTTTTCCCCGAATTATCACTTTGAATAAATCCGTTGTGAGCTTTGGTTAATTCAAGGATTCGTTTGTGGGTAGCCTCCGGATCGGCAGTCTCAAAAACCAATCGCCCAGTCTTGATTATTTTTTGCTCTTTTTCAGCAACTGGAGCAGGCGCAATACTTTCACCTTCATCATATATCATCTCCTCCATACCGCTATCCATCTCATAATCGGCGGCCTTGGATTCACTTACAAAGCTTTCCGAGCTACTATTTCCTGAACATGCCAAAGCAAGCCCAAACAATAAAACGCTAAAAATTTTCATGAGTTTATTTTTTTAAGCAGCGCCTTTACCGAAGATTCCAGTTCGGCGTACTGCGGTTGTTTTTTGCCAATATATACGAACAGTAACGCAAAATTCTTGCCGTTATTAGAATTTAAAGAATCTTTATGAAGCCTGTAACTCTCTCTCAATTGCCGTTTTATGCGATTTCGATCTACCGCTAATTTAAAATTTCGCTTAGGCACCGAAAATGCCACCTGAGAATTTTCGAGAAAATCCACCGGCAAAAAATGAAGCTTTACAGGAAAATTCTTTACCGATTTCCCTTCAGAAATCAATTGTTCAATCAATTTTTTACTCTTCAATCTTTCGGCCTTGGAAAACGTCAATCCCATTGAGTAAATGTACTCTTTTTTGGGCGTTTCCGCCAAGGATTTGGCGGTCGCGCCTTCGCCACTCGCTTTGAGCCAAGGCTCAAGAGCTTAGACAAATGGCTCTGTCGCTAACGCAAAAACCCCCGCTTTTGGCGAGGGTTTTAAGTGTATTTCAATATAGTTTAGTTCGATTTCGACTTCCAGACGTTATCTTTTACATTTACATCTGCCATCATTTCGGAAGGGTCGATCATCACCGACTTTACTTCTTTTGTAGTATTGAATTCGAATTCATAGGTTGGAATCGCCCAGGCCCAGTCAGATAAAACAGTTCGTTTCGTTTCAGGATTAGGATTGTTCTTTTCTGCCCTCGCCATTTGAAGCGGTATATAAAATTGTTCTTCAGTTCCATCCACATATTCTACTTTTAAATCGATAGGCATTGGCATCAAACCTTTACGTTCCAGTTTTACCTTGGCTCCATTAGCGGTTTTTTCAACTTCATTAATCGAATAGTCAATTGTGTTTGAAGTTTGAGCAAAATCGGTCAAATACCAATCGAGCTCAAAACCCGAGACTTTTTCAGCTACACGAATAAAATCATTCGGGGTTGGATGCTTAAAGGCCCAATCCTTATAATATCTTTTAATGGTTTTCTTCAGATTTTCTTCTCCAATGACATAGCCTAATTGCGCAATGAATACATTCCCTTTACTGTAAGCCGAAATACCATAATTACGATTAGTCGCATAGCGATCGGCATGAGTGCTCAACGGCATTTCTTTTCCGCTGGTCGCAAGAAAACGATAACCGCGATAGGATCCGGCCTGCGGATTGGCTCTGTTCTCTTCTAGAATTTCGTTTTCAGCCAAATTGGAAATATAAGAGGTAAAGCCTTCATCCATCCATTCGTGCTTTGCCTCGTTGGTGGCTAACAAAAACTGAAACCAGCTATGTGCCAACTCGTGCGCAGTTACACCGAACAGACTTTCAAACTTACGCTCGCCGGTTATTAGGGTACACATGGCATACTCCATTCCGCCGTCTCCCCCTTGAATCACAGAATACTGCTTGTAAGGATAAGGACCAATGTGCTCATTGAAATAAGCCATCAACTCGGCAGTTTTGGGTTGTAACTTCTTCCAATTATCTATGATATCGGGATTGTTTTTATAGTAGAAATTTAACTCTACACCATTGGGTCCCGGGTACGTATCGTGAATATAGTCGTCATCCGCTGCCCAGGTAAAATCATGAACATTGGGCGCAACAAACGTCCAACTCTTTTTGCCTCTTTTTTTCTTTGGTTCACCTTGTAAATAACCTGTCCCACCAACAATATAATCTTTGTCAATGTTTATAGTCACCTCATAGTCTCCCCAAACACCGTGAAATTCGCGGCCTATATAAGGATCTGCATGCCATCCTTGAAAATCGTATTCGGCCAACTTTGGGAACCACTGGGTCATCGATAGCGCCACACCTTCTTTGTTGTTTCGACCACTTCTTCTAACTTGAACCGGTACTTGTGCATCCCATTCCAAGGCTAAATTGATCGACTGTCCAGGCAATATAGGGCTGTTGAGATCGACCTCTAAGACGGTTCCAACTACCTCATGCTTTAAAGGCTGGCCATTTTGAGTTAGGCTTGTAGGTTTGATAAAGCCAACTTCAGAAGGTGAAAGTTTGGAGATTCTATCTCTTACTCGCGGATCCGGGTCCGGAACTGTTCGAGACCGAACGTCCATTTCACTTCCCGGCTGAAAGGCATTGAAATATAAATGATAAAAAACGCGATCTAAGGTGTCGGGAGAATTATTGGTATAAACCAATTCCTGCGATCCTCTATATTGCCAGTTTTCAACATCTACGTCAATCTCCATTTTGTAATCGACTTTTTGTTGCCAATAAGCACAATTGTTTTGAGCGTAGCCATTTCCGAAGAAAATAAGGGCCACAATTACATATAAATAATACTTCATTATCTGGACATTTTATCCGCCATAATAAGGGCGTTGTACATATTCACCATTTTCCCCGACTTGGATATAGTGTTGAATCTCGACTGATTTGAACTGTCTCCTCCTAAGATTACGGGTGTATTTGAAGTAAGGCCGCTATTCATTAAAATTTGCTTCACTTCTTTCGCCTTTAGCTTAGGATAATAAGAACGAATCATTGCTGCCACACCAGCAACTGCCGGAGCAGCCATGGAGGTTCCTTGTAAATATTCATAGGTATTTAAAGGCGTAGTGGAATATATCTTCACCCCTGGGGCGAACACGTCAACATTGTTTTTTCCGTAGTTAGAAAAACTAGCTACCATTTCGCTTCCGTAATCATAATTAAGAGCGCCAATGGTAATAAATGTGTCTGAAACTTCAGAAGTTTCTCCCGTTTTTTGATCATTTGGATACACCTGAACACCATCCAAATCAAATCCTTCATTTCCAGCTGCGTTTACAATAAGCACGTCTTTTTGAGCCGCATATTTTATGGCATCCCAAACCCATTCCGGGTGTGGCGAATAGTACTTACCAAAACTTGTATTGATCACCTTCGCGCCATTGTCAACCGCATAACGAATAGCTAAAGCGATGTCCTTGTCATACTCATCTCCATCCGGGACCGCGCGAACTACCATAATTTTTACATTGTTGGCGACGCCATTCATTCCCACACCATTATTTCTCTTCGCTGCAATAATTCCAGCAACATGCGTTCCGTGCTGAGCATCTTCTTTCTTTGGATCGGGTCCATCAACATCACCATTTCCGTAGTATTTACTACTAAAATCATCGGGATTGTCGCCTAAGTTTTTCATTCTGAAATTCTCCTCCATATTAAAATGCGAACTAAGACGACCTTTGTAATAATCGATTCCTCCATTAAGCTGCTCGATCACATCGGGCACAGTATCGGCAAAAGTCAACATTTGAGTCAACATTCCAATTTGTTGTTGCTCTGCCTCTGTAGGATTCTTTATCTCTGCAAGCTCTTTCGAAGTGTAATCTTCCTTACCCAATTTCGCTGAGATAGCTAGGTGAGCAGGCTGGACTTGCGAAAGAATTTGTTCGTATCGAGTAACTACAGAATTCGCTTGAGCCACCTCTTGTTCGTACTCCGCAACGGCTTTTTTGTATAGTTCGTAATCTGCTCTATCTGTTGCGCTAATTGAGGCTTCCGATTTTCCTTCGAATTTTGGCCCCAATTTTTTAATGTAACGTACATACTCCATGTTTTCTTTAACGATGTCGCCTAAGAAATTCCATCCGTGAATGTCATCTACGTAACCATTGTTATCATCATCTTTTCCGTTCCCTGGAATTTCTTTCGAATTCACCCAGATCACATCTTTTAAGTCTTCGTGTTCAATATCGACGCCGCTATCGATTACCCCAACGATTACTGTTTGCCCTGTTCTGCCGGAAAGTAATTCGGCATAAGCCTTATTTACACTCATCCCGGGAATAGTATCGGTAAGTAAATCGGCAGCAACCCATTCTTTGGTTTCATTTTCGGTGAGAGGAGCTGCTTTTAAAGGTAGGGTGTCTATATTTTCAATTGGGGTCGACACAATGGGTGCCACACCGCCTCCACAACTGGTAAATATTGAAGCCAATGCAATGGCCCATAAAGTAGATTTAAAAAATTTCATTTGTATGTATTTAATTAAAAATTTCATTTAGGGTAAAACGCTCATCAAGGCGAACGCCTTTCTCGGTATGTTTTACGGTTATTATAGGATTGTGAGCATCATGCTCTAAAAATAAATAATATTTATGGTCTGCTGCCGCCTTTAAAAATTTCTCCTTTTCGGGCAGTGTCAACAGGGGTCTTGTATCATATCCCATGACATAAGGAACCGGCAAATGTCCTGCAGTTGGCAATAGGTCTGCCATAAAAACGACGGTTTTTCCTTTATATTTAATATGGGGAATCATTTGTTTTTCGGTATGACCGTCTGCAAAGAAGATGCCGAAGTCTAATTCGTTGGCTTCGCTAAAATCGGAAGTTGGGTCTGCGACAAACTTTAATTGCCCGCTCTCTTCTAACGGCATTATATTTTCCTTTAGGAATGATGCGCGCTCTCGGCGGTTAGGTTTAGTGGCCCACTCCCAATGCTTTTCATTGCTCCAATAGGAGGCATTTTTAAAAGCAGGCTCATAACCCGTGCGATCCTTATTCCATTGAACGCTACCACCACAATGATCGAAATGCAAATGAGTTAAAAAGACATCGGTGATGTCGTCTCTGTGGAAACCCGCAGCTCTTAACGAATCATCAATGTTGTGATCGCCCCACCTATAATAGTATCCGAAGAACTTTTCACTTTGCTTATTTCCCATTCCATTGTCAATTAATGTCAATCTATCGCCGTTCTCAATGAGCAAACATCGAGCGGCAATGTCGATCATATTATTGGAGTCGGCCGGATTGGTTCTGGACCATAAAGTTTTGGGTACTACGCCAAACATCGCACCTCCATCCAACTTAAAATTACCGGCTTCTATGGGAAATAAATTCATAGGTGGCGCAAAATACTAAAAGGCTGTGTATTATAATAAATCGTTAAGGGATAATTAAGAAAATTATTGTGCATTCGAGCCTTATTGGATTACTTCCCGAAGTCTTTTACCGAAATCGTACAGGGACTTGATTTCTTTTATTCCTGCAATTCGTTCACGGCCAAAGAGTAGAAGGTTGCTGCCATTGGATTCAACATGGTAATAAGGATTGCTTTCAAAGAAGTGAACTATATCATCTGTAAAAAAACGCTGAATGGCTTCGGCATCTTCGCCCAAAAGGTAAAACCGCTTTGAGAAATCGCTGTGATTTTTTATTGGAATATCTTTGAAACCCGCAAAGGCGTAAACTTTTTCGAGAAACCCTTCTCTGTCCAGAGTAAATTCCGGCAGCGTACGATCCAGTTTAATATGAAGCATAGTTGTTCGAACATTTTCTTTGGCTATAAATTCTCCTTCGGAAAAATGAATGTCAAACAACTCGAAGGTGTTGTCTACATCGTATAACTTATTATAAATACTGTCTATTTTTTTGGTTCGGAAGAACAGAAACGAATCGAGAAAATGATACTCTTTCGTTTTTTCCGAGGCATATTTAATGCGGAAATCATCCGCAATTTCTTGCAAGGTTGTTTGTCGCTTGGTTAGGTTATTCTTCAAAATCCCAAAGCCCGGAATCATTCTACGCAAAGCAAACGGATGGGCCGAGTCGGCCCCATGTAAATCCAAACCGATCACTTCAAAATGTCCGCCTTTTTTCAGAAAAACCTCCTGATAACTACTCAGGCTTTCCATGACCGTATGATCCACAAACTCGCATAACGAGAAATCGACAACTACATCTTTATCTTCTGGGATGGCATCTAATTTATTTTTCAGCTTATAAAAATTTAAGAAGCTACAAAAATGTTTAACGCTTACATAGTAGTCTGACTCTCCACTAGACTCTCGATACATTAGAACGTTTGGTTTTAGCACATTTCGGAAAAACAATGAAAAACTACGGTTTATAAAAAGATGGATGAGAAAAGTGATGACTACACCCGCTGCGATTCCGGTTATCAAATCCACAAAAAGCGTCATAAAAAGCGTCACGAAGAATATGATTAACTGCTCCTTACCAATCGAGAAAATTTTTCGAATGAGAGTGGGGGAGGCGAGTTTATATCCGGTGTAAACTAAAATTGCCATAAGAGCAGGAAGAGGAATTCGAGAAAGTTGAGTGCTGAATAGACTAATAAATAAAATTAGGAAAAGGGCGTGTGAGAAGTTTGATGAGCGATTGCTTCCGCCACTATTTACGTTTACCGAACTACGGGCGATCACGGTGACCACATTCAACCCGCCAAGAAAACCGGAACCAACGGTTGCAAGTCCAAGCGCTTTTAAATCCCTATTAACATTAGACCTTCGTTTTTGGGGATCCAGCTTATCCACTGCCTTTATACTTAGGAGAGATTCGATGCTCGAGATTAGAGTAAGGGCTAAAACACTTGTCCAAAATGGCAAAGAAGTCAATAACGTAAAATTGGGGTTTGGTATTTCAGAAACAATGGCGCTGATGTCCGGAATACCGGTAAGCATATAATTTGGGTGAATAGGATTAGGTTCGACAACTATAATTTCATAATAATAACTAATGCCAATGGAAAGCAAAACAATCCACATAGGGGCAGGTATGAGATGGAAGTATTTATTGCGAATTTTTGAATATAACACCATAATCGCTAAACTTACCACACCTACCAGTGCCGCATAAACCAAACCCATATCATCATAGCTAAATACGCCAATTATCGTATTTGGGATTTCCAACAAATAATCAAAGCTGCCTTCTCGCGCAATCTTGTTTCCCATCATTATGTGGAATTGTTTACCAAGTATTATCAAACCTATGGCGGCTAGCATCCCTTGAATGGCGGAAGAAGGAAAAAAGTCGGCCAGCTTTCCCATTCTCAAAAAGCCTAAAAGTATGAGTAAGATTCCTGAAAAAATGATGGCAGCATATGCGCCTTCAAGCCCAAGTGTAGTTACGGCGACCAAAATTACACCCACGAGACCATTCCCAGGCCCAGTGATGGTAACATGGCTTCCACCTAAAATCGAAACTAGTAATCCGCCAACAACTGCAGCTATAATACCTGCAATAGGAGGGGCTTCACTAGCCATAGCGAGACCTAATCCTAGAGGCAAGGCAATCAAGCTAACTACAAAACCGGAAAATATGTTTTTAGGAAGTGAGGCAAAAAATTTTGCTATGTTGGATTTTCTAGAGCTCATTGAACAATTAGGACGTCGGTGGGTAGCTCGGTTAGAATGTGTTCAATATCATGCGGAAAAAGCCGATCCCAAAAACCTACTTTTCCGGCGGCGTTCATAACGAGTAGATCTGCCCTGGCTACTTGGGCATAATGACCAATAGAATAACCTCTTTTACCAAAAATGGACTGGGTTTTTACGGTCAATCCTTCTTTATATTCTTCAGGTATATTTTCGAGTATCATATTTACTCGAGTATCCTCTCTTCGTCTTAACTTCTCCTTCATCAAAGTTGCACGTCTAAGAGATTTGTCATCTTGAACCGAAACCGTTACTTCTTGTTGAGAGATCTCTTCTACTATAGTGAGCTGTTCTGCTCCCAAGGCATTCGCCACGAAAAACGAAGCAAAAATGGTTTGCTCCGTTCGGTCGTCGCGTAAACCATTCACTACAATGTTTTTGCATGCAAATCGTTTGATCGACGGATTAATAAGAAGTAAAACCGAACAAATGGCTTTTCGGGTGATCTTTCTTGCAATAGAACCCACATAGTACGTCAAGATATTTTCACGCTGAAGGGCACCCAAAATTAGAAGGTCGATTTTTTCTTTTATCACCGCATTTAGAATTACCTCTACGGGTTCACCCGGCTTGAAAATTATCTCATAATCAATATTTTGAGTCTGAAAGGGAGCTAAAATTTCTACTATGGCCTGTTTTTTTTCTTCGGAAGCATCTCCTACGTGGATGAGCAATAATTTTGAACCAAAAAATAATGAGAGCCTGGCGGCCTCGTATAAATTCGCTTCTAGGTTTGGAGAGAAAGCAACACCAATTCCTATAATTCTGAAGGGATTGTGGTTCAAATGGTAGGTTTTATTCCTTTGGTGGGGAAGATAAGCTATTTCTGATACATCATTTCAAAATGAATGATTAAAGAAATATAGTATAAAAGAATTGATGTATTTTAGGGGGTCAAAAAATAATAAACAATGGTCGAACTCGCGGGAATTATCATTTTAGGAATATTGGCACAATGGTTGGCTTGGAAATTGAAAATTCCGGCGATATTACCGTTAATATTAATTGGATTACTGGTCGGGCCCATTGCGGCCGAGTTCCTCAGCTCGGATGGAGAAAAATGGATTGAGCCAATTTGGAACGGAAAAAAAGGACTGTTTGCAGGCGACGGATTGTTTTATTTCGTCTCTTTAGCTATTAGCATCATTTTATTCGAAGGTGGGCTCACCTTGAAAATTTCAGAAATAAAAAATATTGGTCCGGTCATCACGAAGCTTATAACGGTAGGAACCTTGGTGACATTTTTCGGAGCAGCAATTGTTGCGCATTTCGTTTTTGAATTTAGCTGGGAGATTTCTTTTTTATTCTCTGCACTTATTATTGTAACAGGGCCTACCGTTATTACGCCTATACTAAGAAACATCCCGCTAAAAAAAGACTTGTCGGCAGTATTAAAATGGGAGGGAATTCTAATTGATCCTATTGGTGCATTAGTTGCTGTATTGGTTTTTGAATTTATTAGTGTGGACGCCGGAGGAGAATTTACCAAAACGGCTTTTATAGAGTTTGGGAAAATTGTTTTATTCGGAACAACTTTCGGCTTTACATTCGCCCACGCGCTTAATTTTCTAATATCTAGGAAACTTATTCCTCATTACCTATTGAATGTTTTTGCACTGGCCGCCGTTCTGGGTGTTTTTGTACTTTCCGACGCTTTTGCGCATGAGTCGGGACTCTTGGCAGTGGTAGTAATGGGAATGGTTTTGGGAAATATGAAGTCTTCTTATCTGAAAGAACTGTTATACTTTAAAGAGTCTCTCAGTGTCCTTCTCATCTCGATCTTATTCATTGTATTGGCGGCAAACATAAATATGTCTGAATTATACCTTATTTATAATTGGAAAACGGCAATTTTGATCGGCCTTGTAATTATTTTAATTAGACCAATTGGCGTATTTCTTAGTACTTTCAATTCGGCGTTACGTTTAAATGACAAGCTGTTTATAAGCTGGGTAGGTCCACGCGGAATTGTTGCAGCAGGTATTGCATCTTTATTTGGCTCCAAATTGGTAGCCAAGGGCGTGGAAGGTGCAGAGTATATCACTCCTTTGGTTTTTGCAGTTGTATTAAGCACTGTATTGTTGAATGCTACAACGGCTCGATTCTTTGCCAAAGTCGTAGGGGTATTTCTGAAAAAGTCGGAAGGAATTTTAATTATTGGAGCCTCCAAGTTTCCAAGACTTGTAGGTGAATATTTAAACAACAACAATCGGCATGTCGTTTTAATCGACAGTAATCAAAGCAATATTAAAGAGGCTCAAAGCCTTGGTCTCGAGGCGTTTTCAACAAATATTTATTCGGACACATTAACCGATAACATTGAATTAAGCGATGTGGGATATTTATTGGCATTGACGGGTAATACGGATATAAATAAATTTGCCATTAATAAATTTCAAAAACAATTCGGTGAAAACGGGGCTTTTCGATTAATTTCTTCCGAAGAAATGAAAGATCCGAAAAACAAACCGGAACAAGGTCTTTTTTCGCATATAGACGATTTCGCCTCTGTAAACAAGGTTGCCGAGAATTTCCCACAAATTTTAGAGGTCGATCTAAAGGACCAAGACCACTATCACAAAATCATTGACTATACCAACGATAATAAAAATAGCATTCCGCTGTTTCTTAAAGGAGAAGATGGAGATTTACAGATTATTTCATCCCACAATAAAGAGATTAGTGAATTGAATGGCAGCATGCAATTGGTGTATATAGGTGAACCACTTAACGACTCTCTAATAAATACTAATGAATAATTAAATGATAAAAGCCAAATCTGCGTATTACTTTTTAATTGCCGGTCTAGTTTTCGGACTTGGAGGATGTAAGGATGATGATTCGAGAAGTTGTACAACCTGCGATTCTCCCGAGACTTTGAGTTTTGAGGTATGTAGAGAATCCAACGGCAATGCTTCGGTGAACGGGCAAGATACAGAAACGAATTATGATCTATATATCGCCGATTTGGAGGAAGCCGGCGCTAATTGCAGTGGAGGCTAGTCGTTTAACTTAAGAACCGCCATAAACGCTTCCTGAGGGATTTCAACATTTCCAACAGCTCGCATTCTCTTTTTACCTTTTTTCTGCTTTTCCAACAATTTACGCTTTCTCGAAATATCACCACCATAACATTTGGCGGTAACATCTTTACGCAGTGCTTTCACAGTTTCACGCGCAATTATTTTTGCACCTATGGCCGCCTGTATCGGAATATCAAACTGCTGTCGCGGTATAAGTTGACGAAGTTTCTCACACATTTTCTTTCCAATATCATACGCATTATCCTGATGGAGTAAGGCCGAAAGCGCATCAACTGTATTTCCATTGAGCAAGACGTCCACCTTAACCAATTTCGAAGCACGCATACCGATAGGAGAATAATCGAACGAAGCATATCCTTTGGAAACCGTTTTTAATCGGTCGTAGAAATCGAAAACTATTTCTGCCAAGGGCATATCGAACGAAAGCTCAACTCTGTTTTGGGTCAAATACGTCTGATTGGTAATCTGACCTCGCTTTTCTATACAAAGCGACATGACAGGGCCAACAAAATCGGCTTTTGTGATAATACTGGCTTTTATATATGGTTCTTCTACTCGATTTAAAGTAGAAGGTTCTGGAAGATCACTAGGATTGTTTACCAAAATAACCTCATCCGGATTTTTATTGACATAGGCGTGATAAGATACGTTGGGCACCGTTGTGATCACCGTCATGTCAAATTCTCGCTCCAATCGCTCCTGAATAATTTCCAAGTGTAGCATTCCCAAAAACCCGCATCTAAATCCGAAGCCCAGGGCCGCCGAACTTTCGGGTTGAAAAACCAAGGAAGCGTCATTAAGCTGCAATTTTTCCATCGAAGATCTAAGTTCCTCATAGTCTTCTGTGTCTACCGGATATATTCCCGCAAAAACCATTGGCTTAACATCCTCGAACCCTTCTATCATATTAGTGGTGGGTTTTTTGGCATCGGTAATAGTATCACCTACTTTCACATCTCTGGCATCCTTTATTCCAGTAATTAAATACCCAACATCACCGGTTTTTATCACTTGCTTCGGAACCTGTTTTAACTTAAGGGTACCCACCTCATCGGCAAAATAGTTCTTGCCGGTTGCCATGAACTTAATTTGTTGCCCTTTTCGGATTTCACCATTGAGCACTCTAAAATAAGTTTCCACACCGCGGAAAGGATTATAAACCGAATCGAAGATTAAAGCCTGAAGCGATTCGTCCGGAACTCCGTCAGGAGCAGGAATTCTTTCGATGATAGCAGTTAAAATTTCTTCAATTCCAATTCCGGTTTTGGCGCTTGCTGGGATTACTTCTTCGGGATCGCAACCTAATAGGTCGACGATATCATCTGTTACCTCTTCGGGGTTGGCCGACGGAAGATCTACTTTATTTAGCACCGGAATTATTTCCAAATCATTTTCCAAAGCCAAATAAAGGTTTGATATGGTTTGAGCTTGAATACTTTGAGCAGCATCTACCACTAGGAGTGCACCTTCACAGGCGGCGATACTTCTTGAAACTTCGTAAGAGAAGTCCACATGTCCGGGAGTATCGATAAGATTCAAAATATATTCCTCGCCTTTGTAGGTATATTCCATTTGGATGGCGTGGCTCTTAATCGTAATCCCTCTTTCTCGCTCCAAGTCCATATTGTCCAAAAGTTGAGCCTGCTGCTCTCTTTCGGTCACGGCTCCGGTAAAGTCCAAGAGACGGTCGGCCAAAGTACTTTTACCATGGTCGATATGGGCAATGATGCAAAAGTTGCGAATGTTTTTCATAATCCTTCTTCAGCAATTTGTTCCGAACATACTATCTAAGCTGAACGGGAGTGCAAATATAACGCAAAAAAACAGCTAATTAATTGAAATGACGCAGTTCGTCGAAAAAAAGAAATTCTTATCCAAAATTCTTCAATTTATTACAACCTTTGTAGGAAGAGCAACAAATAATCTCTCCCAAATCGGCTGCTCATAACTAATCAATAATTCCCTGCCGAAATGTATAACGCGAGAACAGGACAGCTTTTACTCATCTTATTTCTACTGGTGTCTACGGTTGTCATTGGCCAAGAATATAAGGTAACTGGACGCGTAGTAG
>JABDKT010000169.1 GCA_013002065.1 Flavobacteriaceae bacterium
TCACTACCCACTCTTTGAACTCGGTTTTCTTGTAGAGCTCTCAATACTTTCGCTTGAGCCGACAAACTCATATCGCCAACTTCATCCAGAAAAATAGTTCCTCCATTCGCTGCTTCAAATTTACCTGCTCGATCTTTGTTCGCCGAAGTAAAAGCTCCTTTTACATGTCCGAAAAGTTCACTTTCAATCAATTCACTCGGAATCGCAGCACAGTTTACCTCAATCATTGGGCCTTTAGAGCGATCACTTTTTTGATGAAGCCAGTGAGCGACCAATTCTTTTCCAGTACCATTGGGTCCGGTTATAAGGACTCTAGCTTCGGTGGGGGAAACTTTCTCTATCATTTCCTTGATCTGCATAATCGCAGGAGAATCTCCAATCATCTCGTACTGTTTACCCACTTTCTTCTTTAGACGCGTATTCTCGACCACCAATTCTTTTCTGTCCAGAGCAATTCTCACCGTGTTGAGTAACCTATTTAAATCGGGTGGTTTGGAGATATAATCGAAGGCTCCTAATCTCATGGTATTTACGGCTGTATCCAAATCTCCGTGTCCGGAAATCATCACGATAGGAACTTCCGGTTTTAACTTTTTGAGTGCCTCTAATACTTCGACCCCGTCCATTTTCGGCATTTTAATATCACATAACACCAAATCGAAGTCGTCTTTTTTAATAAGTTCAATTCCTGCGAGACCGTCTTCTGCCTCCGTCACCGAATATTGGTCACTTTCTTCGGTCAATATTTTTACCAATACTCTACGAATTGCGGCTTCATCTTCAATAATTAATATGTTGGGCATAAAATTTTAATTAGGATTTTAAAAATATAAAAGTAAACAATAGCAATGCCAGAAATTTCGATTTAGATTTTTCCGAAGAAAATTACTTATTAGACTTGGTGTCGAAAATGTGAACATCTCTCTGTGGAAAAGGTATTGTCACATTATTTTCGCGGAAAAGTGCATCAATTCTAAACCGAATATCACTTTTAATCGCAGGATCTATAAAACTATTGTTGATGAAAAAGTAAATAGAAAACACCAACGCGGAATCTCCAAAATCTTCGAAGGCAACAAACGGCTTGGGTCTTTTTAATATTCGGCTGTCGTCCGAAACACTCTGAATGAGGAGTTCTTTAACCAATTCGGTGTCACTTCCGTACGCCACGCCAACCTTTACGCTTTCACGAGTGGTCTTGTGGTTTTGTGTATAATTTAAGATCGAATTGCTTATAAATTTATGATTGGGAACAATTATAATCTTATCATCTCGCGTAATCGCTCGAGTTGTTCGAAGCTTGATATCAATCACCCTACCTACTCTTCCTTCTACTTCAATAATATCCCCAACCAAAAGAGACTTATCCACCATGATTAAAATACCACCTATCACATCTTGAAAAATCTCTTGAAGTGCCAATCCAACCCCAACTAACAAGGCTGCCGAGGCCGCTAAAAACGGCGTAACGTTTACTCCGGCAAAACTGAGAACCGAGAACACAACGATGATGTAAGCCACATACTTAATAAACTTAAATACACTCACAAACTTGAGTGAATCGGTTTCGTCCATTTTGCGCGTTGCTAATCGGCGTATCCATTTCAGAACGAAGCTGGTGGTAAAAAACGCAAAGGCCACCAGAAGAAGGAGCCCAATGGTAATATGCACTGCATTCTCGCCTTCCCCAAAGTGAAAACCAATATCTAGGAATTCCTTAATGTTTCCCCAAATATCTTCTTTTACTACTTCTGAAATTTTCTCTTTTACTCCGTCTTGCACTTACTTAATATTTTAGCCATTTAATTATTTCCTTGTAGCTTGGTTTTTTTCCATACATCAAAATTCCAACTCTATAAATTTTAGAGGCGAACCAAACTGTGCCGATAAAGGTAGCAAATAATATGAGTACAGATAGCAACTGTTGCTCAATCGGAACTCCGAATGGAATTCGCATCAACATCACTACCGGGGAGGTAAAAGGTATAAACGAAAATACTTGTGAAACCGTGCCATGTGGATCTTCAATCACGGTAAAGAAACCTACATACACTGCCAGTATTAAGGGCATAATGATAGGTAACATAAATTGTTGAGTGTCGGTTTCGCTATCTACAGCGGCCCCAATAGCTGCATAAAGTGAAGCGTATAATAAATATCCCCCCACAAAGAATAAAAGGAACATGATCACCAGATTGGTAATTGGTAAATTCTGGATTTCCATGATCACGTCTGCCACGATACCTTCCATGCCATCACTGGCCATTTGTGATTGTTCCAACACTTCTTGCTGCGGACTCTGAACGGCAGCGGGGTCAATTCCAAATATGGAGGAAACAATAAGACTAAACACTCCTATTAAAATCACCCAGGCAAGAAATTGTGCTACCCCCGCTAGTGAAGTACCAATAATCTTTCCTAAAAGGAGTTTTACAGGTTTTACTGAAGAAATAATGACTTCTATGATTCTACTGGTTTTTTCTTCAATTACACTGCGCATGATCATATTTCCATAAATAATAATGAACATAAACAGCATATAACCGGCAATTCCGCCAAAAATAAGCTTTAGTCCAGAGCCTAATTTCGAGGTTTCTTCCCCTTGAAAGGTCTCCAATTGCGCATCGATATCTACTCGCAGATTATTGATATAGTCGGCATCCAGCCCTTGTTCCTTCAATTTTAAGGAATTGGCTTTCTTCTCGATAGTCCATTCAATATCACTCATGATGGTTAGCGAAGGTGAATCTTCGGAATAGAATTTAATTTTATCCGACAAATCATCAATGGAATCGGTTTTTGGAATGTACAGCAAACCATAGGCATCCGATTCTTCCACTGTTTTCTTCGCGTCTTCCAGAGAAACGTTTGAAACCGATTCAAATCTTAAGTTATCGTCGTCTTCAAACTGATTCAGAAATAATCCACTTTCGTCTAAAACCGTGATAGTTCTTACTTTATCGTTGTTCAATTGTGATAAATAGGCCACCAGACTGAATATACCAACCATAATGAGCGGACTCAAAAAAGTCATTACGATAAAAGACTTGTTTCTAACCTTATTTAGAAATTCTCGTTTTATGATGAGAGATAGATGATTCATTCTTCGGAAATTTTAGTGGTTTTTTACACTTTGAATAAAAATATCATTGGCCGAGGGAACAACTTCCACAAAGTGATTGACCTCACCTAAAGTTGTGAGATAACTCACTAAATCATTCGCATTCGAATTTGTGGGAACCTTTATTTTGTATTGAAGTTCGTCATTAATAGTTTTGAAATCGGCCGGCTCAATATCGAATCTGTCCTTCAGTAAAGCAGAAACTTCCAGTTTTTTATCGGTTATCAAGCCTACTTCAAAGGTGTTCGATTTGTTTTGACGCTTAATATCGATGAGTTTTCCATCTAAAATTTTATTTGACTCATGAATTAGAGCGATATGGTCACAAATTTCCTCTACAGATTCCATGCGGTGCGTTGAGAATATCACAGTCGCTCCATCCTCTCTAAGTTTAAGAATTTCGTCCTTAATAAGGTTGGCATTAATAGGATCAAAACCGCTAAAAGGCTCATCAAAAATAAGTAGTTTGGGTTCGTGAAGCACAGTAACAACAAACTGAATCTTTTGTGCCATACCCTTTGAAAGCTCTTGTATCTTTTTATTCCACCAATCTCCAATTTCCAGGCGTTCAAACCACATTTTTAGTCGTTTTTTTGCTTCCGACTTGGATAAACCCTTAAGTTGGGCTAAATACAGAGCCTGTTCACCAACTTTCATCGATTTGTAGAGGCCTCGTTCTTCCGGCAAATAGCCAATATGCCGAATATGATGGGGCTGTAGATCTTCTCCGTCTAATTTCACCCCACCGGTATCTGGCATAGTGATTTGGTTGATAATTCTAATAAAGGTAGTTTTCCCTGCTCCGTTGGGTCCTAGAAGTCCGAAAATACTACCTCTGGGAACTTCAATCGAAACGTTGTTTAGAGCCGTAAAATCCCCAAATGATTTAGAAACACGGTTAGCAACAAGAAGGTGGTCCATAGATTTTTTTGCTGTTAAATACTTTTTTGTGCGAAGCTACGCACTCCATTTTACATTACAAGTGTTGGTATGCTAAAAAACAGAAACGTTACACAAACTTTTTGAGTAAAAATCGTCACTAAAAATAAAACCCACCCTCAATAAATTAAGGGTGGGAAAAAAATTGCTATGAAAAAGAAAAATTATCGCTTTAAGACAAGCGATTTTCAAATATAAGTAAAAAATTAATTATTTGAACACTTATTAAGAAAACATATCTTTCACCTTTTCAAAAAAGGATTTGTCTTCTTTTTCGGGTTTGGGTTCAAAATGCTCGTCATTCTTCATTTTCTCGAAAAATTCACGCTGTTCTTTATTCAAATCTTTTGGCGTCCAGACATTTACGTGAACCAAGAGGTCACCCACTCCATAGCCATTTATGCTCGGAATTCCCTTTTTCCGGAGTCTTAAAATTTTACCGCTTTGAGTCCCGGCATCTATTTTTATGCGAACTTTCCCGGTTACAGTCTCGATTTCTTTGGAAGTCCCAAGAACTGCGTCGGAATAGCTAATATAAAGGTCGTAATGAAGGTTATCGCCTTCTCGTTGCAAATTGGGATGTGGTAAAACTTCAATAGCCACTAAAAGATCACCTGCAATTCCGTTTCCTGGCGCATCGTTCCCTTTTCCACTCACTTTTAACTGCATCCCATCTACTACTCCGGCAGGAATTTTTATTGAAACTGTTTCTTCTGAAGAAATCATTCCATACATATCTGCTTCTTTGGGCGCATTGTCGATAATTTCTCCTGCACCTTTACAAGTTCCACAGGTTGTTGCCGTTTGCATTCGGCCTAAAATGGTATTTTGAATTTTGGTAACCTGTCCGTGACCGTTACAGGTGGTACAGGTTTTATAGGTAGTTCCGGGTGCCACCTTTTTACGTTTCACCTTAATCTTTTTGTCCACTCCTTGTGCGACTTCTTCAAGAGAGAGCTTTACTCGAATGCGAAGATTACTTCCTTTCACACGGCCTCGTTGACCTCCTCCGAAGCCTCCAAAACCGCCAAAACCGCCTCCAAAGGCGCTTCCGAAGATATCTCCAAACTGACTGAAAATATCGTCCATATTCATACCGCCACCGCCAAAACCACCGCCTTCAAACGCCTGATGGCCATATTGATCGTATCTGGCTTTCTTATCGGGGTCGCTCAACACCTCATAAGCCTCGGCTGCTTTTTTGAACATTTCCTCGGCTTTGGAATCGCCCGGATTTTTATCGGGGTGAAATTCTATGGCTTTTTTCCGATAGGCCTTCTTAATTTCTGCAGCAGATGCATTTTTGGAAATGCCTAATATATCGTAATAATCTTCTTTCATCTTATTGTCCTATAACTACTTTAGGATAGCGAATAATTTTCTCACCAAGCGTATATCCTTTTTCTATCACATCGATAATCTTTCCTTTCATATCCTCGGTGGGAGCGGGAATTTGTGTAACCGCTTCGTGATGATCTGCATTAAATGGTTGTCCAGCTTCTGTTTCAATAGCTTCCAATCCTTTTTGTTTTAAGGTTTCCTTCAATTTATTGCTAATAAGAGCAATACCCTTTACATTTTCATCTTCCGCTTTTTCAAGCTCCTTCAATGCTCGATCGAAATCATCCAAAACAGGTAATAGAGCGATCATAACATCCTGGCTGGCCGTTTTAAATAATTCTATACGTTCCTTACCGGTACGTCTTTTATAATTCTCGAATTCCGCAAACAATCTTAAATTTCGATCCTTTTCAGATTCTAAAGCGGCTTCTAATTCGGCTACTTTATCTTTAGATTCCTTTTTTGAAGATTTTTTCGCGGCTTTGTCCTTTTTAGAAACCCCCTTTTTCTCTGTAACGATCTCTTCTGAATTACTTTTTTTGCTCATAGATGAGTACGATTTATTCTTTGTTTCTCAAGTGAGCAAAAGTACTGCCAATTCTTATAAAATGTCAAAATGTCATCATTTTATTTAGTATAAATTTAAGATGGAATTAATTCTAAGAGAATATTTTTGTCAAAACCTAAAACGTTAAAAAAATCATGAAAAATCTCATTTTAAATTTTGCACTAGTTGCCTTCATATCATTAGGAGCCGGTGCTTGCAAAGAAAAAGAAGAAAAAGACGAAACTGCGACAGCTACAGACACCATGGAGACAGCTGGAGTTTCTGCCGATTTCAACGTTAATGTTGACGAATCGACCATACTATGGAAAGGTTCAAAACCTCTTGGAAGTCATAACGGAACCATCGCTTTGGCATCTGGTACTGTGATGGTAAAAGATGGTGCACCAGCCGGTGGTAAGTTTTCAATCGATATGAATACGATTACCGATTTGGATCTGGAAGGTCAAATGAAGGACAATCTCGAAGCTCATTTAAAGGGTACTGTTGAAGGTAAAGAAGGTGACTTCTTTAACGTTACAGAATATCCATTCGCTAGTTTCGAAATGACCGGAGTTACTGAAGCAGACGGAACAACGATGGTGAACGGAAATTTGACCATTAAGGATAAAACAAATCCTGTATCTTTTCCTGCTGCTATTTCCGTAGAGGAAAATATGATGACACTTAAAAGTGAACCATTTACTATAGACAGAACTAAATGGGGCGTGAATTTCGGATCAAAATCCATCTTCGACAATTTAGGAGATAAGTTTATTGATGACGAAATTGAACTTACAATTTCTGTAGTGGCTAATAAGAGCTAATTGATGAGAAATAAATGAATGAAGAGGGCGGCCATGTGCCGTCCTTTTTTTTACAACAATTCTTCAATAGCTCTTTCCAGGTTCACATAGTTAAATTTATAACCTGAATCTTCTATTTTTTGAGCGCTCACTAATTGACTTTCCAAAACCAAAGCGGACATTTCTCCCAAAATTAGTTTCAGCATAAAGACTGGAACGTTAGGCATCCACAGGGGTTTATTTAATTCGGAAGCGATAATTTTGGTCATTTTTTTGTTGGTGACGGGTCCACCACTAACACCGTTAAATACTCCTGCTAGTTTTCTCTTTAGTAGATGAAGATATATGCCGGCTATATCTTCAATATGAATCCACGATTGCCATTGATCACCGCTCCCCAGAGGTGCCCCAAATCCCATTTTTATAGGCTGAACTATTTTCTTTAAGGCTCCTTCTTCTTTGGCCAAAACGATTCCGGTTCGAACAATGCTTACCGGAATATCTATTTCTGAAAAGGACTCGGCAGCTTTTTCCCACTCTACTACAACTTCTGCAAGGAACGTATCTCCCGATCCTTCGAAGTTTTCATCATATAATTTGGTTTTTGAACTTGGGTACAAACTAATTCCGCTCGCAGATAGATACTGTTCCACAGAGTGGTCGTTGTTCTTTAGTGTATTTAAAATGAGTCGAGCAGTGTTGAGGCGGCTTTCCAGTATCTTCTTTTTGTAAGCATCGGTCCATCTCTTGGAAACAGTAGCACCTGCTAAATTTATAACGGCTTTCACACCATCGAAGGCATTAATATCAATTTCATTCTTTTTAGGATTCCAAAAGTAACCGGTCGCACCATCTAGCACGTCCAACTTGTCTTTACTGGTAGTTAAATAATTGACTTCAATACCCTCATTCAGGCATTGACCCAATAATTCTCGGCCAATCGAACCTGTAGCTCCTGCAATTAATACTTTCATTTAAGCTGCAATTTTCAACAAAATTACGAGGGAATTGATGAATAGCTGTGGTTCTTAACGGAATATTGTGAGGACATCCGAGTTTTTAACTTTGAATTAAGGACAAATTTTAGAGGCTCTTAGCATTTCTCTCTTCCCAGGTGGTCCGGGTAATCGTTCTACTTTGAATCCGACAGCCTCCATGGCTCTTCGCACGCTGCCTTTGGCCGAATAAGTTACTAATACCCCACCCATTTTCAGTGCTGTAAACATTTTACTGAAAATGGCCTCGGTCCACAAATCGGGTTGAACTCGTGGCCCAAAAGCATCAAAATAAACGAGGTCGAATCGATTGGATTCGTCAATTTCTGAAAAGAATTGCTTTTTCTTGTGAAGTTTAAAGTATTCTGAAATATCCGAATCTTTTTCCCAGGCTGTTTGATGTAGTTTTAGAAAGTCCTCTTCGGTTGCGTTCACAAGTTCAGGATAGTTCAATTGCTCTATTTCAGCAATTTCGACCGGGTATGCTTCTATCCCAGTATATCGAACTTTATGTTTTAGTTTTTTAGATATTTCCGAAGTAAGAAGGGCATTTAACCCTGTACCGAAACCTAATTCGAGAATGTGTATGGTTGCGTCAGGTTCAACTTTTCCAAACTCCAAATAGTGCCGTAGTCCGGTTTCAATAAAAACATGCAGCGCCTCATTTATAGCACCGTGTTTAGAATGATATTGTTCGTTCCATTCGGGAAGATGAATGGTAAAAGAACCATCGCCCGTTTTTAGGAACTCCCGTTTCAATTATTGCTTTTCAGGAATTAATACTCCGTGCGATAAGAACGAATAAGACAATTCGGGTTCGGTGATAGCATCTATTTCTTCTTGTGTTTTTCCGGCATCTTCAGCAAAGTGCTTTAAATCGTCCACACTGGTTTCTTCCACAAAGGCTTTACCGGCTACAATCACTTCTTGTCCGGCTATATCCTTCGGCATAAAGAATCCGTAATCCTTAAATTTCACAAAAGATTCATTATCTCCTAAATTAAGTCGCATCCAGCAACCTTTACTCTGACAAACACTATTGACTTCCGAAGAAAACTTAATATCTACAGTATCTCCTACTTTCATGGTTTTATACTTCTCAATCATGACATCTTTGGTCACCACATCTTTATCTGTAATCTCCTCGCCATAACTTGCGTATGCTGTTTGAACTTCAATTACATCTGCATTTTCGGCTACATCTAAGTTTTGATCGGTTTTTTCTTTACAGCTAAAAATTACTGCTAAGACAAACATTAATAGGACAATCTTTTTCATGGGTTTCAAAATTATATCGACTTTTTAATATACTGCAATTTTATGAAATTTTTAGATTTTAATTGGCGTAAATTTTACCTAATTTTGAGCCGTAACAAATTACTATGAGCCTAACTACCACGCCAGTCATAACAGTTCAACAAACAACACAGTCTCGAATTGCCGAAGTTGATTTCAACAACCTACTTTTTGGGAAGGTTTTTAGTGATCATATGTTTGAGTGTGATTTCGTAAATGGACAATGGCAAAATGCGCAAATAAAGCCTTATGGACCATTAGAGATTTATCCTTCGGCCAAGGTTTTTCACTATGGCCAAGCGGTTTTTGAGGGTATGAAGGCGTATAAAGATGATGATGGGGGCGTATTTTTGTTTCGACCTGTTGAAAATATCAAAAGAATTAATCGAAGTTCCAAGAGATTGGCCATGCCAGAATTTCCGGAAGATTTATTCTTCGAAGCTCTTAGACAATTGTTCGAATTGGACAAAGATTGGATTAAACCCGGATTAGGAAATTCATTATACATTAGACCTTTTGCGATCGCTACGGAGAACGGAGTATCGGCTTCTCCATCGGATGCATATAAATTCATCATTCTATTATCACCGGCTCAGGCCTATTACACTGGAGAAGTGAAGGTTGTTTTTGCAGAACAATATAGTCGTGCTGCCGATGGTGGTGTTGGTTTTGCCAAAGCAGCAGGAAATTATGCGGCGCAGTTTTATCCTACTAATCTGGCGAAGGAAAAAGGTTTTCAACAGGTAGTTTGGACCGATGCTAACGAGCATAAATACTTGGAAGAGGCAGGAACGATGAATGTATTTTTCAGAGTGAACGATAAGCTTCTAACGGCTCCTACCAACGATAGAATTTTGGATGGGGTAACCCGAAAAAGTGTGATTGCATTGGCCGAACGCAATGGAATTGAAACTGAAGTTCGACCTGTAACGGTTGCTGAAATAGTCGAAGCCGCAAAAAACGGAA
>JABDKT010000184.1 GCA_013002065.1 Flavobacteriaceae bacterium
TTCAAAGGTTCGTTGGAAGACCTTCTGAAAAAGAACCTCAACAAAAACCTCAACGCTGAAGTTGCCTGGGAACAAATGGACCTAAGCCTGTTCTCCAATTTCCCTAACGCAGCTGTGGAGTTAGAAAATTTCAGCGTAACAAATAGAGCCCCTTTCGAAGGCGACACACTGGCTTCAGGAGAAACACTTGCTTTGAAGATGGGATTGAGCCAGCTATTCAAGAAAGAAAATGAATCTATTGCTATCGACGCCCTGGCGCTCGATCGAGCAAATATTAATATAAAGATAGATTCGTTAGGTCGAACTAATTATGACATTGCAATAAAGAATGAGCAAGAGTCTAATATTTCCGGAGAGGAGAATTCGGGATTCACATTCGATTTGAAACAATATGAAATTAGTAATTCCAAGCTTCGTTATAGCGATGAGAAAACACGAACCTATCTAAAAGTTTCCGACTTAAATCACTCCGGAAAAGGTGACTTTTCCCTTCAGCAGTCCGAATTGGACACCGAAACAAACGCCTTGGTTAGTTTTCAATTGGAAGACGTAAAATATTTGGATGAAAATCCAGTGTCTTTGGACGCAGTTTTTCAAATGGATTTGGAAAACCAGCAATACACCTTTTTAGAGAATGAGGCGAAGATTAATGATTTACCTCTCACCTTCGATGGTTATGTGAAGGTGTTGGAAGATGCCAATGAAATTGATATCACCTTCAAAACTCCTTCGTCCGACTTTAAAAACTTTTTGGCTGTTATTCCGAAGAAATACGTGAAAGAACTCGATGGCGTGGCTACCACTGGAGACTTTACTGTAAATGGCATGCTGAAAGGGCTCGCAAACGAAACATACATCCCTAAAATGGATATAAAAGTAGCGAGTAATAACGCCTCTTTTAAGTATCCCAACTTGCCAAAGACCGTCAAAAATATCACTATTGATGCCGAACTAAAAAACGAAACCGGATTGGTGAAAGACACCTATTTGACGATTGGCGGACTTACCTTCAAAATAGACGATGAAATTTTTAGTGCCAACGGAACTATTCGGAATTTGACTGAAAATGCTTTGGTAAACTTGGCTCTAAAAGGAAAACTGAATTTGGCGAACATCGAGCAGGTGTTGCCCCTAGAACTCGAACAGGATTTAAGCGGTGTTTTCGAAGCCGATGTAACAACAAATTTTGACATGAGTTCCATAGAAAATGAAGCCTACGATAACATCCGTACCAATGGAAGCGCAAGTTTGACCAACTTTAGTTACACAGACGATGCCTTTCCAGATGAGATTAAAATTGAAAAGGCCGGCGTAAAAATGGTTCCGGGGAATATTACACTAAACGAGCTTAAAGCCTCTACCGGACAAACCGATATTTCGGGAACAGGTACCATCCAAAATTTAATTCCTTGGATTATGGCCAAACAAGATCTGAAAGGGCGTTTTTATTTAACTTCGAATACGTTCAATCTGAATGATTTTAAAACCACCGATTCCGATAAGCCTGTTTCCGGTGCCGATTTAAAACAAACGGGAGCTAATGTTTCTGAAGGTATTCAAATCCCGGATTTTCTGGATGCCACCGTGGACTTTACTGCTAATAGAGTAATTTATGACAATCTCGAACTCGAAAATACTTCAGGCACGATCAATATCAAAGATGAAACAGCCAACCTTACAAATGTAAAATCTAAAATCTTTGGGGGAAATGCCAACTTTTCCGGTGAAGTAGATACAAAACAAGCGGTTCCAAAATTTAATATGAATTTGGACCTGCAACAGATTGATATCGATGATTCTTTTGGGCAATTATCTCTACTAAAATACATAGCGCCAATTGCGAGTGCCTTGGACGGAGATTTGAACACGACCATACAGTTACAAGGAGACCTCAATAGCGATCTAACTCCGAAATTATCTACGATTGCAGGGAATGCCATCGCTCAAATTCTCACTGCCGAAGTAAGCCCCGAACGCACTCCTCTACTGTCCAAATTAGGTGATCAGCTTACCTTTCTCAATTTGGAAAAGCTAAGTTTAAGAGATGTTAGTACCGCATTAGATTTCAATAACGGAAGAATTGCTGTGAAACCTTTTGACATCAAGGTGGAAGGAGTAACAATTACCGCAAGTGGTTCTCACGGCCTCGATAAAAGTGTTGATTATAACCTGAATATGGATGTGCCGGCGCGATATTTAGGCAGCGAGGTGACCAACTTGTTACAGAAACTAGATCCTTCCGAAGCAGAAGCCATGAGCGTTAATGTTCCTGTTGGGATATCAGGAAGTTTTACCCAACCCCAAGTTAATTTGAATACCCGTGCCGCAATCAATGAACTAACCAACAAGATTATTCAGAAACAAAAAGAAACCTTAGTCGAGAAAGGCACCGATATATTGGGAGATCTCATTGGTGGAGGGAAGCCAAAAGACAGTACTTCATCCAATACATCAGGAAATACTCAAGTTGATAAAACAACCGACATTGTAAAAGATGTAATTGGAGGTATTTTTGGTAAGAAGAAAAAGAAAAACGACACCGTTAAAAAGGGCAATCGTTAGATTTTAGTTTACTGAAATATCCACTTTATAACCTTCGTTACTTCTCACATTAAAAACGGTATCATCTTCAAAGATTAGATATTGACCTTTAATCCCTTTTAAGGTTCCTTGGAAAGATGGTGTTTTTTCAAGATTCAAACTTTTGGGTTTGGTGGGATATTGAATCACCGGAAATTCTAGATGAGTTTCGGTATTGCTTTCTATAAAATATTCGGTAGCTTCCGAAGGAATAAAATCCTTCAACCGCTCTCTCCATTCGACCAGATCTTCGTCTTTTACATCGTTTTTAAGCATATTGCGCCAATTAGTCTTGTCGCTTACGTGATCTTTCAATGCAACTTCGGTTACGCCTGCTAAGTATCGGTTTGGCACTTCTACAATTTCTATGGCTTCATGTGCTCCTTGATCGATCCATCTGGTTGGCACCTGACTTTTCCTCGTCACACCTACCTTTACGTTGCTACTATTCGCCAAATAAACTATATGTGGTTGCAGCTGCACCTTTTTTTCATACTCCAGATCGCGATCTTCCTTTCCTAAATGAGCAGTGCTCAACTCGGGGCGCATGATCCAATCGGCAGCCTGAGGAATTTCATAAAAGCAGTCATAGCAAAATCCTTGTCGGAAGATTTTTTTGTTCAATCCGCAGTTTAAACATTGGTATCCCACAAAATCGATGGAGATTTTCTTGTCCAATAGCTGATTCATATGTAGGAAATCTGATTCAAATACTAAATAATACTGAATGGGCTGGTTATTTTCCGTTTGCATTTTGGTTAAGACCCCTTGGTATTTCATACAGATAAAATTGTTACTTTTATTCCATAAAGATAGTTCAAAACATGCCAATTCCTATTGTAAATTCTATCGCGTCCTGGTTTTTAAAGAAGCGGTTTCACCAGATAGAACTTTTTCTAAAGTATCCCATTGAGGTACAAGAGGAATTGTTGCAGAATTTACTTCAGAAGGCAAAAAATACAGAGATTGGTAAAAAGTACGGCTTTGCCTCAATATCGAGTTACAAAGAGTATAATGACACCGTACCTTTAAGCAATTACGTAGATAATGAACCCTTGATTGAACGCTCCCGACGAGGAGAGAATAACATATTCTGGCCATCCAACATTAAATGGTTTGCAAAATCCAGCGGAACCACCAGTTCTCGCAGTAAGTTTATCCCGGTTAGTTCAGATTCGTTGGAAGACTGCCATTATGCTGCCAGCAAGGATTTACTCTGTATGTATTTGAATAACAATCCCGACTCTCAATTGTTTGTTGGGAAAGGCTTACGTCTGGGAGGCAGTAAAGAGCTATATGAGGAGAATGGAACTGTATTTGGCGATCTTTCAGCAATTCTTATTGACAATATGCCGTTTTGGGCGGAATTCAGTAGTACTCCTTCCAACGAAATATCACTCATGAGTGATTGGGAAACTAAGATGCAAGCAATTGTCGATGAGACGATCAAAGAAAATGTAACCAGTCTGGCCGGAGTTCCTTCATGGATGTTGGTTTTGCTGAATAATGTGCTCGAAACGACAGGAAAGGATAATTTATTCGAAATATGGCCCAACCTCGAAGTCTATTTTCACGGTGGAGTTAGTTTTGACCCATATGTGGAGCAATACGAAAAAATACTTCCTAAATCCGATTTCAAATATTATGAGATTTACAATGCTTCGGAAGGGTTCTTTGCTATTCAGGATCAAAACAACAGCAAAGAATTATTACTGATGCTGGACTACGGAATATTTTACGAATTCATCCCAATGGATAGTTATGGAACGCCTTCTCCTAAAATCGTTCCTCTTTCCGAAGTGGAAGTAGGAACCAACTACGCCATTGTAATCACAACGAATGCAGGTCTTTGGCGATATAAGATTGGAGATACCGTAAGATTTACCTCGGTGCAACCCTATCGCATCAAAGTTACGGGTCGTACCAAACATCATATCAATGCCTTTGGAGAAGAACTAATTATAGAAAACGCCGAAGCCGCGCTAAAAAAGACTACTCAACTTACACAGTCTGAAATAGTGGATTACACTGCCGCTCCTATTTTTATGAACGGAAAGGAAAAAGGTGCACACGAGTGGATTATAGAGTTTAAAACACCCCCCAACGATTTTGAAAAATTTTCAAAAATATTGGACAAATCCCTTCAGGAAGTGAATAGTGATTATGAGGCGAAAAGATATAATAACACTACCCTAAAACCACCCACCGTCCATTGCGCTAGGGAAAAATTGTTTTACGATTGGCTGAAAGAAAAAGACAAGCTGGGCGGACAACATAAGGTGCCAAGGCTATCCAATACGCGCGATTATCTCGAAGAACTTCTCCAGTTGAACCAATATGGTGTGTCGTAGAACGATGATTTAAAGTCGTTAATCGAGAGGATTATTTCGGAAATGTCATTCAACGAATTTTCTGACAACTTGAACTAAAATTTTTGGTAGTACTTTTCCTACTGTCTATGTTTGTAGAGTAAAATTACAAATGGGGCTGTAATGAAAAGACTTATCTATTTATTGATTGCATTAGCATTTATCACGACTTCGTGTACTTCCTCGAAGGTTATGATCCAAAATGAAAAAGAAGTGGCGGGTTATACTTTGAAGAATAAAAAAGAATTAATGCAACAAAAAATTTCGAACAACAGAAGTAAAACCGTATTGGCAACGCCATAGCCGATATGAATTTCAGTTAGGTTAAGTTTAATAAAAAAGCCTCGGTATCTACCGAGGCTTTTTAGATTTTATACGTGAAGCACATTATGAAACTGCTTTGAGCTTCTTAATGGTTGATTTACTTAATTTATCCTGAGCGTATTCTTTGGTCACGTGCAACTTGTGATCTTCGGTACCGGGCAATTCGTACATGGCGTCGGTTAATACCGCTTCACAAAGAGAACGCAATCCGCGAGCTCCCAGTTTGTAATTTACCGCCTGATCTACAATGAAATCCAAAGCCTCCTCTGTAATCACAAAGTCGATCTCATCCATTTCAAACAATTTCTTGTACTGCTTGATAATGGCGTTCTTCGGTTCAGTAAGAATAGCACGCAGCGTACCTTTGTCTAGTGGATTCATATAAGTTAGTACCGGAAGTCTCCCGATAATTTCCGGGATCAATCCAAAATCTTTTAAATCCTTAGGAATAATGTATCGAAGAATATTATCCTTCTGAAGTCTATCATCACTTTTCGAAGCACTAAAACCAACGGCCTGCATGTTTAGTCGCTTGGAAATGTGTCTCTCAATACCGTCGAAGGCTCCTCCTGCGATGAAAAGTATATTCTCGGTATTTACCTCGATAAACTTCTGATCCGGATGCTTTCTTCCTCCTTTTGGCGGAACATTTACTACAGTTCCTTCTAATAATTTTAGTAAAGCTTGTTGTACACCTTCCCCACTCACGTCGCGAGTAATGGAAGGATTATCGCTTTTACGGGCGATTTTATCAATCTCATCAATAAATACGATCCCGTTTTGTGCTTTTTCAACGTTGTAATCGGCTGCCTGAAGAAGACGAGTTAAAATACTCTCTACATCTTCACCTACATAACCGGCTTCGGTTAAAACCGTTGCATCTACGATAGCTAAGGGTACATTGAGCATTCTTGCTACCGTTTTTGCCATTAAGGTTTTACCCGTACCTGTTTGACCTACAATGATGATATTACTCTTCTGAATCTCAATATCATCATCGGTTTTGGGTTGCAGTAATCGCTTATAGTGATTGTAAACCGCTACCGACATTACTTTCTTTGTGTACTCCTGACCAATAATATAGTCGTCCAAAAACTCTTTAATCGCTTTTGGTTTCTTCAACATCATTTCTTTGGTCAACTCGGAATTGGTCGAGTGCAAAGCCTCTTCAACCACAATTCCGTGTGCTTGTTCAATACAACGATCGCAAATATGGGCGTCTAACCCTGCAATAAGCAAGTTGGTTTCCGCTTTTTTACGTCCGCAAAACGAGCATTCCAAATCTTCTTTCGCCATAATATTAAATTTTAGGCCTTATCCACGAGTTAGAATCTCATCGATCATGCCATATTCTAAGGCTTTATCTGCCTTCATCCAATAATCACGGTCACTGTCCTCATATACTTTTTCAAAAGTTTGACCACTATGACTTGCAATTATTTGGTATAATTCATCCTTTAAAGTAAGGATTTCTTTTGCTGTAATTTCAATATCACTCGCCTGTCCTTGTGCACCACCCATAGGTTGGTGAATCATAACTCTGGAATGTGTCAATCCACTACGCTTTCCTTTTTCACCGGCACAAAGCAACACTGCGGCCATCGATGCCGCCATACCAGTACAAATAGTCGCTACATCTGGCTTAATGAATTGCATAGTATCGTAAATTCCCAGTCCGGCGTAAACACTTCCACCCGGAGAGTTGATATAAATTTGAATGTCTTTGGAGGCGTCCACACTTTCCAAAAACAATAATTGAGCTTGAACGATATTCGCCACCTGATCGTTTATCCCTGTTCCCAGAAAGATAATTCGGTCCATCATAAGACGTGAAAACACATCGAAAATGGCTATATTCATTTGGCGCTCTTCAATAATATTTGGAGTAAGTCCAACCGGATACATGCTACTTACTATTTTGTCGTAATAAGTGCTGCTTATCCCTTGGTCTTTGATAGCAAAATCTTTAAATTCTTTTTCGTAATTCATATAATTTTAAAAGGTTTTCTACTGAAAAAAAAGCGTTGAATCTTTCAATTCAACGCCCTAAATATAACTATTTTATCGCTGAATTAGGCGTAAGCCTCTTTCATGAACTTTTCATAAGTGATTTCCTTAGTCTTCAATTTTGCGTTTTCCTTAAAAAACTGAAGCAATTTATTGGTATTCAACTGTTCACTTAAACGTTTCACTTCTTCTTGATTACTCAATATTCGGGCCACGATACCTTCTACTTCCTCATCGGTTGGGTTCATTTGTCCAAATTGAGCCATTTGCGACTTAATCATCCCTTTTGAGTAGTCTTTTAGTTCCTCAAAAGTTACTTGCAGGTTATTTTCGGTTCTTAATTTACCCTCTATTAGCTGGTATCTTAATCCTTTCTCGCTTCTTTCAAATTCTACCTTCGCTTCTTCTTCGGTCAATTCTTTTTCTCCGGAAACTTGAATCCATCTTTGAAGAAACTCCGAAGGCAAATCAAATTTGGTATTTTCAATTAAAGAATCGACTACATCGTTTAATAATTTCTGATCGGTTTGCTGCTCGAATTGTCTTTCGGTATCCTCTTTGATTCTCGCTCTGAAATCTTCTTCCGAACTAACCACTCCTTCACCATAGACCTTGTCAAATAAAGCTTGATCCAGTGCAGCCATTTCACGTTTGTTTACTTCGGAAATCTTTAATGTTACCTCAATATCCAATCCGTGAGCATCATCGTGAGAAACTCCCAAATAACGCTGATTGTCGTGATCATCCTTAAATAATCCCTTCGTTTTCAAAGTAACTTCATCTCCTGCTTTCGCACCGATAAGAGTATTTAATTGCTTTTTTCCTTTGATAACCTCGGTGGAAAAAGTCGTTTGATTCTCAATTTCTTTTTCTTCGGAAATAAACGTTCCGGTAATCTCGTCATCTTTTTCAACTTCCTGCTTAGAAATGATCTTCCCGAATTGATTTCGGATGGCCTTCACCTGGTTATCAATCATTTCTTTATCGGCCACAATTTTATATTGAGTAACTGCCTTCTTTTTTACATCTACCTCGAATTCGGGAGCAAGACGCAATTCAAATTCGAAAGCGAAATCACCAGCATCCCAGTTGATATCGGCTTCGTTCTTTGGCAACGGATTTCCTAAA